>JANQLS010000163.1 GCA_028280485.1 Planctomycetota bacterium
ATAACCATGGAAGAGTCTTAATAGAGTCGGGCAGCATGAGCAAACCAAAGTATTATCTTTATGATGATGGAAAATTTACCTTATTAGAATACCTCAACTTTAATACCCCCATCTATTACCTCATGATGACAAAGAACAATTGGATTTTTGGCGCTCTCAGAGATGAGGAGAAAAACATTACGAAACCCTTCGCCATCAAAATGCCAGGGTAGTAGGCACACGCCGTGTGCCGTTTTTACAATCTATAAACATAGATTTAAAATTTTCGCCATGTCTTATAGAATGAAGCCAAATCATAAAGCAAAAATCATTCTCCCTCTGATCGTAATCACGCTTCTATTCATTGGGGTAACCCAGCATGAACGCCTCTACGATTGGTATAAAGGATTTAAGGTATATACACCTCCAGATGGGGCATGGATACACGACATCAATGAGAATGGTTTAGCTGTCTTTGTCGATGTAAACCCTGAGTCAAAATTATTTGAAAATTCGCTGGTAGATCTACAAAGATATAAAGAGACTAAAATAAATTATCCTGATTCCAATTGGTCACATTTTCGAATTACCACAATCAATAATAAGGGACATGCCATCGGAGAAATGTCTCCAATGCAATCTAAGTGGGCATTCCGTAAATCCTATTATTGGAATCAAGCTTCCTTTACAGAATTAAAGGTGGCTAAGAATGGTGCGAGCGTTGAACTTTCTGACATCAATGATTCGAATCAAATTGTTGGGTATTACTACTTCTTTAAACCAGCGAATTCTACAACATTCGGTACACCGATAACGGAGTCCCGTAGAGCATTCTACTGGTCAGAAAAAGAAGGACGCATTGACTTGCATGAAAAGTTAAACAGCCAAGAAAGCCTTTGCCATTCCATAAACAATCACGGCGCAATTGCAGGTTCGGTGCATAATGGTGCAAAGTGGATACCCTTTTATCTCGAAAACGATAACTTAACCTTAATAGAAATAGAGAACATGAGCCTCACTGGACTTCAAATATCAGCTCTAAACGATCGTGGGGAAATTTTAATTGAGGCTGCTGACCAAACGCGGCCAAGAGCTAGCCTTATTATTGAAAAACCACCCATTTTTGGAATATGGTCAAAGCCTAAAGGTTTCAAGCCCATAAAGGGCACAAAAAAGATTAAAGTAACTTGGGCCAATGGATTAGATAATCAAGGAAGAGTACTCGTCCAAGGAGAAGTAGATAATAGAAAAGAGTACTATCTTTATAAAGACGGCCACTACACATCTCTCTCACACTTATCTTTCAAAAGCCCTCTTAAAGTGTTGCACCTAAAAAACAATAACTGGATCATAGGGGTTACTGAAGGAAAAGATGAACTAAATCCTCAATGGCTCGCGATAAAATTATTAAGGTAGTAGGCACACGCCGTGTGCCTACTACCCTGAAACAAATTCATGTCAAAGATTAAAAAATATAAATCACTCTTCATCATCTTTGCCTTCCTCTTGGTAGGAGGAATCATATTTTCCCAATACCAAAATCTCCACGATTGGATTCAAGGCTACAAAGTCATTTGGCTGAGTCCCAGCACTCGAACTATTGCTGTCAACGATCACGGACAGGCCCTCGTATTTGCGAGAAAGCAAAACAACCTCGCCAGCTCTCCTTTCGCTTACTGGCAAGATTCTAGACTTTTTAATCCTCACACTCAACATTCCCTCTCATTTGAATATGACGATAAAGACTATCCCAATGTCCTTCCCCTTTCCATCAATTCAAAAGGATTCATTGTTGCCACTACAACGAATCAACTGGGTCTCATGGAATCGGGAAAAGTTTTGATCATGAAAGGGAACGCTCTCCACGAAGAAGTTCAGCCTCTCTCAAATGAACTCCTTCAACCCGTTGACATCAATGATTCAAATGCAGTCGTGGGGTATCGATTCAATAAAATTGGGATGGGATCATCTTTATCAGGAGGCTCAACAACTAAAGATTATAAGGCTTTTTATTGGTCTAAAACCGAGGGATTTGTAGATCTGAATGAGAAATTACTAGCGAAGCAAAGCCAAGCTAAAGTCGTCAATAACTCTGGTGCAGTTGCGGGAATGTTCTACAGAACGAATGGCTGGGAGCCTTTTTATTATAAACACAATAAAATCATATATATCCCATGGAAAGCTTCACTCTTTCGAAATGTTGAGGTTGTCGATATCAATAATTCAGGAAAGGTGCTCCTTCAAGAAGTTGTGCTCGTACACCCTGCTACAGGCTCTGGAAAAGCCGTGGCCATTTGGTCTAAATCTAGTGGAATTAAATTTATTAAGGGCTCTGAAAGTTTTCGAATCATAGATGCCAAGAGCATCAATGATCTCGATCAAGTCCTATTAGAAATTGAGGTCGATAAAAAACAAAAGTATATGATCTACAAAAATAGCGTCTACACGCCCCTACCAGATATTCGCCCCAAGCAAAACATACAATACCAAAATCTCACTAACAATGGATGGCTAACGGGGTTCGTGAAATTGGATGACGTCGAGGAATATCAAGGATTTGTGATGAAGTTAATAAGGTAGTTGCCCACGCTGTGTGCCGTTTAGAATCACAATTTAAGCTTTAATTTCAACTAAATCCTTATTTATTAAATGCCCAATAAACCACCGCGCAAAACTTATAAACTAATATTCGCATCCTGTTTCGCAGCTCTTGTTACGTTAGTAACATTTAGCTATCAAGATTTATTGAATTGGTATCAGGGCTACAAAATCATTTGGATCTATCCGAAAATTGAATCGACGATTATCAATGATCGAGGGCAAACTATTATCCATCATCAATATTTCAAAGAGACTAAATACAGGAAAAAATCCTTATTTAATGCTAACGACTTAAGTTTTCAAGAATTTTCAAGTAATGATCCAAAACTACCTTATTCACATCCAACTTCGATAAATTCCAAAGGATTCATAGCTGGAACGATAACCCAGGAACTTCATTGGCCTCAAAATAGCAATGCCGTCATTTGGAAAGGTTCCACACCAGTTGAAGTTATTTCGATTTCAGATAAAAGAATCTACTACCCAAATGATATTAATGATTCCAATGAAGTCGTCGGCTACAGCTATAAACCCATAAGAAGGAAAAATTCTTATCATTTCACTCAAGAGAAAGGATTCTACTGGAGCAAGAAAAAAGGAATTGTCGAGCTGAGTGATCTACTTAATGTTGAGAGTAGTATGGCAAGTCGAATAAATAATCATGGAGTGATTATTGGGCATATCTATAAGCAGAATTCTCTAAAATCTTACTATATTGAAGGTGAGAAAATTCTTTTCATTAATTGCGCCAACACAGAATACAAAGATGAAAGTGTAATTGCTACGGACCTAAACAATAAGGGCGAAGTTTTAATACAACACTTTGATTTTTCCATTAATACAAATCCAAAAAAACATTTCTTTGGAATTTGGACTCGACAAGGAGGATTCAAAAAGATAGCTACCCCTAAAAACATTCAAGTCACTGTAGCATTAAATATTAATGATCAAGGCCAAATCTTACTTGAAGCAAGCAATGATTCGATTAAATCTTTCTATATATACGATACAGAAACCTTTATTAGATTACCCGATTTTAATTCTAACCCCACTCTCTCCTATTTGACTTTAGCAAATAATGGCTGGTTAACTGGCTATATAAAAGACCCTGATAATTCAGAGCATAAAGGCTTTATATTAAAACTTCTGCGTTGAATTTGACTTCATTAGGTTAATTGGATAAATCTTCAATGATTATTGGTTTTTAATTAAAACCGTCACTACGATAGTTATTGAGCACTATTTGAGCGAGTAGGGAAAAATTAAATTAGTTAGGTTTCTCAACCCATGAGAAATTCCAAAAAGAAATTAAAACTAAAGCTCATCCTTTTATTCACGCCTTTGTTGATTGTCATCGCGACTCAATACCAAAGCCTCATCGATTGGTATAACGGGTATATCGTATATTGTTATGAACCGGGATTTAGTGCTCAAATCTCCAATGACAAGGGTCAAACGATTGGAATCATCTATCCGACCCCGATCAGTCTCTCCAGCAATCGGGAACAGCAGGCTGCCTTTTATAACCCTGCCACTTCAAGCTTAAGAACACTAACCAGCCCCGATAAGGATTGGCCCATTTGTCGACCCGAAGCAATAAACTTAAAGGGAATTATTGTTGGAACGATTGTAAAAAAACCAGAACAATCCTTTGTGACTCAAGCTATTCTTTGGGAAGACGAGATTCCCATGGAAACCTTTAGCCTTCAGGGGAATCGATACCTCCAACCGCGAGACATCAACAACTCAAATGAAGTTGTTGGGTTTAGCTATAAGGTAAAAACCATCGGGCAAGTTTCGATGTATATAGAACAAGAAGCCTTTTATTGGTCCAAAACTAAAGGGATAATCAGCTTAAAGGAACAATTAGGATTTAAAGTCACTACTGCGAAAGAGATTAATAACTCCGGCATGGTTATTGGGGATTATGTCGACAAGAATCAATGGAAGTCATATTACTTCTATAAGGGAAAAGTACATCCAATCGATATTCCAAACAAAAAGGGAACCAAATTCCCGGTTATGGCAAGGAATATCAATAATCGAGGTGAGGTGCTCGTTCAAGAAGTAAGTTATGAGACATCCATACTAAGTGATGAGGATAATTTAGTCGGAATCTGGACTCCCAAACAAGGCTTTAGAAAAATAAATGGAACCAAAGATATCACTATAGTCATCGGATTGGGAATTGATGATCAAAGTCGTTTACTTATCGAGGGTGTGGAAAATTCAACTCGCTATTTCTACATTTACGATTCCGGAAAACTCAGGAAGTTACCTGAATTCAATTCAATCCTCAGTCTTCAATACCATTCATTTACAGAGAATGGTTGGCTGGCGGGTACGACGGGTGACATGATCATGATGGATCTTCGCGGCTTTGTGTTAAAGCTCATTAGATAGTTGAGCATTGAAAGGTACTATCTACTACGGCACTGAACGAGACTATGAAGATTAAATAGCCGCTTCTAAGCCAATAGACACTTCACTTATCCCTCGCTAAAGCATCGGGCTTCCAAGGCGTGAGCTACCCCACCTTCGGCTCCCAACCCTTCTCATACTCGCGCTTCCAAAGCTTCATCGCTTCTGGATCGTTGAGGATGCGACCCCCATGTTTCGGATCGCAGCGAAGAAGTTTATCTTGGCGGTGGGATATGTTGGCCAAGTGACAAAGAAGCGCACTCACGTGAGCCGTTTGAATATCAGCAGCCAAGGGAGTTCCCTTGCGAATGCCATCGACTAAGTTTTGAGTGTGACCATTGCTTCCACTGGCACCATTTTTCCGCTCAACTTCTTTTCCTTTCGCATCGTAAAGAATGTAAGAAGCGCGATTGATCGCTAAAGCACCTTTCTCACCCGTGAAAGTGACGAAGGTACCATCCTCATCCCCACGGAAGGGAGAACAGCTGGTGGCTCGCCAAGTGATCAATCCTTTGTCACCGAACTCTAATGATACATCGCTTGTATCGGGAGTCTCGCGGTCATCGTCATACATGTAATGACCTCCAGCGTAGTTCACCCGAGTGGGATAATCGACTTGAAGGCCCCAACGGGCAATATCTACATAATGCACGCCGTTATTCCCCACTTCCCCGTTTCCCCAATGCCACAACCAATGCCAGTTATAGTGAAGCATGTTGCTTTTAAAGGGACGTCGGGGAGCCGGGCCTTGCCACAAGTCATAATCTAAATGAGCGGGAGGAGTCGTGGGCTTTCCTTTTCCAATCGAACCACGAGAACTCGTATAAAGGCAATGAGCGTGATAAACCCTACCGATCACTCCCTCGTGCAATTTTTTGATGCCCTCAACAATCATCGGCCAAGATCGACGTTGCGTTCCGTGTTGAATCAGTCGCTTGTGCCGTTTAGAAGCTTCAATCATCAATTCCCCTTCATGAGGATTGTGAGAGCAAGGCTTTTCAACATACACATGTTTCCCGGCATTACAGCCCATGATCGCAGCCGGAGCGTGCCAGTGATTACAAGTAGCGATGACCAAGATGTCGATACTCTTATCATCGAGTATTTTTCTGAAGTCGGTATACGACTTAATCTCTCTACCGGTACTTTTATTTAAGGCCTGACGAGCGGCCTCACTCCGCTTTCGATCAACATCACAGACTGCAGCGACCTCGACATTCTCTAAGCTCTCAAAGCTTCTCGCCAAGTGGTTACCCCGGCCGCCCATACCCATGACACCTACGACGAGTTTTTCGCTTTTAGAGTTCGCAAGAACATTTGAATGCAAGGCCATCGAAGTACTAAATCCAGCGGCCAATGTTCCCCCCATAAACGAACGGCGATTGATTGAGCTTTGCTGATCTTGCATTTTACTTATCCTTATTTGAAACTTTTTTAACTCGATTGACTTCAAACTGGGTATGAGGTTTGCGAGATTTTACCAATCTAAAACCGTCTCTCTTTTCGAAATCAATCCCCACCTTTTTTATCTTCTTCAAACTCTCACTCGCCTTCCCTGAATGAGCGAACAATAAATAGCGTAAAACTAACGGCTTTCCTTTTTCCAGCTTATAGTCGCCGGAAAAACAAAAACTAGCTCCCATCCAACCATCTTCTCTCACATGCCAGTGGCTGGGATAATTCGGATTGGAGGGATGATCAAAATAAGTAATGCCCTCTATCCCTTCAGGAAGATTCTCAGTCGGACCCGAATAATCGACCCACTTGGCCTGCTTTCCAAAAATTTGCTTCTCTCCCCTTCCCCCCTCGCTGTTTCTCAATTTTCCATTCCCGAAGTATCCTGAAAGCTCTTTTGCCATCCGAATACCCAAGAATCCAAAATTGGTTTTCTGCAAGACAACTTCCCCCAACTTTGAATTAAAAGTTATCTGTAATTCTAATTCATACCCATTACCAGAACCGGGTCTCCAAGCAGCGATAACTTCTTGATCGAGAAGTTCCTGATGTTCCCCTATAAACCAACCCAGTGAAAAAGCCATAACGGCTTCATCATTCCCATCCTGATAGGCAAGCCACTGTTTTTGACGAACTTTTCCTTTGCCATTATCCGCCCAGAAATTTATTCCCGAAACCTTATGATGCGCAAACCAAATCGAACGATGATGGTCGTGATTCGGCGCTCCCGGATGACCCATTCGAGTTAATCGGGTACCTCTCTCGCTCAAAAACGGAAAGAAAAACGGGCGGGGATATTTTGAATCAAAATGCCAACGTAAAACTTCCTTCCCCTGAAACAGAATCGCTGTTTGTTGATCCGGGAGAGGTAATACTTTTACTTGAGTGGATTTCTTTGATAACGATTCTTCCTGACCGATTGTCGGACTCAAGAGACAAAATGAGAACATTATCAACAGCAATGATTTTATCATGACTAGCGGCTTACTTAACTCGCACTATTAAAACAGGCCCTAATTGATTTCAATTTTCACATCATAACCCAAAAAAGCTCTTTGCTGTTCTGTGTTCACCCCACAGACAAATATTCTCAAATTGAAAAGGCCGCCGAAAGAATGATTTTATCGCCCGTAACCATCCAATAAGCCTCCATTTTTTAAGCTAAATCCCTATGGGTTGGGTTTCAGAACTTGGACATAAAAAGTCGATAAAAATAGAACGGTTACAGGTATTTTTCTTTCATTTGAAAACGAGTAAATGGCAATTGGCGGACCCATCTTGAATTCCAACGCAAAAGTAACTTCACTTTTAGTTTTTATATTAGGAATCGCTGTCACTGCGACCATCTGGAAAGTTAGAATCTCTTCGGAAGTCCAGGCAGAAGTTGAAAAGGTCGAATCTAGACTGAATATCTTCAGCCAAGAAATTAAAGTTGTTCTCCGTGACAATTTAAAAGCCGTCGAACGGATGGCTAAGAGATGGGAATTCGAGGAAGGATTAAGTCGAGCTTCTTGGGAAAACGATGCTCAAAACTACATCAAAGACGTCGCTTCACTCCAAGCATTAGAGTGGGTAGATTCCCAAGGTTACAATCGGTGGATCATCCCTCTTGAAGGAAACGAAGCAGCGCTCAACTTAGACCTAAAAATTGAACCCAGAACAGCCGTAGCTCTTTTAAGAGCAAAAGAAGAAAAAAAACTTCAACTCACAAAAACTGTAGAACTTGTCCAAGGTGGAAAAGGATTTTTAGGTTTCGATCCTCTTTTTGTTGGGAAAGACTTTCAGGGTTACATCGTAGGGGTATTTAAAGTAGACAATCTAGTCGACGGCATACTGAAAGAATCCAACATCGATTTCCCCATACAGATTTTTGAAGGCGATGTCGAAATTTTTCAGCACGCGTATTCCGAATCGACTCAACCCTCAAGTCCTTCTGCTCAAGCAAATTTTAATTTTCAAAATCTAAATTGGGTGATTGGAGGTAATCCAGATATCGCTTCTATAACCTTGGTTTCTTCCGGTCCTCTTACTGCCGGAATTATTTCTATCATAGCAACCCTTTTTATTACCTTACTATGTTACCTCTACCTTTCCCTGAGAAAAAAGAACGATGATTTAGTTCTTCACGGAAAATTGAAAAGCGAATTCTTAGCCAACATGAGCCACGAAATTCGCACTCCGATGACGGCGATCTTGGGATACACAGAAGCACTTCACGAAGACAACCTCAGTGAACAAGAACGTATTGATGCACATAAAATGCTTTTAGATAGTGGTCATTATCTTCTTAATCTCATCAATGACCTTCTCGATCTTTCAAAAATTGAAGCCAGTAAAATTGACATCGAAAAGATCGAATGCTCACCTGCAGTCATTTTAAAAAGCATTAAAACTTTGCTGACTCCGAATGCAGATAATTCACAAGTTAAATTGAAATTTAAATTCGAAACACCCATTCCAAAAACCATCGTCAGCGATCCCACTCGCCTTCGACAAGTATTAGTCAACTTAGTAGGAAATGCTATTAAGTTCACGCCAAAAAATGGAACTGTCACCGTCAAGTGTTCAACTGTAAGAGATATAAAAGATCAATCACCCATTCTAATATTCGATGTTAATGACACCGGGATTGGAATCAGTGAAGAACAACTTCAAAGAATTTTTCTGCCCTTCTCTCAAGCGGATTCATCAACGACACGGAAATACGGAGGAACAGGCTTAGGCTTGACGATCTCCAAACAATTAATCGAAATCATCGGAGGGGAATTATCCGTTTCAAGCACCCTTGGCGAAGGTAGCTCGTTTACTGTTTCCCTACCACTTGCCACAGTCGATGAGAATGACATGGTCGAAAATTGGGGTGTCGTTGAAAATCCTCCGGCCCCAGCGAAATCCAGCTCGAAACACCATCAACTTAACGGATTAAGAATTCTTGTAGCTGAAGACAACGGGGTGAATCAAAAGTTGATTTCTCGGATTCTGAAAAAATTTGGAGCGGAATTTACAGTCGTCAACAATGGAGAAGAGGCAGTCATTCATGCCCTAAATGCAGCCTATGAAAATGCTGCTTACGATGTGATCCTTATGGATATGCAGATGCCGATCCTGGATGGTTACGAAGCTACCCGTGTTTTAAGAAGAGAGAATTACACTCATCCCATTATTGCCCTCACCGCTCATGCGGGAAACTCAGATAAGGACACCTGCCTCCTAGCTGGATGCGATGATTACACCACAAAACCCTACAACTCTGCTCAAATATTAGAAGTCATCAATGAAACTATAGCTAGAGTTTCTCAGAGTTCTCAAGAAAGCTAATTCTGAATTACGAAATTCTTCATTTATCCTTATGCCAGTCTGCACCATCAGACATCACACTTTTATTGATCTTCAACAACTTCTCTTTTAGCTCATTAAGTAACTTAGGCTGCTGAGCTGACAAGTCCTGACTTTGACTGGGATCTTCCTTGAGATTATAGAGGCGGAAATTTTTATATCCCCCGGCCTTGACGATGGGTATCCACTTCTCTTGAAACATATTATTCTTTGAGATTTGATAGTCTGGATCAGCCACCAAAGAATAATCTCCCGATCGAATCGCAACGATGGGGCGTGACTTTTGAAGATGCCAATAGAGAGCTTGATGCCGATTAAAGCTTTTCGTCTCGCCCTTAAGAATCGGGGTTAAATCACTACCATCCAAATGGATCCCTTTAGGTTGGTCGAGCTTGAGTAAGCCACAGACGGTTGGCAAAACATCGACTAATCCCGCGGGCTCCCCGGAGACGATTCCTTTTTTGATAGTTCCTGGCCAAGAAAAAATACCGGGTACTCGTATCCCACCTTCCCAGTTCATGCCCTTTCGGCCTCGCAATCCTCCAGTACGATCATCGCGATAGCTTCCATTATCGGAGGCATAAATGATTAACGTGTTTTCTACTGGTGAGACCTCCTTCAGTTTTTCCAATAAACGCTTGATGGCTCTATCCGTGTTATCAATCGTCCCAGAATAAATCGCAGCTCGATCATTCTGTTTTCCATAGGTTTTTACAATCGAATCCGGAGCAGCGATCGGTGCGTGAGGTTCGTGAAACCAAACATTTAGATAGAAGGGTTTTTCTTTAGAGCGATGGCGATCCAACCACTGGAGAGCCTCATCGACGACGATTTGACAGGAATAACCTTTTAGGGGTCCAACTGCTTTTCCATTTCGAATGAAGTTATTTGGATCTTTGTGGCTGGGAGAAGCATTGTTCCAAGTCGCGAACCAGTAATCGAAACCGTGTTGATCCGGAGTCGGCTTGTCGTATTTTTTCGAAGGCAAACCTAAATGCCATTTGCCCACATGAGCTGTTTCGTATCCAGCTCCTTTTAAAACCTCAGCGAGAGTAACTTCCCTTTTTAAGAGATGCGATTTTTGACTGGGATCGTGAATCCAACTGTAAACTCCAGTGCGAATGTGATGGCGTCCCGTAAGGAGAGTTGCCCTTGATGGGGAACAAACGGCACAACCAGAATAAAAATCACTGAATCGAATTCCTGCTTCAGCGAGGCTATCAATTGCTGGAGTTTTAACTGGGCCTCCATAACAACTCACGTCTTTGTAGCCTAAATCATCGGCGAGAAGAATAACGACGTTGGGTTGAGCACTTTGTAACTTCCCAGTTACGAAAATAAGAAGCAGTGCAATTAGGAAGGAGGAAGCTCTCATTGAAAATAACAGGGAAGGTAGAATAAAAACGAGGCGATTTATAAGTCAGCTCTTAAAAATCACTGTAAATTCTCACGAATCAGTGCTTCTAATTCATCTGGAGTAAAGGGCTTATCTAACCAACTCGACGCCCCAGCCTGGTAGGCTTCTTCTTTATTATAAGAACCCCCGATGGCAATGATGAATGCTGGATTGAGTTCTGAGTTAGCGGTTTCTTTCTGGCGCCAATCGACGATCAGTTCCAGGCCATTTTCAGTCCCAAGATTACAATCGACGATCATCACATCGAATTGGTGCTCTTTTAATATGACTTCAGCTTCTTCAATCTGGCTAGCACAAAGGACTTCAAAACCTTCGAGCTCTAAAGATTGAGAGATGGCCGTTCTAAGTAAAGGACTATCATCAAGAAATAAAATCTTGGCCAGAACTCCTTGATCAGTATCCGACATCAAACTGATCCTTTCCCATAATTGCTCTTCTGCCTGTCAGACAAACAGAATGCGAATCTCCTTGGGGAGTTGGTGCGCCCTTAAGGAGATAATTTGAAAAATTTGAGTTCCAGGTACTAGATTACTTCGGGAACAAAACACGAGGTAAACCAATAAAACTCTCGAACTCGCTCACCCTAATCAGAGAACATCACAATAGCTTCTCTCAATAAATAATATCAAGAATATTATAGCCCCTAGCTCCTACTAAGTAATTCCACTAAGTGAGAAATGAAGTCCATACAACTTTTAAAAACCTATAACTCAAAGCAAACTGAGACAAATTGCCCTGGTATTCATAATCAAGATTTTCAAATTTCTCCTCTATCTGGATCGAATTAAATCGACACCCACACACCGTTCTTTCAGGATGACGGCCTTGGACCTCCATCCTCAGTTCTTCCGAAAATGTTCTGGTGAAACCAATCTTGACCTCCTTGAGCAGGTTCAACAGTGGTGAGAATATAGTCCCGAAGCCCTTGGAATAAGTAAATAGGAACAGAGCCGAAAGCCCCGAAAAAAAACCTAAGCCATTTATTTATAAATAATTACAAAACAACCCTGCCCTCATAATACACGAAGTTCACGCACTAATTAAGTTTAGTCAGCTTTAAGGTGATGAATCCTGAGCCCATCAGCCGATGACAAATGTAGTTAGAAAATCGAGCCCTAAGACAAATTAATAAACGGTTTATTGAAATTCACTAAGATCAAGGCTACCTTGGATTTCTGGTGAGCCCTATTAAACTCACTCCAAGGGGGTCTCTTAAGCATTAAAATAGATCTCTCTGCATAGAATGATGGTCGCTCTACGATTCACCATTTAATGCGGTGTCTTTATCTTCGTAAATTCACTTTCTTGAACTTCAAGAAGTTAAAAATTCATCTGTTCAAAGGAGTTTTCACATGAAAACCAGAGCAACTGCTTTGATGACGATTCTGTCAGTATTAGCGATCGCTGCGATGTTTGTTCCTGGACTCGCCACCGCTGATAAGAAAAAGAAAAAATGCCCCATCAGTGGTAAAGATGCTAAGGATGGTATTTCACTGAACGTTAACGGTAAAGAAACCGGTTTCTGCTGCAATGGTTGCGTCAAAGGTTACTTGACGAAGTACAAAGTCGACGCTAAGAAGACCAACGAAAAATGCCCGCTCAGTAAAAAGCCTGTCGATGCCGAGAAAAGCTTAATTCACTTAACCGCTAAGAAAGTTGCTTTCTGTTGCGGTAAGTGTAAAACCAACTACGCCAACAAAAATAAGCTCAAAATGGTGGATAAAGGCGTCAAAGGCCAGAAATGCCCCTTGAGTGGAAAGCCCGTAAAAGAAGATCAAAAATTGGTCGTCAATGGCGAAACCAAATACTTCTGCTGCGGTGGTTGCGTCAAAGGTTATGCTCTGAAAACCCTTGGCATCGCCAAAGTCAAAGACGAATCCAAAAAGTGCCCCTTCAGCAAAAAGGGAACAGATCCAGATACGGCGATCCTCGTCGTAACCGGTAAGAAAGTGGGTTTCTGCTGTGGCGGTTGCCAAACAGCGTATGTGAAAAAACACATCAAAGTTGAGAAAAAGAAAAAGAAGAAAAAAGAAGCTTAATGGCTTCGATTTAAATCTTTCTTTAAATACATTCTCGATGAGAGAACTCTCAGATTTATCTAATTGATCAAAGGGTTCTTCAATTTAGTTTCTGTTGTTCACAGGAACAAATTAAGAGATAAAATGTCGGCGGCTTGTTCTTCAAGCTGTCGACATTTTTTTTTTGCTAATGTGAGAGTACCTCAGCAACAAAACTTAATCGTAAATTCTTCCCAGAGGAGACATACCGGTGACTGTAGAAAGATTTTCACTAGAGGGAAAAACCGCGTTGATCTTTGGAGGCACCAGTGGAATCGGCCGTGAGATCGCCTTGGGATTTGCTGAGTGCGGTGCCAAGGTACTTCCAGCGAGTCGAACACCTGAGAAAGTCGCTGAAACAGTTGAAGTCATCAAGGCAAGTGGAGGCGAATCTCACGGGTATGTTTTGGATGCCACTCATACCAGCCAAGTTCGTGAGACGGTGTCCCAAGTGATTCAAGAACATGAAAAAATTGACATCCTCTTAAATTCTCAAGGAACCACCATCCTCAAAAGAGGAGAAGAGTTCACTGAGGAAGAGTACGATAAAATTATCGACACCAATTTACGAAGTGCCTTCTTTTGTACGACCGAAGTGGGTAAGCACATGATCGAAAGGGGTCAGGGGTCGATTATCAGCATCGCCTCTTTAGCCGCCTACAGAGGCTGGCAGCTGGCGAGTGTTTACGCCATTAGCAAATACGGCGTCTTGGGTATGACTGAGTCCTTGGCCTCAGAATGGGCTCCTCACGGCGTTCGAGTAAATGGGATTGCCCCGGGTTTTTTCATGACCGAACTCAACGCCTCAAAAATGTCGCCCGAAAGAAAAGAATCCGCCCTGATGAGAACTCCGCTAAAACGCTGGGGCAAACTCCCCGAACTCGTCGGCGCTGCGATCTATCTCGCCTCCGACACCGCAAGCTTCGTCACGGGTGAGACCATTCGGGTTGATGGTGGGTACTTGGCGATGGGGATTTGAGGGTTAATACCATTGTCCCTAAAAGGAGGCCCAGGCCTTAATTAATTTCATTATTGGTTTAGAAGTATAATTGACTCCCAAGACCACGCTTCAAACCTTAATAGAATTCAATTTTGACAAACATCATCGTTTTGAACCCTTTTAGTAAGCCCGGAGCGTAAGCGACGAGACAAGGCAATTCATACCGTGTTGAACTAATGGGTGAATCCTAAAACTCCGGCCATCTCTTAAAAGCCAATCCATTCAAGAATATCTGTATAAAAAGATCCCGTCGCTTACGCTCCGGGCTTACTAAGGGTATTAAAAATAAATTGCACCTCTGGAATCTTAGCAACAACGAGAACAACCGCGCGCACCTCCTCTTAAATGCATAAAGTTAATTAACCGTGGAATTTTTTTAAGCCCCCACCAATTCTCATGTTTAGTGTTATAAAAAATTCATCGTCAGTTGAAGCGAACCAAAATTCACTCCTGCTTCTTTAATTTAAACATGATCAAATACGCGAAATCCCCTTATGCTTACCTCATTACGTGGACGACCTACGGTACTTGGTTGCCTGGCGATAAACGAAGATGGTTTTCAAGAAAAGAATCTGGATCACTAGAACCCAATCAAAAGCTACAATCGCTGGCTAAAGAAAAAATGCGCAGTCCTCCTTTTTTACTCACTAAAAAAGACCGACTTCTAACCGAAGCCATCATTCAAAAAGTTTGCCATTTTCGCGATTGGGATTTACGAGCGGTAAATGCAAGATCAAATCATGTTCATGTTGTTATTGAAGCTATTATTAATAAGCCCGAGAGAATTGGGCCTCAATTAAAAAGCTGGGCATCACGAGCCTTAAAAGAAGTTTACAAAAACCGAGATAGATTTTGGACCAAAGGGTGTAGCTGTCGACATATCAACAATGAAAATAGCCTAGGTGCCGCTATCATTTATGTAAAAGAATCTCAAGATGATCCAGATAGATTTCAATAGTGCTAATCAATCGCCTATATTAATAAGCTGCAAAATTAACTAGCCCGGAGCGTAAGCGACGGGATTTCCTCGTATTAAATTCTTAGAAAAGGTCATTTTATGCGAATAACTACGTATTTTAATTTCATGCACACCCACAAACGTCAGCGTCGATTGGATCCCGTCGCTTACGCTCCGGGCTAGTTAATGGTATTTAAAAAATTGACCACATCCTAGATGAAGGTAAATGATAATGCTGAATTGAATCCACTCGTTAATTTGTGTAAGTGGAGCAATAACTGTTCGAGATGTATCACCTCCACTCAAAAACAAAGCCTGAGCCCCCTAAAGGAGACTCAGGCCTCGAATGCGTTGATCATGAACTCTCTTTCACGACTTCGAATCAGAGAGTTGTTTTTAACTTAGGCTGCTTTTGGCTTAGTACATTCCGCCGCCAGGAGGCATTCCACCAGGAGCACCGCCGCCCTTCTCATCAGGGATTTCACTGACGAGTGCTTCTGTAGTAAGAAGAAGACCAGCGATACTGGAAGCATTTTCCAAAGCGGTACGAGTGACCTTGGTAGGATCGATGATTCCTGCCTTGATCAAGTCGGTGTACTTACCAGTGAGAGCATTGTAACCCTCTGAACCTTCGCTATTTTTAACGCGGTCACAGACGATTGAACCGTCGATACCTGCGTTTTCAGCGATTTGACGAATAGGAGCTTCCAAAGCGCGGCCGACGATTTCGACGCCAACTGCTTCGTCACCAGATTCTTTGACTTTCTTTAATGCAGAAGCAGCGCGGAGGATAGCGACTCCACCACCAGGAACGATTCCTTCCTCAACTGCAGCGCGAGTTGCGTGCAAGGCGTCTTCGACGCGAGCTTTCTTTTCTTTCATCTCGGCTTCAGTAGCAGCACCCACATTAATTTGGGCAACACCACCAGCGAGTTTTGCGAGGCGTTCTTGCAATTTTTCGCGATCGTAGTCCGAAGTTGATTTTTCAATTTCGTTACGGATCTGAGCGATACGTCCCTTGATCGAATCAGAAGCGCCCGTACCTTCGATAATAGTAGTATTTTCTTTATCGACGATAACTTTCTTCGCGCGACCGAGATCAGAGATTTGGATATTTTGGAGATCGACACCGAGGTCTTCGAAAATTGCGCGACCGCCGGTGAGGATGGCGATGTCTTCCATCATGGCTTTACGACGATCACCGAATCCAGGAGCTTTAACTGCAACACAGCTGAAAGTTCCGCGGAGCTTATTGATAACCAAAGTAGCCAAGGCTTCGCCTTCGATATCTTCAGCGATGATCAAGATGGGCTTACCCGCTTGAGCAATCTTTTCGAGAAGGGGAACAAGGTCTTTGATAGAAGAGATTTTCTTTTCGTGAACCAAGATGAAACAATCTTGGAGTTCAGCGGTCATCTCATCGACGTTGGTGACGAAGTGGGGTGAGATGTAGCCCTTATCGAACTGCATACCTTCAACCCAATCGACTGAAGTGTCGAGACTCTTGCCTTCTTCAACAGTGATAACACCGTCTTTACCAACTTTTTCCATCGCTTCGGCAATCATTTTACCGATTTCAGGATCATTGTTACTGGCGACGGTAGCAACTTGAGAAATCTCTTTTTTGCCGCTAACCGACTTAGACATGCCTTTGAGTTCTTCAACTAAAGCAGCAACTGCTTTTTGAATTCCTCGTTGAATACCGATGGGGTTTGCACCAGCAACGACATTCTTGATGCCTTCTTCGTAGATGGCTTCAGCAAGAACAGTAGCGGTAGTGGTTCCGTCACCAGCGTTGTCAGAAGTCTTAGAAGCGACTTCTTTCACCATTTGGGCTCCCATATTTTCGTAGGAGTCTTCCAATTCGATTTCTTTAGCTACTGAAACACCGTCTTTAGTTACGGTGGGAGAACCAAAGCTTTTCTCAAGGATAACGTTTCGTCCGCGAGGACCCAAGGTAACCTTGACAGCGCGTGCGAGCTTTTGGACGCCACGTCGGACGGCCTCACGGGCTTCATGATCAAAGGCGATCTTTTTTGCGCTCATCGATACTTCCTCAATGTTTTCTGTCGACGGTGATGCTGAATAAAAAGCGTTGCCGTCTAAGGGTGGCAACTCGAGAATTTAAATCGGTGATTCGTGTCTCGAGAAGATTCTACTAATATTCTTTTACGATAATTGCGAAGAGGTTTAGCGATTCTGAGAAACTTAGTTCAAGATCGCCAAGACATCATCTTCGTTCATGATCAGGAGCTCTTCGCCGTTCACTTTCACTTCAGTGCCAGCGTACGAACTAAAGATGACGCGATCATCTTTTTGAACCTGGAAAGAAGCGCGTTCTCCATTGTCGAGAAGTCGACCTTCACCAACGGAAACGACAACGCCTTCCCTGGGTTTTTCCTTAGCAGTATCTGGAAGGAGGATCCCTCCCTTGGTGGCCTCTTGGGCCTCAGTACGCTTGACGACGATTTTGTCGTGGAGCGGGCGAATTGAATTTTTAGCCATGCGAAACTCTCCTGAAACGGAAAGATTATGAAAATTGAAATCAAAACCGAATCGCCGTGAATAACGATTCTTGGGTAATACATCCAGAGTTATTTGGATATATATGAAAAAAAAGACCAAAACGAGTTCTCGCTCTGGAAAAATCCAGATATAACACGAGACCTGCGACCAAAGCAAAGGCTGTGCCCGAACTCCAAGACCAGCCATAAAACCTTACAATTTATAGAGTTAAATATTAGACACAAAACGACACCTCAAAAAGTGTCTGTCAATTTGACAGCAGGCAAATCTAGGGCTCCAGGAGCCCTGCCAGTATGACAGAGGAGCATTTCAAGCCCGAAGCGTGAGCGAGGGTACGAGACATTAAGCTGGCGCCAAACTACTCAAACCGATGAGGCGTGAGGAAGAACCATCAATCCCATTAACTAGCCCGAAGCGATAGCGAGGGGAAAATTGGTTTAATTGAAGCCGATTGACGTGAACCTACGTAATGTGGAGACGATTCAGTACAGCTACTTGGAAACTTTAAAGTCGATTTATTCTTTCACCCTCGCTAACGCTTCGGGTTAGCTCATTTGGCATGCTATGTATGAGTTGAAAGAGTTAAACGATTAAGCTTTCAAAAGAAGGACGGCACACGGCGTGTGCCTACTACCTTAAGAACTGCGAGCGCGGACGATTGTAAATTTCTATATGATGTCAAAACAAAAAAAGGCTAAGCCCTAACCGAGCTCAGCCTTTCACGAAGTATCTTAAAAACAGATTTAGGAGAACAGTTTATTCTTCTTCAGTGGGCCACTTCTTCTTCAGATCGTACTTTGCGATCTTGTTGTAGAGACTTTGACGAGGAATCTGAAGCACTTTAGTCACCCTCGACTTATTCCAGCGATTCTCCTTAAGCGCGTTGAGGAGGACAGCCTTTTCACATTCTGAAATGATGTCGTTAAAAGTTTGTCTCTGAGGAATTCTGAGGATGATCTCGTTGTCGTCTCCACCTTCTTCTCGATCGAGATCTTCACTGACGTAAGATCTCGCCGGTCCGCCGGTCAACAGAGGTAACACCTCTTTACGAGTGATGACCTTCTTCTTTTGACCGGTGATCATGAGTCGCTGGAGAACATTCATCAACTCACGAACATTACCTGGCCAGTTGTACGACATAAGAGCTTTTAACGCGCTTTGACTGAAACGACGTCGTGACCCTTCCTTCTTAAATTCTTCCATAAAGAACTTAACCAAGCAGGGAATATCCGCGAGGCGGTCACGAAGCGGAGGAACTTCCATGCTGATGACATTCAAACGGTAGTAAAGATCAGCACGAAATGCGCCCTTTTCCATCAATACTTTCAAATCACGATTCGAAGCGCAAATCACTCGAACATTCACTCGAATCGTTTCCTTCGACCCGATCGGACGGATGACGCCTTCTTGCAAGACGCGCAACAGCTTTCGTTGCATCCCTTCCGACATATCCCCAATTTCATCGAGGAACAAAGTTCCGCCGTCAGCTAACTCAAAGAGACCTTTGCGATTTTCATCGGCACCCGTGAAAGCCCCTTTGACGTGGCCAAAGAGTTCACTCTCCAACAAGGTCTCAGAGATAGCACCACAGTTCTCTGAAATAAATTCTTTATCTCGACGCCGTCCCGCACGGTGAATCGCACGGGCTAAAATTTCTTTACCGGATCCACTCTCACCGAAGATACAAACGTTAAAATCTGTATCCTTGATACGTTCGACAACCTCGAATAGCTCGACCAACTTCTCTGATCTCCCCACGATACCAAAGTAAGATGGCAGCTCTTCGTTTCGAGGATTCCAGACGGGTTCACCATCTTCTCCGATTTCAAAATCGGATGATTCATCTAAGGTGTCGGTGGAATCAGAAGTGTATTCATTGAGAGCTTCTTGAGTGCGGTTGACTTCTCGTCGAAGAAACGCAACTTTCAATATGGGCAAGCCGACCGAGATTAAATCTTGTAACTCATTGGAGATCGTTTCGACTTGATGCTCAGATAAGACTGAAGTGTCTAAGTAGAGGATTCCCATCTCACTGATGGAGAGTTCAAATGAAAGGCAAAAGACGGACCTACGAACCTCTGCAGTGGGAGGGGGTAGCTCTACCAAACATTCTCTTTCGATAACGAGCTGCCCGGTATTGATGGCCTGTGAAACCATCAAGGGCTGAATGATAAGCTCAGCATCGGCTTGATCGGAAATCTGAACAATCTCACCTTGTTCAGTTCGCTCGCGCACCGTTCTCGCTGAGAGAACTTGAATAGAAGCATCTTCAGACCCATTCGCAGAACCACCTACCAAAAGGAAGGCTCGTTCAAAACCTAAAGTCTCCAGGAAACTATCTAAGAACAAACGACCTAAGGTAGCTACATCGCTGGTTTCAGCTTGTAACTTAGACACGAAGCCTTTGAGACCAGAGGCCTCCCTTGGAGCCACCGAAACTGCACTAGTATTAAGATGAATGTCGGGTCGAGAAGAGTCCATATTCGTCAACTAACAGGTTAAATTCTGAAGTTCCCATCAAATGTAGTGATCACCCTGATCCCACCAAGACGCTAAGCCTGATTCAAAATTCAGACTTCGCTCACAAGAACTATCGTCTGAAGAAGGTGGTTCTCTAAACTGAGAGTTCAAAAAGTGTCGAATTCCCGGAACCCTATCAAAAATTTTTCTTATACTCGGCCCTAAGCACGTTTTCGGCCCCAATCAAGAGCCGAAAATCCGTGCCGAACTCCTTAAAAAAGAACAAACTCGGCCTAGAAATCTTTTTTAACAGAACGAACTGATTTGGAGCCATGGAGAGTATTTACAGCTATAATATCCAGGCCTCGATTTTGCATATATTTTCGTAACGAACTCTCTCATCCTCTAAAATGAGACCTGCTATAAACTAAGAGATCACTAACAACAAGCAGACAGAATAAAAACCAATCACTGAATCACGACCACTCTAAACTGACAATGCTTCCACCTAAGACCCCAACAACACTCATCACCAGATTTACCATCTCGATGGTCCTGTTGTGTCTTTGTGTTTTGAATCTATCTCATGGGACAACGGAAGAGGCCGTTGATTCGAATGAATTCGAATCCTGGGTAGAAATGTTGGGAGCAGAAGATTGGCGCAAACGAGTCGAAGCCCAAAACAAGTTGCTCGACAGCGGGAACCAAGCGATCGAGATAATCAGCAAAGGTCTCAATTCACCCAATCCTGAAATCCTGCAAAGAACCAAACTACTTCTCGATATCCTCGACCCTGAAGTCATCTCGTTAAAACTGACAAGAATTGAACTCGACCCTGGAGGAACAAAGTTTTATCAAGAGTACGCAGAACTCTTGCCCGGTGAAGAAGCCTCCATTCAAGATCCGAGCAACTCTTCAACTGGCTCCCCTGCACAGTATCAATTCTCAGCGACCTTACTGCCCGATAATAACGTAGCTCTTGAATCGAGTCTCAAGAAGACAGGAAGAACTTTAAATTACAACTTGAGTCGCCCCCTGAAAACTTCAGGCACCATCAGCATGATCGATAGGGGCGCAAGAACCAAGTATCTTCAAATCGGAGGCTATTCCGATCGCCAACGTTTCCCCTTTTTAATCTTTTTGGAATGGGATCGCCATCGAAGGAGTCAACCTCCCCAAAGAGGTTCACGAGATCGAGAACCAGAGCCGCAACAAGCGATGACTGAATTGCTCAACAAGCTTCAACTTCAAGCTCAAAGTAGCAATATCGAGACTCGTCTCCATTCGATCAAAATGTTGGGATTACTAGGAGACCCCAAAGGATTAACCATCCTAAACTCTCTTCCCAACTCCCCCGAAACTGAAGACGTCAGCTTATTGGCAAAGGCCCGCCTTCATTCTCAAGAGGCCCTTTCAGAGTTGAACTCGCGTATCGCCAACAGCTCTGAAGATCAAGAACTCACCGATCCCGATTTATTCGGCCCCCAAAATGAAAATCAGTCTCGATCGATCTCTTTGACTGAAGCCAGCTTGATGTTGCTCAAACAAAAGTCAGTTGAAGCTCGCGATTATTTGTTGATGAGAATCGGAAATTCAACTCAGCAAAAACAAAGGGAAATTTTCACGTGCTTTTTAGAAGTGCTCAGCGATCCCAGCAATCGCGAATGGCTCGTTCCTCCATTGCTCAACGTTCTCTCGAAGCAAAATATTATCGGGCAGCTCTCATGGTCAAACCCAGAGACCGAACAGCTCTATTTAAGGCTGATTCACTTCATTCGCTTTGAAAACAAAGAAGAACATGCGAAGGTCCTTGAGCTCCTCAATAACTTAGCCCTTGAAACTCAATCTTCACAAACTGGAGTATCCAGCAGCTACCAGGTGACAGCTTTCGTTCACTTGTGGAACTTTATTGCGAATCGAATCGATTTATCAGAGACAGCTGAAAACTTCGTCCCCTCCCTGATCACTCATTTAGAAAGTCATACTCAACTTTCGCAAATCGCTCGTTGTCTCGCGATCACGTTCAAAGAAAAACCCCTTCCAGTTCCATTTCTTGAAAGTATCTATTCGATCATCGAGCAACAAGTAAAAGAAAAAGTCCCGGGTCGCTCGAGTGTGCACATCGGGCTGTTAATACAATTGACTCAAAACTTAAAGTTCACTCGAGAACAATACCAACGAACGATCGAATTTCTTGTCGACCTTTCAAAGCATACGAACACTTCTTATCAAAATGAGTTTTTGAATGAACTCCAGCGTTGGACTGGAGTGATTTATAAACGACCGCCTCAAAAACCCAATCAAAGAGTTATCAATAACTCGACTTCATACAAGCTACGTCATTTAACTCATAGCATTCGTCAATGGCTTAGAAAGCCTGAGAACATCGACGAGGCCTACAAAGCCTTCATCGCTTACGGTGATGCGAGAAAAACAGAAGCTGCGCCTAAAGATCTCGAGTTTATTGAGTTCGATCTACTTATTGAAACGGTAGAACCCACCAACCCGAGCGAGAAAGAGTACAAAAAAATTACGGTACTCGATGGTCGCCAGCTCTTGGTGAAATCAGGCACTCCCTTCAATTATCGTGATCGCTGGGAAAATGAAGTATCGACCACGATTCAACCTTTAAGTGTGAACTACGGATCGGGCACTCGTTATAGGATTAGCTCGTCCTATTCCATAAGACCTAATATTCCCATTTTATATCAGCCCCGAAACCGTACTCTCAGAACGGGCTGGTATGAGAGTTCAAAGTCGAGACTAGGTTATTATTCTGTTGGGAGTCTCAGTGGTACTCGCTTGTCTTCCTTAGTCTACATCCGCCAAATTGAAGAAGAAGACGAAGCTCGCTTCAAAGGTTTAAAAGAACCCACCGAACTTTGGAGTCAATTTAAGAAAGTCTTCTTAGAGGGATTAGAAGATTATACTTTAAGCTCAGACTTAAGCACCGCAATGAGGCTTATCGACACCCTCGGTTTAGAGGAAGCCTTACCTGCTATTCGGCAACTGTTCAATAAAAAGCCTGATTCCAATCTCGCACGATATCTATTGAATTTAGGAGATGAAACTCCCATCACCTACCTAAAGAACATTATCAAAACTTCTAAGAGCACAACGGAAAAAGACCGTGCACTCTTAACTCTCACTGAGTTCGGTGATGGGGAAGCCATGGAACAATTGCTCGAATCATTGAAGGCACAGGCTCAGAGGAGAACATCAGGAAGTATCTATTCGAAATTGGGCAGTTTAGAAAAGTTTATCGATAAGGTTTCCTACACATCGGATGAAGGTTCGAAGGCTCTGAATTTTATTATCGAACACCTCCATCACTCTTCGTTTCAAACAAAAGGCTTTGCAATCCTCAAGAAGCAGGCCGGAAGTGATTTTGGTTTCTCAAACAGCTGGCGGATCAACGGACTCGTTGAAAGACGCCAAGCCCAAGCTCAGTGCGTAGAATTTGCCAGGACTTGGTGGAAGAACCAACAAGAGCTCAAGAACGAACAAAAGTAAATCGTTCCGATATTTATCTACCCCGCCTGTAGCACCTGGGTTGTCCCAGACTGTTCCCTGAAATGACAATAGATTTTGAAGGTTTGTCCAAACCTGCGAGGAAAAGCCACCCACAAAGGGTGGCGCTAAAGGATAGTATTCGATTTAACATGAACGTCTTGAGGCCGCCCTACAGGGGAAGCCATCCCACCACATTATCGGCCGAGAAAAAAAATGAACTTCTTTAACGCCAAATAAGCCCCTAAAGAGGCGATTCTGTCCAAATTGTGGCTTGCACCGTAAAGCTCTTAAAAATCAGTCACTTAGGATCTTTTGAGCAAGGAATTTTAAAATAATTTCACACCCCATCAAGATCCCCGATCCCGATTGACGATAGCTGGTTTGAACGAGGTTCTACACTGAAGTAATTGAAAGGAAGTGAACTAGTCTCTAACAGTTCTTCGGAACATGGAAAAGCCTAGACAACTTGAGTCATCAAGTTGAAATCTCCCTTTCATCCACTGCTTCACAAATTGAACAAAACTACATTTTGGCTCACTTAGTTGGCTCTTGAAAAGTACGGAATCACTTTTCGAGAAGAACTTCATATTGTCTAAATTTTCTAATTTACGATAGTGTTATGGCGATCAAGGACCCTGGAATAGAAACATACTTTAAAGACATCAATAGGATTGATCTGTTGAATGCAGATCAAGAAAAATCCTTAGCTCGTCGTATTCAAAAGGGCGACAATGATGCCCGCGAGCAAATGATTAAGGCGAATCTACGCCTTGTCGTTAGCATCGCTAAGAACTATGTCGATCGAGGATTGTCCTTGATGGATTTGATTGAAGAAGGAAATCTTGGCCTACTCAAAGCAGTAGAACGTTTCGACCCCGATGCCAACTGTCGCTTTAGCACTTACGCCACTTGGTGGATTAAACAGTCTATTAAGCGAGCCCTCATCGACACGGTAAAAACAGTTCGTATTCCATCTTACATGGTCGAGATTATCTCGAAATGGAAGAACATGGCTTCAAACCTCTCGATTAAGTTGGGACGTCAACCCACCATCGAAGAGATTGCAGAAGCCTTGGAAATTCCGACTGAAAATTTAGGAATTATTAAAACGGCCATTCGGGCTTCGAATTCTTCAAGCCAAACGATCAGCCTGGAGAACATGTGGACCCTTAGCGAAATCTTAGAAGATAAGAACGTTAAGCAACCACATCAGATTTTAGCTGACGATACCAAAAATGAATTGATCGAAAAGCTACTCACTTTAATCGAAGACCGAGATGCAAAAATCATTCGCATGAGATACGGCTTGGAAAACGGTGACCCGATGACTCTTAAAGAAATTGGGGAACGAGTGAATCTCTCCCGCGAGCGAGTTCGCCAGATTGAGAATGAAGCCCTCAAAAAACTCTACTATATTCTCACCCACGAGAAAGAGAGAGTTCAGGAGACTTGAGACTCGAAGGCTCAGTTAAAAGATTCGTTAAAAACAATTCAACCTCTCACATGCTGCTTGGCAAGTGAGAGGTTTTTTTATAGCCAAATTCACCAGAATTTGGGGGAGAATGAACTTTAAAGCGAATCGACCCAATCCCCTCCCAAATTCCCCAAAAGAATTAATCGAATTTCCCTATATTTTGCCCTTCCAGCCCGAATTTAGAGTATCATGCGGGCTTGTCCTCACCTCGAGGTGTCCTAATTTCCCCCCACCCACTTTAAAATCGAGCGCAAAACCTAAGGACTGTTTCAAGACAGCCCGAGGGCTACCGTAAGAAGAAGCATGAGTTCCAATTCTCAAATTACCCTGGATGATTGTGAAGCTCTCATCCGAGACGTCCACGATTTTCCTAAGGAAGGCATCGTCTTCAAAGACATCACTCCGATGCTCGCCAGCGGACCTCACTTTTCGAGGATCGTTAACATTATGAGTGATCTTCTTCACTCTGAAGGTGTACAGACGACAGCATTAGCCTGCCCCGAAGCCCGAGGATTCATTTTTGGCTCAGCTCTCGCTTCCAAATTAGAAGTGGGATTCATTCCGATCCGGAAACCGGGAAAACTTCCAGCCGATACCCACTTCATCGATTATGAATTGGAATACGGAACTGATCGAGTTGAGATGCATCACGATGCGATCGAGCCCGGTCAACCCATCGTCCTTATCGATGACCTTCTCGCGACTGGGGGAACGATTCAAGCTTGCGCCAAATTGATTGAGGCCGCGGGGGGAAAAGTCGCCGCCTGTGTCTTTTTGGTCGAGTTGGAATTCCTCAATGGGCGCGATCTTTTGGGAGATCACCAAGTGCACTCCCTTATCAAATACTGAGGAGATCAAACCCAATCAGTCGTGTAAACCATTACACAAAATAGTCTTAAGGAAGAGCTCCCGACAGTATTTCAAGAATAGAGTTAGAATAAACACATTGCTAACTCTCTCACGAATTTCCTCAAGGCAGCTGCCCATAGGGCCGACAATCCTAAAAGTTTCTAAGAACTTACGTTTACGGTCGTGAAATATTAGTCCGTAACTGCGTCAGAAACCTAATCTTGCAAACCTCTAACCTCTCACCCC
>JANQLS010000166.1 GCA_028280485.1 Planctomycetota bacterium
GGTCTTTATTCATGGCCGAGTTGATCCCAACTCGACTTAGTTCCTGTTTAATCAACAAGAACTAATTAACACCCGATTTTAATTCAGAGTAATTAACTAGCCCGAAGCGCTAGCGAGGGGAATTGCATTTAAGCTCGGATGCGACTACTTCTTTTTAGCCAAGCAATAAAGATGCTCTTCACCGCGGATCAGTAATTTGTTATCAACCGCCACGGGACTAGCGATCACGCGTTCCTTCATGTCGTTTTCAGATAGAACTTTGAAGGGAGGCTTGGCCGTAGCCACAAAAATCTTTCCATCTTCTCGGGCCGCGTAGATTTTGCCATCGGCGACCAGAGGTGAAGAGTAATACTTCGATCGGTGCTTGGGTAATCGACCTTCCCAAATCGTCTTACCGGTTTTTGGGGAGACACATTCCACTTCTCCTTGATCACGGACTAATATTACATTCTTTTCATACGAAGCGGGAGTCGGAACGAAAGTTCCAGTTCCTTTACGGACCCATTTGCGGTGAGTTTTAGTAACGTCTCCCGATCCCCCCAGTTGAATTCCGTGTAAACGACTGCCTCTTCCGTACGGCACGAGAACCATGCCGTCATTGATGATGGCCGAAGAAACAGCCACCCAGTAACTCTTGTTATCGGGATTGAACTCCCCGCACGACCAAAGAACTTTGCCGTCTTGAGGAGAATGTGAAGTTAAGTGAGCTGCACCCCATACCAAAATGCGTTCTTGATTTTTATGCTTGTAGATAAGCGGGGAGGCGTAACTGTGATCGACCTCGACCGGAGTTTCGTAATTGCGCTCGACCTTCCATTTCGTATCACCCGTTTTTTGATCGACGGCGATGAGATAAGAATCTCCTCCGTGCATCATGGCGACGATCACGGCGTCCTCAGTGAGAACGGGGGACGTACCAAAGTCCCAGAAGAGAGATTCCTTACCGTAGGTCTTAACTAAGTTTTTTTGCCAACGAATCTCACCATTCATTTCCAAAGCCGCAAAATTACCACTCTTAAAGTAAACAAAGATTCCTTTTCCGTTTGTAACGGGAGAAGGATTACTCCCCGAGCCATTGCGATGCTTTCCTTTTCGTTCCTTGCCCAAGGTACGTCGCCACTTCACATCCCCTTTCCAATCGACCGAAAGAACGGTATCGGAATCAGAAATCCCCGCCGTGATGATAATTTGTTGATCCCAGACAATGGGAGTTGAACAACCCAATCCTCCAATCGGGAGTTTCCAAACGACTCCGGACTCCGTCGTCCATTTTTCGGGATAAATACCCTCAACCTGGAAGCCGTTTTCTTGAGGACCTCGCCAACTGGGCCAGCGTTGATCGGCAGAGGTGGTTTGGCTGGTCAAGGTTACCAGAAGCAAGACACCAAGAAAGACCGTCAAACGGGATCGTAATTCTCTAAGATTCATCACGAAAGACTCCTTTAAACCCCGGAATAATCGTTTCATCCGGTTACTATGTACGGTTTTAAATACAAACATTTAAAAATTTTAACTTCTAACAAAATAACGCGTCCACAACCTAAATTGGAACCGTTATTTCATTAAATCGTAACCACGTCAGATCAATCTCAGTACCTTTAGGAACTCGATGCAAGCTAAGAGTCTCTACCAGTTGACCTTCTTTATCGCCGGGCTTTATAACTTAGCCTTCGGAGTGTGGGCCGGCTTTTTTCCTCACCTCTATTTTGAGTGGCTCGATTTAGAACTCCCCAAGTACCCCGAATTTTGGGCGTGCCTCGGGATGGTCGTTGGAATTTACGGTTTTCTATACCTCTACGCTGCATTTCGTTTAGACCGAGCGAAACCCATCATCGCCTGTGGATTACTGGGAAAAGTACTGGGACCAATCGGCATGTTACTCTCACTTTCCCAAGGAGAAAACCTGCCGGAGCGCGCGATCATGCTCTGCGTTTACAATGATTTTATTTGGTGGCTTCCCTTCGGCTATTTTTTAATTCATGGAACTAGCCTTTCCCAAAAGATCAAAAACTTAACTCCAATGCTTTGCGCGGGAATTCATTTGATCGCGTTGATCATCCTAGCCATCTTGATTCAGCCGGGATCTCCTTTAGAAGAGGATCACCATCAACGTGCGGTTTATATCCTCGAAAATAAAACCACCTGGAGACTCTCCTGGTTCACCTGGATGATCTCCGCTGTCTCCCTGATCGGTTTCTACGCATGGTGGGCTCAAGAAGCAAGAATGAGAACTTGGGGAGTCATCGCCATCTTCATTGCTTGGTTAGGAATGATTTGTGATATTTCTGGTGAGATGATTTTGAGCTTCGTTCTGCCGGATTTGTTAGTCCACGCCGGAGTGGAGGATCATTCTGAGAGGGTTTTCTCTCTGCTTCGATCGACAGACTGGTTGATGGCTTTCGGAGCAAACGGGCTCTATACCCTCGGCGGCATCATTCTTACCGTGAATACAAAGAACTTAAGTTTGAAGCTCAAGATTTGTTTGTGGATCGTATGGCTAGCAGGCATCGGAATGTCACTCTCCGCCGCACTGGATTATCTTCCCGGCATCGTCCTGACTACGGCAATCCTCTTTCCACTCTTTATCGTTGTCGTCCTTTGGTTAGAAAAAGTATTACGGAGCCGCCCCGATGAAGCATTCTCTTAAGTCGCGAGTCCATCGCTCATGAATCGCATCATCATTTTAGGGGGCTTAGGCGGATTCGGCCAAGAGACCCTGAAAGCATTGTCAGAAGAAGGGATTCAAGCCTTGACGGCGTCAAGGTCGGCCCAAAGCGACCTCCAAGTGGATGTTGAAGATGCCAACTCTTTAGATTCAACCCTTCGGCAAGATGACATTCTTATCGATACCGTCGGCCCCTTTCAAAATCGCTCAACGACTCTTTTAAACTGGGTGATCGAACATAGAGCCAGCCTGATCGATATCAACGATTCCTTAACCTACGCTCAACAAGTTTACAATTATCGATCGAGCATCGATGCTTCGGGAGCTCTCGTTCTCAACTCCTTCAGCACGGTATCAGCAATTTCGTCCCTCATTATTCAGCTCTCTGGGATAGAAAGACCTCATTCCTTTGCATCCTTTTTAGCCCCTGCTTCCAAACACACAGCCCGTACGGGAACGGCTCGTTCTTTAATAAGATCATTGGGTCACGAAGTATGGTGTCGACAGAAAGGCCAGCTACGAAAAAAAAGAGGTTGGGCCGATTCAAAACGTTTTCGAATGCCTCCCCCTTTAAATTTGCTCCATGCCTATAGATTTGAAAGCGCAGATGCCTTCTTACTACCTCTATCGTGGCCCGAGCTCCAAGATATCGATATGTTCATCGACAGTAACACCCTTGGGCTCAACTCGATTTTATGCTTAGGGAAACAGTTCCCTCCCCTTCGATTTCTTTTGTATAAGTTTGCGGGATTAGGCACGAAACTGGCGAGACTTGTCGGTAGTCAAGCGAGCGGAATCGGCTATCGAATAGAATCTCATTCAGGTGAAATCCAAGAATGGGCTTCTGTTTCAACGCAAGGGGGGCAAAGGATAGCAGTCGCCCCGGTGGTCGTTGCCCTTAAGAAAATTCTGACACAAGACAATCTCCATCGAGGCTATCGTTGCCCTCAAGAATTTTTAGATCCCTCCGAATTGCAAGCCTACCTAACAAAAAAAGAAATCCCCTTAGCTCCCATTGAAGCTTAGAGGATTTCTTACTCAATTCAGGTCTAGGTTCAATCTTTGTTGATCATCCTTGTACTTTTTTCCAATGGGCGTCGGCTTTAGAGGTGAGCTCCTTTTCATGACCATCATTCCAAAGATTTAAAGCATCGACTCCTTTATTCTTGAGAAAGAGCATCAGCTTTCCATCCACGATTTTAAATCGCTTGGGATCGACAGGGAATTTATCCTCGACCGCCATCCCGAAAGCACACCAACCACCGTAAGCGGGAAGGTATTTACGTGGATTGGAATCAAAGGCTCCTTTTGCATCTGCGTTCACAAAGTAATAAGTAATTCCATTATACTTCGAAGCGAATTCGGGCTTCCCTCGTACGGGCTTATTGACAGCAAAGTACGCTACCGGGCAGTAACCTTCCAATGCGACACCATGCGAAGGCACATTGTAAGCGTGAAGGTATGCCCGACTTTCAAGATCTGTCTGAATGACTTCTTTCTTTTCAGCATCGGAGATGTTGGCGGATTGAAGTTCAGAAAAACATCCCGTAAGAGTGAGGGCTACGAGTCCAAAGAGAGAGAGTGAAGCGAGAGTTTTCATAGGAGGTCTCCTATTTTTAAAAGGGGTTTAAGGATTAAAATTTTGGATTGTGAGGAGAGAATTCGAGGTCAGAGACCTCGATCGATCGAAGCAAGGGCGCTTCGATCCAGTGATCGATTTCAAAATCCCAAAATCGCCCAGTCCCCCCCGTAGATTCATTTGCATCGGGTAAGGACCAGTGAATTGTGGGTATTCCTGTCAGCTGTAAAGTGCGAGACTTTTCGAAATCGATAAAGATCAAACCTGCTCGAGGATAAACACTAAAATTCCCCAGAGTGTTGTACATGCTGTTTCCTGAGTAATCAGGAATCCGAAGACGCCGAGAAGTTAAGACTTTAACGAATCCTGGGCGTCCTCCCCGGTGGGAAACATCCAATTTGTCATTTTGGTGAGCACTCGAAATAAAGAAGGTATCGCTTCCTCGAACGAAGGTCATTTGTTCAGAAGAGAGTTCGCTTCCCGTTGAGCTTATAGACTTGAGTGACTCAACTGATCCGAGCTCAAAACTTCGTTTTTGAATGTACTTGGGACAATTAGGATAAGATTCTTTAACTTTGAGCCTGAACTTCTGATCCCCGAGGTCCTGAAGCACTCCATTGATTCGAAGCCTTCGCCGCGACTGAAGCTCGATCACCAAGAAACCAACATTCGGATTCTTTTGAATGTTGCTCCAAAAAGGGTCAGCCGCTCCCAAAACTTTAGAACTCAAATCGAGTTGAACCGATTTATCATCTTCAGCCTTCATCCAACCCGGCTCTCCAATAAGAATTGAGGACCACAGGTTTCCCTTCAAATCGAAGGTTCCGATGACAGAGAGGACTTGCTGATCGATGAACTTTAAAGCTCCCTTGATGATCGAATGAGAAACAGCGCGACCATTCCGATGAGCGATCGAAGATTCGCCCAATGCTTCTTGAATTTTGAGCTCACCAGAATGGTAAGGATGTTCGATAGACATAGTTCAGCCTGTACACACAAAAGGGGATTGGGAGATTAGAAAGTGAGAACGGAATACCCATCCGCAATCAAGTTTCGCAAGCTGGGTAAACCAGAAGTCCCTGGGACGGGATTATCTTTAATCAGGTCGAAGCCAGATTGTTCGGCTTCTTCTCCACCTCCAAAGACATCACTACAGGCACAGGAGACACCGGCGATAGAATCTTTAACGGCTTCGAATAGGTTGTGAGCGGGATGCTCCACATCCGAAAGCTTCTGTATCCAACGAGTTGCAGGACCATGAAACAAGACGGTGACTTCATCTCCACTTTGCTGAAAGTCATAGGTCGTAGCTAAAGCATTGAAGACTCGCCCGAGGGCTTCTTCCGATTGAGATTTTGGGTCACTGAGAACGATGATTGCTGCTTTCATCATAAGCTCCTTTTTATTTTACCGAACGTTCGGTATAACGATGGTTAAAAAAAAGAGGTTCCAACCTCTTGGGAAATTTTAAATTTTTTAAAACCGTGACTGTAGCTCTTATCACAATTCCTTTTCATTACTGGGTGGGTGACGATCTTAGGCATTGAGTTCTTACACCCAAATTCTAGCGAATTTGGTTACCTTTTTAATTTTATTGCGCCCCCAATTAATTAGCCCGGAGCGTAAGCGACGGGATCATACCAAGACTCATAGCTGTGGCAGTTCAATTGAGGCGGGTAGAGTCTATTAAACCTCTGAGACTCGACCACGGTTCAATACCGGCTCACGGGGTGAGCCGACTACTTTGTTTTCAGAATCTCAGGCAAGCCCTGAAGAACTCGCTGAAAAGGTTTCGTCACTCCCGTTCCACGAGCTAAAACTAATGCTCCTTGAATCTTCATGACTTGGTCTTCAGCGATTTGCTTGGATCGAGCCTTAGTTAAATCCGTTCCCTCTTGAACGACCTTCGCCAAGGTTTCGATCCACAAAGCAAATGACTCTTGAATATGCTGACTGAAGATATCTTGCCCCTCCCCTACTGAAAGAGTATCCAAGAGACAAGCCGCATTCCCCTTTTGGTAATATTGGCTTAAGTTTCGCGCCATCCTTTGCAACCGCTCTTCGGGAGTACCCTCACCCTTGAGCGGATTTAAAATCTGCTCCTGAAACTGAGAACCACATCGTAGAAGAACGGTTTCGGCCATCTCTTTTTTTCCACCGGGGAAGCGATGGTAGAGACTGGCGCGCTGAAGCCCGGTCGCTTCGGAAAGCTTACTGAGTGTGGCTCCTTCGTAACCGACTGTACGGAAGACTTCAGTGAGGCGATCTAAAATATCTTCTGACTCAACTTTGGTGATGGGCATGTTTAAATTCCTTTATTGGGAATTTTACCGAACGTTCGGTATATTTCAAGTCAGTATTTGAATTTTCCAAAAATATTGCTATGTAGTCCGCAGGCTCCGCCTGCGGCCATCCCGAGCGACGAGAACCACCCCCTATTGATTCGTTCATTCCTAATCGAGTTTATTGTTTCAGATTTGAAGAGGTAGTGTCCGCCCTTACAGGGCTCCAATCAGCCTCATTCCCCCACCCAGGGCGACGCTTCGCTAAAGTAGTCCGCAGGCTCCGCCTGCGGTCATCCCGAGCGCCGGGAACAAATCCTCTAAGATGAATTCAATCCTGATCGAGTTAATTGTTCCACATTCAAAGTAGCTTTTTCCCCTCGCTAGCGCTTCGGGCTAGCTAAAACCGACTCCAATCACCATTAACTAGCCCGAAGCGCTAGCGAGGGGAAAAACACCCGCATCATCTATTGGATCTCGAAGATTTGATGTAGATAGAATTGACTTACTTTTAGTCCCGGCTCACGGGATGAGCCGACTCCTGACTACTATGGAGAAAAAAAGAAGAGGCTGGTCTTGAATCAACCAGCCTCTTCTTTTTTACTGATAAATCGAATTTCGAAGTCTGTACGACGCACAGAGTGCGCCTATTACAATGATCAATTCAAACAACCTAAATCATCCTCTTCCGTATCCTGACCCGGGCCAGGATGGGGAGGTGCAGGTTCGATCGTTCCTAAGAATTGGAAAGCTAAGAGTAAAGCAGCGTCACTGATGTCTAAGACACCATCGTTATTGGCGTCCGCTGAATCCATGCAGCGAGGCTCGGCAACCGTACCCAAGAAGAGATACTCGAAGATATAGACTGAATCACTCAAGTCAAAGGTACCGTCAGAGTTTACTTCCCCCCGAATGAATCCGACTTCAAGTGTATCTTCAACGACGACATCACCGAATTCCGTTCCGATGATGAGATCGTAATTTCCGAGGCTACTGAACTCGGGAGTCTGAATGGTAATTTGAGTGTCACTATCAACGGTGACGGCATTAACGGGGGTCAAAATCCCCTGAGCCGCCCCACCGATGACACCTGAAAAGGTAACAGTGAGTTCTTGAGGAACTTCGAAGGATTGCCCCGTGATCGTAATGGTTTCCCCTCCGATCCAAGTCGAAATCTGAGGATCTACGGATTCCACCACGACGGGATTCACAACAGTTGAACACTGGGAAAACAGGAAAATAGGTTCCCCAAATTCTTCAACGATGAAAGTGACCAAGGTGTAATTGTGAGTTCCGGGAGGGACGTTTGTCTCTTGGTAGGAAGTTGCTTCGGGAGGCAAGGTATCGACGAGTTCACCATTTCGATAGAGGAAAAAGAAATCCCAACGAGCTTCTTCACTCGATTGCCAAGCGAGGTCGACCGTATCTCTTCCTCCCTCACACTGAATGATTTCTAATCCACCGGGACAACGAACGCTCACAGGGAGATCTTCGATCACCGGTAAGCTCGATTGACCTTCCACTGAAACTCGAGGGGGAATTTTAGCGGGGCTGCCCAAGTTTCCTGAAATCCAAACGGAGCTTTCGATGGGCTCACAGGGATCATTGGTTTCAGGGTCAGCGACCACTTTATATCTGAGCGTTAAGAGCTCGTAGTCATTACCGGCATCTAAAGAAGTCGTTTGTTCGATGCTGAGGATAGCACCCAGAGTGACTCCCGCTCCCCCTTCAGGAGCATCGTCGAGAACGAGATACTCAGGTGGAGCGCCGTCGTTTGCTGTTCGAGAAGTAATCCCTAAACGAGCATCTAAAAGTTCGAGAACTGCAGGATCGTGTTCGACTCCCAAAGACCAACCATCGATCCCCCCGATCAGGGCATCTAAAGTCACCGAAACGTCAAACTCAGCCCCCGTTCGTAAAGCTTCGGTGGGCCCGTTAACTTTTAGAGTGAAGTTGGGATCCGGATCTTTTTGAGCCAAAAGACCGGTTGATAGTAGCCCGACAAATAAGATAGCAACTAAGAATCGAAAACTCAGACCCAAACCGGCTTGTGTGAGCAACTTCATGGTGCTCTCCTTCTCCTCGATGAATATTCCGGAACCTGCCATCTTCCCAGCCAACTAAAAGGTTTTGAATCGAAACCCTATGAAAGCTTCCCCCGGCATTTCACGCGACATCTAAAGATGGATCGAATGTTAAAAGAGCCGAATTGGAAAGATGAGCTACCCTAAGGCATAGCACTCTTAGTGCTGGAGATCATCCTTTCTCTGTTTACTGAAAGAATAAGCCAGCGCTAAAGCTAAAACCTTGACGGTAATTGCACGACCCTATCCTTCCTCAAAACCCAGGTACGTATTGGTACCTGAGACTTTCTTCACAATTGGCATTCATTGGAAAAAACCCAAATGAGTGACAATTGAAAAGATCTTCACGACCCGAACTAACTATTGGGAGGAAGGATGAATTTTGATTAACGTAATCTAGAAGACCCGTTTTCCTCAACCCTGTTTCTGAGAAGCCGGAAAAAACTTCTTCACGATGTCCTCAGAAGGAGGAGGAGTCATCAACGTCACCACGACTAAAACCGCGGTCGACGAGATGATTATAATGGTGACCGGCATCATGCCCGAGATCAAGAATTCTCCGGTTTTATTAGGGGCTAAAACTTTAGGTAGCATTCCACCCCATAGGGCCATCACCGTGAAAAGTGCGGCTATAACCCCCTGCCGGTTGCTTCTTTTCCAATAAATCGCGGCGATGGCGATCGGGAAGAGGCTCGCGAAGCCAGTGAAACACCAGACCCCCATATCGAAGACCGATTGAGGATTGAGGAAGCCAATCAGGAAGGCCACGGCGACGATGATGGTGACAAACATACGCCCGAGCGCGATGCTTTTCCTCTCATCCATAGGCTTATTTCCGAGTTTCTTCGAATAATGTCCAACGATATCATTACTGAAAATACTCCCCAAGCAGAGGAATTGGGAATCCATACTACTCATGATCGCGGCGAGAACTCCCGCTCCGATCAGACCCGCCAAAATCTCATTTGAGTGTTTTCCCACCATCATACCTAAGACCGCATTAGCCTTCGTATCATGAGGTAGTTCACCCGAAGCCCACATTCCCAAAAGAACACAAGGAATCCAGGTGATGAGAATACAGATAGGATGAGCGACGATACTCAACTTGAAGGAACTCGCCTTCTTCGCGGTGAGCCAATGCTGGAACAAGTGTGGGAACATACCGACTGAAAGTGGGATGAAACAATAGGTCAAAAATTGGAGATGGCCGATGTTCCCCTCCCGAGTCGTTTTCGGATGCCACTCGTGACCTGCGGCCATTGCTTTCTTTTGAACCGCTGGCTCATTACTCAGCAAGGTTTCCGAGGCCTTTACTACTCCGCCCAATTTTTCTTTGATCACCCAGAAAGCCACGACTCCCATGATCATAAAGACCACCGTTTGGAAAGTGTTCGCCCATGCCGTCGCCCGCATACCTCCGAAGAAAACGTAGACGAGAACGACTAAGCAGATGAATCCCATACCAGCAGCGTAAGGAATACTTCCCCTTGGGGTAGTTGCCACCAATTTATTAACGGACTCCATCCAATCTTTCTTCCCAACCCCGTAAGTAGCTTTCTCTTCTTCCGAAGCCCCTTCTTTAAGTTTCGGATACATCCGAATGAAAGCGCCTTTTCGCTTGGGATGCATCGAGCCTTTCCAAGCCAGGACTCCGGCTTGAGTATCGTGACTCAAACGATCCGACAAGGCTTCAGGAATAGTGACTCCCTCAGGAAGAGCGGGCATCGGTACAGTTGTCACCGACTCTTCCATCGCGAAGGTCTCAGGAGTGATATTTTGAATAAATCTTCCCGCTCCGACAACGCCCATGAGGATGTAGATCATCACGAAGGCGACCATGAGGGGAAAGAGCATCAGCGCCACTAATTCAGACTTGTAGCGATCGCGAAAGTAAGAAATTTGGGTTAAATAGCCATGTTCTTTTCCCAGCTTCCAGACCTTGGCGCCGAGCAAGAAGAAACAGACACTGTGAATAATTCCCGACCATGAGGCCATCAAGCCGTAAACACCGATACCGTGGTGGAAGGTCTTTCCCGTACTTCCGATGAGAGCAAATGCTGTCATGGTAGTACCGAAGATCGACATCAAGAGCATGAAGGGCCCGATGCCTCGACTCGCTAAGAAGTAATCTCCCTTACTCTTCTTATTCATCAAGCGAGTACTGAAGAGGGTAACACTCAGTAAGATTCCGATGTAGCAGAGGATAATAATCGTCGTGGTCATGATTCAGCCCCCTCACCTTCTTCTAGATCTTTGGGCCAACAAAATTTCACGGCTAAAAACCAGACGAAACCAGCTGCCAATGAAATTCCACCATGCCAAGCTAAACCAATGGGCATGAAGCCAAAGACCATGGTGTTGTCATCCCACCACCACCAATCGTGGTGAAGAACGCAGAGTAAGACGATGAGAAAAATAACCAGGGCTTTCATGAGACCTGCTTTCGGATGTTATAGAGAGGGATCACTCAGCAACTTGGAGCGCACGACCTTTGTAGAGGAACTCGATAATATTTCCTTCGTGAGGTTGCAACCAATCGAGTTGAATCGTGGGGATGGGACCCAAGTTGAGACGGTCGATATGAGTAGCTTCGATACAATCGCGACGGAATTTTTCATCGTCACTGATGATCGTACCTACGAGCGTTTGACCGATCGTGTCGAGCATTTTTTCTTGCGGACATTCAACGACCGTGACGAAGGGGAACATGAATTCCTTCTTCGCGATCGGAGGTTCGGCAGATTCACAGTAAACAACCGTGGGACGTAAGTAACTGCAGCGCTCTTCTTCGATAAAGCGATCGCCATCGCGATACTTAGCGGTCATCTCTTCAACGCCGGGAACATTGAGATCATTGTCGATCGTATCGGAAACCGCTTTCGCAACGCCAGGAACGGTAAACGCGGCGAGTGCTGCATCATCGTTATCTGGAGGTAAAGGAGCGACTGGGCCAAGACGTTGAGCTAAGGCATCGGCGATCGCCTTACCGTGTCGAGGAACCCAGATTCCCGAACAATTGATACAACTACGACCACTGTTGACGAGAACACTGTCGACCATCATGTCGATGTGTTGTTCCCAATTATCGATTTGATCTTCGCCAAAGAGAATCTTCGTGTAACCGGGCCCGTGAGCCTGAACGCGAGGATCGCCGGCATAACGATCGATGGTGGGTTGTCCTCCGAAGATCATACTTCGTTGACAGGCGTTCAATACGGCTGCACCCGCATCGGGACCACCGGGGTATACACCGATGGTTTCGCGTGGGATTCCTGCTTGAAACATCGCCTCCGCCATACGGAAGGGAGTCCAAGGCTCTTGAGGACCGGGCTTAAGCACTAAACCGATTTGTAGAGGAATAACGGGCATCCAAAGAGTGTGAACACCGGGAGAGTTACTGGGAAGCACCATTCCGAGAACGGGAGTTTGAGCTTGGTAGCTCAGTTTCCTACCGGCGGCATCCGTTCCGTAACCGCGCGAGACCAACTCCATGTCGAGTCCACGGGTCAGGGCATCGAGAATCTTATCCAAATTCTGCAGAACAAAGGCATTCTTTGCCATGTTCTTTCGGCACATGTGCTCGGGCAAACCCGTTGAAGCCGATTGAGCTTTGACGAAATCTTCAGGAGTTTGAACTCCGGAGTCCCCTACGGGAACTTCGCCGTCGGTGAAAAGATCACCGGCTTTTTTGAGTTTCTCGATGAGTTCTTCGATTGAGAATTCCAATAAAAGATCACGAGCGCGACGCGCTTTGCGCATATCTCTTTCGATCAAACCACCGTTGGCTTGGCTGACTTCACAGATGGGTTCACCCGTTGCGAAGTGAACTACAGTATCTTTTTCGAGGCTTTCGTAGGCCTTACCCCAGCGAAGAACGGGAAAATGCAACATAGCACGTCCTAATTTAATCTTGGATCAAAGTACAAACAGTAAACGTTTTTCCTAACGGAATTGAATGACGAGTTGGAATCAACTCGGCCGTAAACAAAGACTTTTGATCTTGGTTTTACGGAGCGAAAGCAAATCTTCGATTTGCTGAAGCGGTTGGAACAAACCTGCAGGGATTTGCTTCAACATATAATATTAGAAGGATCAATAGACTCCCTCAACAACACTCGAAGCAAAACCGTGGAAGGGTCTCACTCCACTCACGCCATCCCAAGGATACTTTTCGTGAGGTGTTTCGCGTTCACCCTCATCCCGTTCTAAGAAACGTGGGACAAAGAATTCTTTTGTCAAAGTCGTTAACATCACGCGACCCGTTTCGCCGTATCCAACCTCCTTGGTGGGATCATCAAAGTCGACGACGCGAAGAGCAGCGCGGGGTTGAGGGGCGTGGTAAGTAATTTTGTAGTTATCTTCTTTAGTAAAGGGACGACTCGCCGCTAGTCCCATCAAGGTGTTTCCGTAGGTAGGAGTCATGAACACACCTTCGAGAAGCTCTTCAACTGCGAAGCGATACCACTGAGGAGTGAATTCTGTTCCCCCGCTGAAAATACCTTTGAGATTGGTATCCCCTAAGTCGATCTTTTCGCAAAGAGACTCAAGGAGCTTAGGAGTCGTGAACATGCACTGAATATCGTGACCCGCTTTAAGGATGCTCACGGCTTGATCGATCACGTGATCTTTGTAAGCGTGAAGGTGGTCCATCCAACCCTTCTTGATGAGCTTGATAACCCAGCGAGGATCGAGGTCGACACAAAAGCTGATTCCACCACGATGCTGAGCGAGATGCTCAACGGCCAATCGAAGTCGACGAGGACCTGAAGGTCCGAGCATCAACCAGTTGGCTCCCTTGGGGAAGTGCTCTTCACTCAGGGTGTCACTGAAGAGTTCGTAATCGATTCTAAAATCTTCACAGGCGATACGAGACTTAGGGATACCGGTACTCCCACCCGTTTCAAAGACATAGACGGGCTTATCGGCGAGGCCTTTAGGAAGCCAACGTCGAACGGGACCGCCCCTCAACCAGTCATCTTCAAACATGGGAAACATGTTTAAATCGTCGAAGGTCTTAACGTCTTTACGCGGATCGAAATCGAGCTTTTCGGCATACTCTAACCAGAAGGGACTTCCAGTTTCGGGGTTGAAGTGCCATTCGACGATCTCTCGAACTTGAGCATCCAGTTTTTCCCGAGCCTCAGCGGCTTTGGCTTCGACTTCAGGACTGATTGAATATGCGTCACTCACGGTCTCACCTGTGTTTCGATTAACGGTGTCATCATCTACTGGCCACCCTCGCTCATACTTGGGTGACAGCTTAGGTTAATATCTTTTGACCGAGTTCTAAAATGGTTTGAGCATCTAAAACTTGATCATTACTTTCAAATAAAGCTGCAACGGCAGCTCGATGAATTTTCATTTTTGTTCCCCCCACCCCTAAGGCACCGAACATCGAAAGTCCATCGCGTTCAGTGTTTCGATCGACCAGTTCCACTCCTTCGATACCCAGTGGAGGAACAGCATTCAGGTCCACCGCAACTTTTAGGTCGCTGGCTTCTTTCCGGATGGAAGCAGGAAGTAAAAGAACTCCGGCTCCACCACAAGAGAAGACCACGTCGACTCCTTCGAGGGCTTGGCGTAAGTCGGATTCTTCTTGAGTCGAGATCCCTTCAACCGTGGTTGTAAGAGAATACTTTTCAGATGAAGTTAAACTCTCAGCCGCTTCTTGCGCTCGCTCTAAACTCCGCGATCCCAGACGAACATCCGCTCCCAGGGTTGCTGAAAGTAATGCTACTCGGCGACCGACGGGACCCGTGCCTCCCAAAACGAGAACTCGTTTTCCATCTAAGGGAAAGGCTTCGTGAACTTCCAAAACCGCAGCTGCAGCCGTGGTGTTCGCTCCCGAAGAATCGAGAAGGATAGAGACTCTTAAGCCCCCCAAAAAGGTCTTCTGAATCTTTTCGAGGAGAGCTTCACCTATAGAGACATCGCTCCCACCGACAAAAATGGCCGTTCGGTGTAAATCTTTGGGGCCTCGAGTAAAGATAGCTCCATGAACCATATCCCGGACCGATTCGAGGGTGACTCCCCCGTAGCTCAAAACTTCATCCGAACCCGCATCGAAGGCGACGATACGATCGAAGACGCTCGGCTGAGGATCAGAATCAAATTGAAGTAAGAGTCTTCGTTTTTCTGCCACTTTCAGTCCATTCATCAAGGGCGTTGAAGTTGATAGGATCCTCGAGCGTTACTCACGATGAGCGAAACTGGTAGCACAAGCAAAGGGATGTGCGAGATTCAGGAGACTCAACTCGACCCATGACGCTAACAATTTGCTGTTAGGAAATTGCAAGTTGAGTATTCAACACGATTTCCACTGCGAAATGTGAAGAACAAAACACCCGCCAACCCCACTCTTCCCGAAGAGAGGCTGGCGGGTGTTTAGGTAGCCGAACTCGTAAGAGTTTGGACAATCGAAGAGATTCGCTTTTATACCGAGAGAGAGGACGAAAATAGGACCTCTCCTCTATACCGGCCAAATTCTTACGAATTCGGCTACGATCTGGCGAATTTGGCTACGACTTATCATTCACCAGCAAAAGGATGCTCGGCACTATCTTTCTGAGCGATCATTTCGTCAGCTGAAGGTTCACCCTTCATGGCGCGAGCGATTGAGAGTTTAGTGGCTTCGTAGTTGTATTCACGAATCTTGGCATCGTCGTTAGCTTCCCAGTGGATGAAGACTCCACAAACGATCACGAGGTTTTCGGCTTGATCTTTAGGAATAACGCCTTCAGCGACACTATCAGCTACGGCTTTTGCAACGGCCCATTGAGCAGGACCAAACATTTGAACGGCTTGTTTTGCGCCCTTGATGGTCACTTTCGTGATCATAACAGTGGCAGGTTTGACGGCGACGTTAGGAGTCAAAACAGCTAAAAGATTCGAGTGACCGGCTTTTTGATCAGCCAATGCATTTGCGAATGCAACACCAACGGGACCATCTTTGTCACCGATCATCAGATCGATATGAGAAACTTCATTTCCTTCGCCAACTAAGGCTTCACCGATAAACATCGACATGTCAAAACTCTCCAAAATTTTTTCGGTTCATTCCCCGAGGAATGAACTCCCACCTAAGAAACAGAATCAATCCAAACTCGGGCATCCTCAGCACCGTTCCCCGGTCACCCCGAGGTGGATTGAAGTGTGTTTGAAATCTACAAGAGGATTCACTGACTGAACACCATTAATAATCCCTGCAAATTCAAGGCTTAATAAAGAGAGTTTCCCCTCCATTAGGAGCCAATCGAACTTAGCAAGCAGATTTGGTGTAAAGGTTTGCAGCCGTAAGAACGGCCATCCAGACAGAGATCTATACCAAAAACAGGGGCTCCGTGGCAATATGCACTCAATGTCCGAAAATATAGAATCTTCAGTTCTGATCGTTGGCTTAAGCGCCCGAGCTGCCGCATGGTCTTACCGACGACGGGGAATGAAGCCCTACTGTATTGATGGATTCGGGGATGAAGACTTGAAGGCTCTAAGTGAAGGGACTTGGTTAACGTCGATTGAAGGATTCGGAAAAAATATCATAAAGCTTTCAAAAAAAGCACCTTACGCCCCATTCCTGTACACGGGTGGAATGGAATATGAACCAGAAATCATCGCTGAGTTAGAGTCGAATCGCCCGAATTGGGGAACTCCTAGCTCGTATCTTTCTCAAGCGACTCACCCCAGCCTCCTTCAGGAGGTAGCACAATCTTTAGGCTGGAAAAGCGTTAGAACCATCACGCAGATCGTAAAAAAAAATCCCTTAGAAGAAGAGAATTCAACCGAATCTCGCTGGCTCATCAAGCCGCGAACGGGACGGGTGAAAGGGCGATTTGAAATATATGAGACATGCAGCATGGCTCAATTGAACTGTGATTTCAGTCGGGAGTACCTCCAGGAAGAAATTACAGGAATATCTTGCTCAGCTGCCTATTTTGTCGATAAAGATGAGAACTGCCAGCTTTTAGGTCTGAGTGAACAGTGGATCGGTGAAGCTCAACTCAACGCTCCGGAGCATCATTGGGCCGGTAATGTCGCTCCGATGGTGGTAGAAGAATCTCTCATCGGAAAACTCAATCTCTTAGGAGAAGAATTAACACGCCGCTTCCGGTTAAAGTCATACTTCGGAGTCGACTTTGTTTTTTCTAATGGAGAACTCTTTCCTATCGAATTGAATCCACGTTACGTGGGCTCAGTCGAAGTCCATGAACGAGTACGGCGAGATTCAACGCACAAGCAAACAGTCCATTGGGGAAAAGGCATCGTTTACGCGAACGCTAATATTGAATTCCCCTTTGATTCAGAAAAAGAAATTCAATCTGAATGCGGAATTACTTGTCAAATCGCGGACCGCCCTCGCAAGGGCACCCCGATTTACAATGGTCAACCGATCTGTACACTATTGGCTTCCGGTCAATGCAACGAAGAGGTTAAAGATAAGATCTTTAGGGATGGTA
>JANQLS010000001.1 GCA_028280485.1 Planctomycetota bacterium
GTATATCGATAAAGCGACCACCGCATTGAATCTCGCTTGTTGCAATGGAACTCACTTCCCCGAAGCCACCTTGGTGGTCAGAAAAGCTGGGGGAAAATCTCAAGTCGAATATATCACCATCGTCATGACCGACGTTTTGGTGACCTCGATCTCAACCGGTGGAAGTGGTGGAGAAGACCGCCTCACTGAACAGGTTTCACTCAACTTCGGTAAAGTTGAATACCGCTATCAGCCACAGAAGAAAGACGGATCCAAAGACGGTGGTGAACTCAAAATGAACTGGAACATTGAGACCAATGCTGAAAAATGATGCCTTCTGAAATTGCCGAAGACTTCTCGTTCAAAGAAAGATAAATCACCCAACCTTAACAATCAGTTGAACGAGAAGTCTCGGTTCTTTTAGGATCACTCTGGGATCTGAAATTTCAATCCTGTACAATTCGGTCGCAAGTGAAGAGTCTGAATTTGAATACAAACTCATTTCAGAATCACAAACCACTCTCAAACAAGTAAGAACCAAGTAATAAATACTGCTAAACGGGCAGTTCGGATAATTAAGTTAACGCTCAAAGGACGTCAAGAAAATGGCAATCGGAAGATCCACCAAAGTGAGTAGCCCCTTGGGAGAGGATGTTCTCCGTTTGCGCCATCTCCGTGGAACGGAAGAACTCGGCCGTTTGTTCCACTACGAGCTCGATCTCGTATCCGAAGATGAACAAATCAATCTTCAAGATGTTCTTGGGCAACCTATGACTGTTCACTTTGAACTCGCTGACGGAAGTTTTCGTTACTTCAGTGGGTTAGTCACCCGCTTCAGTCAAAGTGGACGCCGGGGAAACTATGTTTCCTATCGAGCACGAATCAGTCCCTGGTTATGGTTTTTAACCCGTCGGGCCGATTGTAGAATCTTTCAAGAGATGACCGTGCCCGACATCATCAAGCAAGTTTTTCGCGATTTAGGGTTCACCGATTTTACCGACGAACTAACGGGATCTTACCGAACCTGGAATTACTGTGTTCAGTACCGAGAAACCGATTTCAACTTCGTCAGTCGTCTGATGGAGCAAGAGGGAATCTATTACTACTTCAAGCATGAAGAAGATAAGCATTCCTTAGTTCTTTCGGATTCCATCAGTGCTCACGAAGCCACTTCAAGCTACGAAGAAATTCCCTACTCCCCTCCAGATAATCGAAGTATTGAACTCACCGAACATTTTTCTTCTTGGCAACAAACTCAAGAGGTTCAGCCCGGTGCGTTCGCCATCACTGATTATGATTTCGAACGACCAAAAACGGCATTAGATGTCCTGTTGAAGGCTTCACGTGAACATGACCAAGCCGACTTTGAAGTTTACGACTACCCCGGTGAATATATCCAAACCTCCGATGGGGATAATTATGTCAAAGCTCGATTAGAAGAGCGCGGTTGTCAGTTTCATCGTTTTTCCGGTCGGACGAATGCTGAAGGTATGGCAGTAGGAGCCCTCTTCAACCTGATCGATTATCCTCGTGAAGATCAAAATCGAGAATACCTCATTCTTTCGACTCGAACTGAGTTGAGTGTCCCCTCTCAAGAGTCCGGTGATTCTGATGAGGGTACCACTTTCGATTGTTCGGTGACCTCCCTCGCAAGTGATGTTCCCTTCCGATCTGCTCGGATTACTCCCAAGCCTGTCGTCCAAGGGCCCCAGACTGCGGTCGTCGTAGGAAAAGAGGGTGAAGAAATTTGGACCGACAAATACGGACGCGTCAAAGTTCAATTTCACTGGGACCGCATCGGTGAGAACGATGAAAACAGTTCTTGTTGGGTTCGAGTCAGTCAGTTATGGGCTGGAAAAGGTTGGGGAGGGATTCACATTCCTCGCATCGGTCACGAAGTGATCATCGAGTTCTTGGAAGGTGATCCCGACCGCCCCATCGTGACTGGGCGAGTTTATAACGCTGATAACATGCCTCCTTACGCGCTTCCTGATGACCAGACGATGAGTGGTATCAAGAGCCGAAGCTCCAAGGAAGGCACCGAAGAGAATTTCAACGAGATTCGCTTCGAAGATAAAAAAGACAAAGAAGAGCTTTATATCCACGCGGAGAAAGATCAAAACACTATTGTCGAAAATGATCGAAACCAAATGATCGGTCACGATAAGACCGAGAATGTAGGAAACGATAAGTCGATTGAAGTGGGTAATGAGCACAGCGAAAAAATTGGTAGCAATATGACTATCAATGTGGGCTCAAATCTCACTGAAACCGTTGGTGTTAATTACGCTGAGACCGTCGGGGCGGCGATGGAGTTAACGATTGGAGCAGCCTACGTTCAAACCGTTGGAGCAGCCAAGCAAGTAACCGTTGGTGGAGCCCGTTCTGAAACGATCGCTAAAAGCGCGTCTCTTATCGTGGGCCAAAAAGTTTCAGAGACTATCGGTAAAGAAAAAGAAGTCGATATCGGTAAAGATTTCGAGCAGAAGGTTGGCGGTAAGAAAGTTACTAAAATCGAAAAAGAGTGTGTCTTTGAAGCCAAGAAAGTACAAATAACGGCAAAAGATGAGATCACTTTTAAAGCGGGTAAGGCTGAGATCACCCTGAAGAAAAACGGTGATATCACCATCAAGGGCAAAAAAATCAATGTAAAAGGTTCCGGCGATGTGATTATCAAAGGAAGCAAGATCAAGGAGAACTAACATGGAACCTAAACAAAAAGAACAAAAAATCGACTATTCGAAAGTTGCTCAAGAAGTACGAGGCCGACAGATTGTGGGAACGATCGTGGGTCAGTCCAAAGATGGCCGAGCCCTCGTTGATTTTCCAGGAAATCCCTTTGGTCCTGTAGTCGCTCGCGTGGCGGCAATCGTCCCTGAAAGTTTAGACGTTCAAGCTGAACCCAAGGTGCTCTTGACCTTCGAACTCGATGATCCCTCAGAGCCCATTATTGTTTCTTTCATTCGTGATCAACTTTTTGATCAACCTAAAAAGAAACAAGCCGTTGCCTCTTTGGATGGGAAGAAAGTCGTTCTCGAAGCTGAGAACGAAATCGAACTTCGCTGCGGCGCAAGTTCATTGATCCTTAGAAAAGATGGAAAAGTTGTTATCAAGGGAGTCGAAGTGATCAGCAAAGCTCGTCGCTCTAACAAGATTCGCGGAAGCAACGTCAAAATCAACTAGCTGTAATGATGGTTGCGGAACAGTCATGATGGTCGCGAGCCGTTTGCTCGCTCTGTCCCGCTTAATCGTGGAAGTTCGCTTCATTCACGCTCTCCCTAAAGTAGTAGGCTCGACCTTCGAGCCGTACATGTTCAAGTTTTAAAAGTAAGAACGTCTCAGATCAATAGGAGTCCCAAATGGGTGTCACCGTCGGAGTCAATCAAATGTCAGTAGTTCACAAGTCCAGCAATGGTGTGACTATCGCGTTTCCTGACGTGTGTAAAACTCCTACACCCGCAGGACCCATTCCAATCCCTTATCCTAATATTGCGATGTCTTCTGACACGGCCAAGGGATCAAAAAAAGTAAAGTGCGATGGCAATCCCACTTGTACGAAAGATTCTAATTTCAAGATGAGCACCGGTGATGAAGCCGGTTCCGTTGGGGGAATTGTTTCTGGGAAAATAAAAGGGAAAGCCGAGTTTGTCCTCTTTTCAATGGATGTAAAATTCGAAGGAAAGAACGTGACGCGTGCTTTTGACATCATGCTTCACAACGATAAGAACACTCCTCCATTTCCGGTTTTACAAGCGCCGATTATTTCGATTCCTTCCGATGATCCGGTGAAATGTTTGATTTGCGAAGAAAATCTATAGGAGTTCAACATGCCGGATGAAAAACACGTAAAAGATACAGATTTATTAGGGGACCATCATACGGTGTCCAAGAGCACTGAAGGAGGGAAATGTATTTGGGGGGGAATTGCTAATTATGAACAGAACTCGTGCTCCTATAGATATCAGGCTAAAGAGAAGGCATTAGAAGCGGCTGAAAAAGAGATTTATCATAGCTACAAAGATAAACTCGAAGCGGGTGAAATCGATGATGAAATTCCAACCCTAGCTTGGCCTACCGATGGGAAATCGGGGCCGAGCATGAACCCCCAAAGATATCTCTTTAAATTAAGTAAGCCTGAGGATGGTGAGTGGGATGTCGATGGCCCTAAAAAGACAGTTAAAAGAAGTACCGATGACCCTAAATTTACAAAAAAAGACACAATTAAAAAGGGGCACAATTTTAGAAAAGAACGATGGCCTTATTGGAATCAGGCCCATCACCTTATTCCTAAAGCTTCATTTTTAAACAAGATTGCAGAATTAACAGAGAGTAAGCCTCCAACTTACCCAGTCATCATTAAGAAAGCTTTTTTAGAGGCAAAATATAATATTAATCATAAGATCAATATGATGTTTTTACCTATGGACAAAGAAGTCGGGAAGATTATTTCCTTGCCTCGTCACATCACTTTGAGCTTAACGGATGGGCCTGATCAAAAACCCGAATTTGGAAATCACAAAATTTATAATGATCAAGTTGAAGATGAGTTAGAAAAAATAGTTAATAGTTGCATTAAAAAAATAGATGATGCTGTGGAGGAAGGAGGGCATCCGGAATTGCAAGCTGACTTTGCTAAAGATGACCTTGAGACGCTGTCCAAAGACTTGAGAAAACTCATTAAAAAATTTGGTAAGGAAGGAAGCTCTGGGCTTCCAATTGCTTCTATGGACATCGCAAGTGCATTTTAATTAGGTAATTCTTAAAATTTATTCGAGGAGAATGAAGTGAAGCTCTTTATGGTGAACACCAGGCCTTATGTCGATCCTGATTTTTGCTTTTTGCGAAAAATCATTAATGGATTAGGGGGCGATGGTTATCGACTGGCTGAAGGATTGCCAACTCAAGCGTTATATCCAAAAGATGCTAGCATCCAGTTGGCTGATGAAGACCCGGGTATGAAATTGCCTTCCCTGGTTGGAAATACTAAAAGATTGCTGGTCGTCGAAGATGCGATCAAAGATGTGATAGAAGAGTTGGAAGGTTCAAATGTAGAATGTCTGCCTTTGATCATTAAAAATCACAAAGCTAAAAATATAGATAAATCTTATTGGGTAATTAATCCTTTAGATTTTGTCGATTGTTTGGATCTTAAAGCCTCGGAGATAGATTTTCGTTCAAACGGCGAGGTCGCTCGAGTTCATAAGCATGTTATTATTGAGGGAAAGCTAGATCCAACAATTGATATATTTAGAATTCCTCAAGACGCGACTCGCTATATCATTAGTGAAAATTTGGCAAGGAAGATTGCTCAACTAAAACCTACTAATTTCACCGTCGATGCTGTTGACCTCGTCTAGGCTTATATAATTAAGAAAGAAGATAATGCCACCTTCCCCTCTTCCATTGGCGATAAAATCATCCGGAATGGATATTGAGGACCATCTCGATGCCTACCTTGTTCCGACTCCCGATTTGAACAGAGCATTGCATATATCCGATATGTTTCGCCGTTTAGCAATCGGGTCATTCTTAATGAGTAGTGATCCAGCACCCTTTTTAGATTTATTAGGAAAAGGAGCTCGAAGCTATCTGTATTTTCTTAAGAAAGGTAATGCTGAAAAGCAGGTATTGAGTAAGGGCGTTGCATTTTTTGATGCAATTGTGGCTCGGGATAACAAAGGTGCTGAACAAATCGCTACTCTTTCCCGAGATGACCAAAATAAAGATTATGAATACGAGGATGATTTCCTTTACTTTCGGTATTTGATTCAAAAATTCCTAAGTGTTTCTTCGAATCCAATTCTTCAGAAGATTTTAGATCGTTATGAGGAAGTGCTCGATGGTGAGTTTGATCCTCGTTTCGATATTTGTAAATCGTTTCAATCTAAAGATAAAAATCTTTTTCAGGAAGCGATTACTGATTACACCGAAGCGATCTGTGAAAAACAACGTGAGTTAATTCTCGGTGAAAAAATGTTCCCGGACGAAATGGCTACGACCGCCAAGATTTCGATTGAATTGACGGCTCTTTGTTTATTTGCGAAGGATCAAAATTTTGATCCTCCTCCCCTGTTGCGTCTGGTACCTCAAGATATTCTTCAGGATCATCTCCCTCCTTCTTTTGATGATGAATCCTGGAAGCACCTTCCTTCATTTCGTGAAATCACAGTGAAAGATTAATCCCGATGAGCAGTGATTTAACAATTAAAAGCCTGGGATTAGTGACATCAGTTGGGTATGACGTGGAACACTCTTGTGCATCTTTCCGTGCCGGGGTTTCTAAGGCTCAGGAGCATGTAGATTATCCAATATTTTCGGCAGAGTTAGAGTACATCCCTGTCACCGCGCATCGAGCGGAACTTCTTACCGATGGTTTTGTCCAAACAGGATTGTGGTTGAGGCTGCTTCAGCAAGCTTTAAAAGATGTTCAATCCTACGGAAATTTGCCGACACCAGAAGAAGATTCAAACTTTTGGAAACGATCTGCTTGTTGTTTAAATCTACCCTTCATCGCATTCGATCGTTTTGGTTGGCCTTTTAAAGAAATTGAAAACTTAAGTGAGTATTTCGTTTACCGATTCATCAAGGAAGATTACCCCTTCGTCAAGCTGCCGATGAAGACAGTCTTGAGTTACGGACCTACTGGCCTTGCTCAAACTTTACAAAAGTGTCCCAAGATACTCAGTTCACCCGCAATCGACAGAATCTTTTTAGTTTCGGTCGATTCTTACAATGATCCCGGGTCTCTTAGTTATTTAGAAGAGAACCATCGTTTATTCACTCCGAAGAATCACTTAGGAGTGATGCCCGGTGAGGCGGCGGGAGTTTTGATGTTGGAAACTTCAACCGGGGGATCACCAACAAATTCCCACTCGACGATTATCGCTTCGAGTCATTCGGAAGGCCCTGGTGAACACCCCGATGAAGATCTCACTCCCTTCATTCAAGATCTCGGTCGAAGATTTACTGGGGTTATCGAAAACGTTTTAAAGGAAGCGCAAGTTGAACTGCCTTTTAAAGGGGATCTCATTTTCGATCTCAGCGGTGAATCTTGGCGAGCCCAGGTTGTGGGCTGGGCGCAGATGGAACTCACCGATAGAGATCTCGTTGACTTTGAAGCCAGCTCCATTCACATCCCCGCGACTTCGTTTGGCGAAATTGGAGCTGTAAGTGCTACTGCGAGCGTTTGTGTTGCTGACCATTTTTTTAAGAGACTCGCGAGCCCTCACCGTCAGGCTTTAATTCTGTCTCTCTCATATGAAGGAGACGCAAGTGCACTTATGGTTCAAAGGGCGGGGGAGTGAGAGGGGGAAACGATGAGTCATCCGAATATTCACAATCACACTCGATTTAGCTACTCACCTCTCTTCCTCTCGGATGAAGATGGATACCCCTGTTTAGTCCTCGTCGTCAAAGGAACTTTTACAATTCAAAAAAACGAAGCGCAGTTAGGTTTTGCCGACAAGCAGGATCCAGTCCTCATCGAAGGACAATTTTGGGGTGAACCCGAAACATCCAGTTACAAGTTTGAACCTGAATTCGCTCTCGAAAAGCCGGGAACTGACATCGCCCTTATCGGACACGTTTTTTCTGAAGATGAAAAAGCTACGGAATGTGAAGTCGGCTTGCGTTGCGGTTCCCAACAACAATTAGCAAGGGTTGTCGGAAATCGAACTTGGATTAAAAAGCTCGGCTTGATTCGTCCCAGTGACCCTGAGCCTTTGGGTCGTATTCCCTTAAATGCCGAGCACGCGTTCGGAGGTTGGGATCGAAGTCATGAAAATCCAAATAAACATCGCTGTGAAATGCGCAACCCGATGGGAAAGGGATTCCATTTATCTCGATCCAATTTTCGTGAAGGTTTGTTGCTCCCGAATATCGAAGAGCCCGGTTTTCCCATCAAGAACTTTACCCAGAATGCGAACCCTGTTTTGTTTGGATTTACGCTTCCGGGTTGGGAGCCTCGAATTAAGTATGCTGGAACTTATAACAAGAAGTGGGAAGCCCAAAGAAAACCCTTACTGCCCAAAGATTTCGATCTGAGATTTTTTAATTCGGCTCCCCAAAACTTGATCGCGAAAAACGGACTTATTGGTAATGAAGCGGTATCCATTGTCAACGCAGGTCGAAGGGCCAAAACTTCGTTTTACCTTCCAGGGACGACTGCGCCGAAGGCACATGGAAGTCTTCTTCGTGGGCAAGAATTTGAACTTCAAACAAAATTAGACACGGTGATCATCCGAGCCGATGATGATCTCGTTCATCTGGTTTGGCGTGCTCGATTACGGTTGCGGTCAGGGCCGGAAGATCTGCAGGCATTGGAAATCACGACCGAAGATTCACGATTGGTGGCTTGACGCGATGACTTGGACTCTCGACCTATTCAATAAAAGTCTCTACTTGGAACACCTGGAAGATGGGGGCTTTCTCTACGAGCAACGTTTAAGTCTCATCGATGATCCCGAGCTCACTTGGATTGAAGTCGGGGAATGGGAAGCTCGTTTAGAAGCTCACCTCGATGCCTTGATGATCGGGAGGGCGAAGGCACTTGATATTTGTAGAGAGCAAGCAGCCGCAGGAGATGCCGGGGAAATGCACGTGGCGGTGCGTATCTTTTGCCGTCACCGGAATCAAGAGTTGATAGAAGAAGTTCTCGATCAGCTAGACCTTGAAGATCCAGAGTCTTTTGAGGCGGTTTGGAGAGCAGTCGCCGATGAGATGCCTCAAGAATGGAGCGACTGGATTCTCAATCATCTTGAAGGTGAAGATCCAGTTCGGGTCGCATTTGCGGCAAAGGTTTCGGGTTACCGACGCTTGGGTGGAGGAGAGAAAATTCTTAGCCATCTCAGAGCTGAGCCAGAAAGTTTAGCCGCCCAATATTGCTTGTGGGCTTTAGGGCGTCTATTAGAACCCAAGGCTTCGTGGGCCATCACCGAACGTAGTAAAACTGAAGCCGATCCAAAATTGGCTGAAGAATGTTTTTCTGTCTTAGCTCGACTCAACGAAAAAGAAATCGAAGAGAAACTCCCTCAACTAAAGATTGAAGAAGGACAACACAATCTTTGGAGAGCTTGGTTAGGAGGACGAGACCAAATTTCTATTCTTCATTCCCACGCTAGCCGAGAAGAAGAACCCTCTCAAGAAGCTGTACTTGCGTTAGGTCTACTGGGCGATGTTTCGGTGATTGAATACCTGATCGACGGAGCCTTAACTCATGAAGATTTAGCTTCAAAGGCTGCTTTGGCCTTGGAGGCCATCTCGGGGGCCCGGCTTACTGAAGAAATTTGGATCCCTGACGAAGATGAAGAAGCGACACCCAGCGATGAAGAAGAGGGCCAACAACGAGGTGAGCTTATCGTTCGACCTTCCCAGGACCCTCAACGGTGGAAACAGTGGTGGGAAGATCATCGAGATGAAATGAAGCCCACACGACGATTTCGGGGCGGTCGCCAAGTCACTCCGATGACTCTGGTTGAAGATTTGCTTTCGGAATCGACACCTCACGAGATTCGTGAAGCTTGTTCCGTTGAGTTGATCGTTCGTTACGGCTGCCCTTACGCTTTCGAGCGTGACTATCCCGTTCCAACTCAAATTCAATGTATTACTCAATTAAAACGCTGGGCTGAGAAAGAGGGGTCTCGATTTGAAGAGGGACGTTGGTATGTCGGAGGAGAGCTTTCGAAATCTTGACTATTCTAAAAGCAGGATTATTGTGATGGATGCCGGAACAATTCTTACAAACTTAGCGATCATCTTTGTTGCATTAGCCGTTCTCGATGACCTTCGCAAGGGAGGACGACTCAACGGTCAACGAAAGTCTTGGTTGTTGATCGCCGTGATTTTTTCAGCTGTGAGTTTGTTTGTACATATCATGCAGAGTTGGTAACGAACCCATCTATACCTTAAAGATCTCTTAACTAGCCCGAAGCGCTAGCGAGGGGCAGAAATGAAAGCCTTGGCCCCTCGCTAGCGCTTCGGACTAGTTAATTAATAATTAAAGTAAAATGAGTTGCGGAAGATCAAACCTTCAACGGCGCATTCCCCACCCCCGGCCAAACTCTGATACAGCCGAGCAAGGCTCGAAGAGTAATCCAACCTCCCGTAATTAACCAAATCCAATTGAGATCGATCGTGCCATTCGCTTGAAGCAAAAGCAGTGGAACTAAACTGACCACGGTGATCGCAGCCATTCCATTCCTCAGGAAGGCGTAGTCACGAGTTCCCCAATGAATTCCATCGGTTACAAAACTGAGGGCATTGATCGGTTGAAATAATGCGCAATAAAACCAAGCTCGGGGGAAGAGGTCCCGAGCCTCGGGAGGAACTAAAAGTAGGTTCACTGAATTCGTCCATACCAACATACCAAAAGTGATGGCGACCCCCGTCGAGAAAGCCCACAGGGTAGCTAAGTTGGCTACTCTTCTTGCCGTTTTTATTTTTCCGTTTCCCAAATTAAAAGCCACTAGGCTCTGGGCGCTCGCAGCCCAGGCATCTAAGAGTAGAGCAAGGAAGAGCCAAACGGATCGAATGGCTTGGTGGGCGGCTCCCGCTTCAGGTCCTAGCGCTGTTGCACTTCGAGTGGCTAAGACTAAAAACAGAGTTAAGCTTCCTGTGCGAATAAACATGTCGCGGCCCACTTTAAGCAAGCTGGTGATGATTTTTGAATCGGGTATAAACTGAATTGAAACTGCGGGGCGAACGGAATACCAAGCGAACAGAGATCCTAAAATCAGGCTGACCGTGCTCGCCCAAGCCGCTCCTTTAAAACCAAAGGCCGGGATAGGTCCCACACCGAAGATCAAAATGCCATCTAATACGATGTTGAGCAGGTTGATCCCGATGGCGATCCACAATGGTGTTTTCATATTTTGACTCCCTCTGAGGATGCCAAAACAAGTGAAGCTCACTAAGACTGCTGGAAGGGTGGGAAGGCGGATCGTTAAATAGCTGACCGCGTGATCGTGAATAAGTCCTTCGGCCCCCAGTAGGGTGACCAATGGATCTAATAAGATCCAAGCAACAAGTGCAAGAAGAGTTCCGATTCCTAAAGCGAGAGTTAGAGCGGTTGACCCTATTCGTCTTTCTAAGTCTGGATCTTCCTGCCCTCGAGCGCTGGCAATTTCGGTTTGTGTTCCAACCCCTAAAAAAGAAAACACCCATACCAAGGAGGAGAGCGCAATCGTCGCCAGTCCTAATGCGGCTCCTGGAGCGGGTCCCAATTCTTTAACAAATGCAGTATCAACCAAACCAGTTAAAGGTTCTGCAATTAGAGAACCTAAAACAGGAATTGTTAAACCGAGAAGAGTGCGATGAGGCTTACGATCGAATGCCGATTCTTTTGATGCAGTCAAGCTGGATGGGGGAGATTAAAAGTTAAATTTAATATTGAAAGTGTCATGGTGATGCAGAGAACCCATCGCAATAAAAATGATAACTAAAATGAGTCCAATGACGAAGATCCCAGCAGAAACTCCCGCAAAAATGATTCCTGTTGTTATAAGGGGGCGACCATCTGGATCCATCACTCCTTCGTTGATTTGTCGAAGATCTCCGAATCCTAAAACGAGAGTTAATATACTGAGGAAAGGTGAAATGATGGCACATGGTCCGAAGAAGCAACAGGTCAAGAGACTTGCAAGGCTCACGATTCCCATGGTGAGAATGATTGGCCCTCGATGCTCCTTGTAATAGAATTCCCCCTCCTGATGATAGTTGGAGATGGGTTGAGGAGAATTACCCTGGGGTTCTTCTTGCCAAGGGGATTGATCCTCATGGAAGTCATCGGGAATGGAGTTTTCTTTATCGTTAGGAGACAATGTTAAGTTTCGTAATCTCGAATGATGATATAGGCCCAGTTCGCTATAAAAGATGCGATTGCCAGAATTCCTAAAACTATTTTTTCGTATCGTCGGAGTTCGAATTTGATTTTTTTCGCAAAAATCAACTTGAAGCCTAAAACTGAAATAAAAACGATTACCGTCAAGAAGAGCAGGGGATTAGAAAAGAAGGCAGAATAAAGATTACCTTCTAGAAAGCTGTAGGCCATTCGGGTAGTCCCGCAAGTCGGGCAAGCAATCCCCGTGAACCTTCTCATCGAACAGAGAGTTCCTTCGATGGCGTAGGCTTGTTTAAACCATTCTAAGATAGCTAATGAGCTGATCCAAATGAAGACTAGGCATTGAGCCCACCCAGGGAAATGAACTTTCCGAGTGGTGGGTAATATAGAAATCTTCATAACGCATCAATGAGAGGACCTGCAGTTGAGCTCATGGTTGTTGAACATTCCCGATGGCTAACGCGAAAATGACAATCATCATCAGTGCAATCGCTGCGGATAAAAGAGTACCGATGATGCCGCAGATCATTCCCGCCCTGGTTAGTTCTTCCCCATGAGGATCCATATGACCCGCTTTGATCTTCTTAAGGTCAGATTGTCCCATGATCCAAGCGGGAAGCCCGACGAATAGACAGCAACAGATGAGACTGCCCATGCCGAGCCAAAAAATCAATGGGCCTCGATGAGGATTAGGATAATCGGACATCAATTAAACCTCGGGGAAGTTCTCGGGATTCAAGGCTTGAAGTTGCTCAGGGATAAAGAGTCCATCCTTTCGAACGAGCTCCCCATCGAAGTAAATCTCACCACCGCCGTACTCGGGACGTTGAATCGTGACTAGGTCCCAGTGAATCTCCGAACGATTTCCATTGTCGGCTTCTTCGTAGGCTTGGCCGGGGGTGAAGTGAAACGATCCTGCAATCTTTTCGTCAAAGAGGATATCCAACATGGGGTGAAGGATTTTAGGGTTGAAGGCCAATGAGAACTCACCGATATAGCGCGCTCCTTCATCGGAATCCAAAAGTTCCTCGATGCGGTCTTGTCGATTAGCTTTTACCTCTTCGATGCGACCGGCCTTAAAGTCGAGAACGATGTTTTCGTAGACGACGCCATGGTAAAGGCTTTGGGTATTAACCGACAGAGTCCCTTCAACCGAATCCTTGATGGGTGAAGTGAACATTTCACCATCAGGGATGTTGTTTTCTCCCGCACAACCGATGACGGGAATCCCCTCGATCGAAAATCGTAGATCGGTTCCTGGTCCTTTGATATGGACGTCTTTGGTTTTATCCATCAACTCTTGTAAGGGAGCCATGGCTTCGGCCATCGCCCCGTAGTTGAGTGTACAAACGTCGAAATAAAAATCTTCGAAGGCCTCGGTCGACATCTTGGCTTGCTGAGCGAAGGAGGGAGTGGGCCAACGCAAGACGACCCATTTGGTTTTTGGAACACGCACCTCAGAGTGAACCTTTTTCCAAATCGATTTTTGGAATAGGGAAAGACGTTCTTGAGGAACATCCGAAAGTTCAGTGACGTTTGCGGATCCTCGCATGCCGATATAGGCTTGAACATTTTCCATCTGCAAGCGCTCGACTTTCGCCAGTAATTCCATCTGCTCTTCAGTCGCATTTCGGTAAAGCTCGCGCAGAACTCGGTTGTGCTTCGTCATACACAGGGGATGCCCACCCTTAGCGGAAATTTCTCGGATGAGTTCCACCAGAAATTCTTCGCTCATATCGAAGGCTTCGATGAGAACGACTTCACCAGCTTGAACACGAGTTGAGTGTTCGACCAGCACTTTAGCGAGCTTTTGATATCTTGAATCTGCCAACGGACTTACCTCCTGAACTTCTCTAATGATGGTCAACTGAGCCCGAGGAACAGTTTAATCCATTTCTCCTCAACAAAAACTATTAGGAGAATGATTTATAGAAATAATCGATCTTTCCATCAATGAAGTCTTTTGAGACTCCCAGCTCTATTCATAGATTTCTTTGAGCGAGAACGCTAATATCACCGCCTATGAACTCACACGCCGCCCCCTCCACCCGTTCGACTTCAGGCTTGATCCAGAAGATATCTCAACGCCAGCACGTCATTTATGTGTTGGTTTTAGTGGTGGTTTGCGGATTGCTTTTCCACAAAGCACAACGGAGTGGAGGGCTCCTGAATCCGGATAAGCAGAACGACTTCTTGGCGTATCATCAGGCTGCGGTCTCGGTTCTCGAATCGGATTTACCCCGAGCTTACAATCTCGAATTACCCAAGCCCTATCAGTATCCACCCTCCCTCGCTACGCTGATCGTGCCCCTCGGCCTGCTGCCGTATCAAGTTGGCCTCCTGATCTGGATTGCGCTTCAGCTTTTCCTCTTTTTATGGGTTTTCCGCTCACTCGATGAAATTCTGGGGATGCCCGTCAAGGGCATCGACAAAACCCTCGGGCTTCTCCTGATGTTCCGCCTCTTTCAGAGTGATTTTGCCAATGGTAACGCTAATACACTGGTCTTGGCGTTTTTGATGGGGGGATTTCTATTTTTCAAAAGAGAAAAAATGCTCCTCAGCGGAGCCTTCTTTTCATTGGCGGCCGCGATCAAGGTGTTTCCCATCTTAATTGCGCCGTGGCTCCTCTATAAAAAGAGATTCAAGCTGGCGGGCTTCTTCTTGTTGGGCTTGATCGTTTGGGGAGTTTTGATCCCCGGAACGATTCTCGGGCCAAAATCGATGGCTACCTGTTACGGGAAGTGGTCGGACACGATGCTATCCCCGTCGGCCGGGATCCAAGGAGGGGAGGAAGCTCAGCCGGAGATGGCGAGGGGAACCTACGTTGCAGGACAGTCTCTGAGATCTTTTTGGTTTCACCTACTTCGAGACACGGATGCCACCGCTCACGACGACGATGTCTTTACAGTGAACGTCGCTCATCTTTCAGTGAGTAGTGTCGAATGGGTGTATCGCATCACGGGAGCGGTACTATTATTGAGTTTACTTGTAATCTTTTGGCGAAAAGGGCATCCCACTCTTTGGACGGGGCCCGAGATTGCCATCGCATGCTTACTGATGCCGGTGCTTTCTCCCTTGGCTCGAAAAGCCCACTTCGTGGTGCTGTTTCCGGCGGCAGTTTTAGCTTTTGCGATCGCTCGAACCTCGAAAGGGGCGCGGCGAAAACCACTTTTCATCCTATGGGGATTCGCCTTTTGCCTAATCGTCTTCAGTTCGCCGGGAGCCCTCGGTCCTTGGCTTTCTAAACGGGTAATGGCTTTTAGTCCTTTGACATGGGCATCGATCAGTTTGGCGCTCATCATTATGGTTCCACCCCTTTGGGGTTGGAGAGGGAAGTCGAATAAGGCGCCGTGTTCGAAGATCGATCCGAAGGTTTTCAACCCACCGTGTCAGGATGGGGAAGCGAAGTCGGATTGTCCTACTTCGTAATCATTAACTAGCCCGAAGCGCTAGCGAGGGGCCAAGGCTTTCATTCCTGCCCCTCGCTAGTGCTTCGGGCTAGTTAAGTAGGAATTCTTAAAGATTCACAGCCTCAGAGAGTATTGGCTACGAATGACCAATCATAATCCCCAATCCATCTACCTCGACTATCACGCGACGACTCCCGTGGATCCGCGGGTTCTCGAAGCGATGATGCCTTGCTACAAGGAGGTTTTTGGAAATCCGGCCAGTTCGCAACACGCTCACGGTCAAGCTGCAAACCAGCTGGTCGAAACGGCTCGGGGGCAAGTGGCGACTCTTCTGGGGGCAGATCCTCGAGAAATCATTTTTACATCGGGAGCAACGGAGTCGATCAACCTCGCTCTCAAAGGAGTTTTGACCGCAGAGGAAAACCGAAGTGGCCATCTGATCACCACTGAAATTGAACACAAGGCAGTGCTCGATGTCGCTCAGCATTTCGAGCGAACCGGGGGCCAAGTCACGTACGTTCCCCTGGGGCTCGACGGCGTTTTAAAGCCAGAGCAAGTTCTTGACGCCATCACCTCCTCGACCAAGTTGATCAGCCTTCAGTATGCCAACAATGAGATCGGCACCGTTCAGCCTCTCCCGGAGGTGGCAAAAATCTGTCGGGAGCGGGGAATTCTTTTCCACTGTGATGCAGCTCAAGCGCTTCCCTACCTCGACTGCCGGCTCGCGACCATCGGGGCTGATTTGGTCTCGATTTCAAGTCATAAATCCTATGGACCAAAGGGTATAGGGGCGCTGTTTGCGCGGAGGAAACAGCCTCGAGTCCGCCTGGAAGCCCAAATCGAAGGCGGAGGGCAAGAGCGTGGTTTAAGATCGGGAACTCTCAACGTCCCAGGGATTGTGGGATTAGGTAAAGCTTGCGAATTGCTAACAACAGAATGCCAAGCTGATGGGGTAAGAATCTCAGCACTCAGAGATCGATTACTCGCTCATTTAGAGGAAAAACTTCCGGGTTTGGTTCTGAATGGATCTCGTGAAAATCGGCTCCCCAACAACATCAATGTTTCCCTTCCCGGGGTCTCGGCAGCGAAGTGGTTGGCGGGTTTAACCACGGTTTCTTGTTCTGCAGGATCGGCCTGCTCCAACCCTTCCTCGGGCGATGGTTCCTACGTGGTTCAGGGCCTCGGAAAATTCCAGTCCGCCATCACCGTTGAAGAAGCAAGATCACGAGCCCAGGGTTCGATTCGACTGGGACTCGGTCGATTCACAACCGAAGAAGAAATCGACTTAGCTCAAAAGGACCTCGTCGACACGGCGATTCATTTGTTGAGTCGTTCGGATTCCAAAGATTCCTCTGAAGAAGATTGCTCGATTTGAGTGGCCAGAATTCTTGACACCAGCAAGGGAAGATCTTGATTTTCTCCCTGAGAGGAAATTACCTTTATTAGTTTCTGTTGAATAAAGGTCGTTCCGACCTTTATTCAAACGCTCCAAGCAGTTCTACGAACTGCGTCACTCCACAAAACATAGGCTTTTAGCCTA
>JANQLS010000011.1 GCA_028280485.1 Planctomycetota bacterium
TTTATGACCACAGGAAAAAAGAGCTAATAGTTTAGGATTGAAAAATTACGGGGAAGAGGCGAGGATTTTAAAAAATTCACAGCCTCTCCGCGTGCGGACTACCTCGGAGCAGCAAGGAGCGGCCGATAGCCGCGACCATTATTACTGTGCCGCGACTATTATAACTGCACCGCGACCATTATGACTTTAGGAAGTGCGTGAGCGTAGCGAACTTGCACGATGGAGCGGCCGATAGCCGCGACCATTATTACTGCGCCGCGACCATTATGACTTTAGGAAGTGCGTGAGCGTAGCGAACTTGCACGATGGAGCGGCCGATAGCCGCGACCATTATTACGGCGCAGCGACCATCAGACTAGTTCCTCGAAGCGAGGCGATACCGCTGACTGTCCCAATCGAAGTCTTTGTTGAGGTACTTCTTGAGGGTGGCGGCGACGCGTTGGGTGAGTTCATCCATTTCGAGGTCGGTTTGATAGCCGAAGATAACTACGCGACTAGCGATCTCTGAAACCTTTAAAGGCGAATTAGCTTCGCTTAAGACCTGAATAATGAAATCTTTGAGCCGTGTTTTCTTCTTGGGAAGAATTTCCACGACGGGTTGGTCCCCTTGGATGGCTTCATCGGCTAAGCGATACTTCTTGTGATCTTTTTGAAAGATCTCGTAACGCTGAAGCGCTTGAAACACTGTGTTATAAAAGGAACGAGGGTTAGTGGAGCTTGAATTGTAGCCCACCTCCGGCAATCGCTTTTGAATATCGGCGGGTGAAAGAGGCTCGTTGGCCTCCATTAAAACTTGAGCGATATAATCTTTCAGATTTTTCTTACGACGCCCCTTGAGGAAATCTGGAGATGAATGATTTTCTTCCCCCGTCCCCTCTTCTTGGCGACGTTCATCCATCGATTTGATTTGCGAACGTTCAAGTTGTTCGATGGTGTCTTCGATTCGTTTGAGCTCTAATCGCAAGCGCTCACGCTCACGAAGAAGCTCTGATATCTCACCATTTCGTTTCTTCAATTCGATCAGATCTTCGAGATCTCGAAGAGTCAGGTGATCGATGTATTTTTGAGGAATCTTTGAAAACATATCTCTTCCCGGAACTTCTTTCTTTACCCACTCTCTCTTCGTTGCCCCAATGAACGATGTGAGTAGATCTCTCCTCTCGACCTACCCGTAAATTCAATAAAGCATCAATTCAGCTACGGAATTGCACTTAAATCTATTAAGAGGAAACTTGGATGACAGAGCGATCAAAAGCACACTCGATATTTAGCGCCTATCAAAAAACGCCGAATTCAAGTAGACCACTCCTAGTTCCCTAATATCCGGATTCACAACCCGGAATCACTTTCGTGATCTCTCATCGAATAAAAGAAGGGAATCATTCACCCTAGATGCGGAAGTTGAACTCAATGGGCAGTCAACTTACTCTTCTCCGCTTCATCGACCCGTCACAACTTTGTAACCATACCCGGAAGTTGTAAGCGAGTATTCCCCCTCGGAACTCTATATCAGTGTTGTTTTTCAATAGCAGTTGATTTTCAACAGCATTTGAATTTCAACAACAGCGTTTGACTCTCACTGTCCAAACAACCTCAACCTTTACATAGCTCCTCTTTCAAGGCGATAAATCGACGCAGCAAAACTAACTTTGCGCGGTTTAAACACGACTTGAATGTTGTTTAATTAATAAAAATGTAAAGGAGGGGCATACGCAAGTCCCTTAAACACAAGACATTTTAACTCTTACGACAAAAAGTACAATTTGTTTTTCAAATCCAATTGAAATCGGGTTTCCCCCGATGCTGTCTCATTAAAAAACTCAATTTCTCCCCCATTCGAACAGTCGCTGCTTCAAGATAAGGCACAACGAATCAATGAAGGTCAAGCTGACCTCATTTTGTTAAGGTTCATTTAGTCTTCTTAAAAAAAAATCCGCCCACGAGTCTTTGCAACTCGTAGGCGGATGTTTTTTGAACGTACTCCACCGAATGAAGACAACGATTCAGTGGAAGAGCTATAACAAATCAGTTAATGAGGATGACATCCGCACTTTCAATCTCTTCAAAAGCACGATTGGATTCAACTGGGGTTTCCGCTTCATCGATGTCTTGCTCAACTTTAGGACTTGTAGATTCAATTCGAACAGGACTATCAAAGCTCAATTCAACGGCTTGACTCAAAAGATCCGCTTCTTTCAGCCATATGGAGTCTCCGCTCAGGGTCCAATCATTTTCACTTTTAAAAATTTCAAAGCAGTGGCCTTCTTCCTTCTTGAGGTCGACGCTTCTGACGACCCCTCGACGACCGTCCGCTAATTTCCCCATAAAACCAATCGGGCAAGCGGTTAGAATTCCGGTGAACTGCTTCACCAATGACGGTTCATAAATTCCTAACTTCGAACCATCCGTCAGGATCCTAATGGCTTCACCCATCCAAAACGCGGATCGATGAGGTCGCTTAGAAATCAAGGCGCAGTAAGAATCCAGCAATCCGATCAAGCGAGAAGCGAGAGCAACGGACCTTCCTTCTTTTCCGATGGGATATCCACTTCCATCCCAACGTTCGTGATGGTCTCGAGCGATAACGGATAGCTCATCGAATCTCTGTGAAGAACGCTGCAAGATCTCCATACCGATTTGAGTATGAGCTTGCATGCCTTTCCTTCGACTTTGAGTCAAGGGATAAGCGTTGTCGTACCAATGAGAGGGAATAGAAAGCATTCCGATGTCGTGAACCAAACCCGCCATTCCTAAGTGGCGAATACCGTCATCCGACCAAGAGCAAGCCCCAGCAAAATGCTGAGCTAAGAGCGCAACCCGAATAGAATGAGAAGCTAGCCGATCGACGACATCGCCTCTTTCTTCATCCGCATAACCCACCGCTCGAATGTCGAATCCATTTTCGACCGGGGCGAGCGCTTGGAGCATCTCAGACAGACTCTCTACCTTATCAGGGCAGATTTTTCGATCGAACTGAACTTTGCGGTAGAGCTCACCGAGTTGAGCACGCGCTTCTTCAACCTTAACGAGCATCTCTTCTTCCGCAGGTCCTTCATTGAAGGCCTCGATCAAATCGTCAATTTCATTTTGTGAAAGCACTCGCGAGTTGTGATCGGCAACCGCCATCGGCTGATCCACTGATCCTCGAACACTCATGTCGATGGCTGAAGCTTCTTGTTCTTCTGAAGGCTTTTCGATGAGAGCTTCAACTTGTTGAGCCTCTTCATTAAAGATCATTTCAGCTTCTTCATCGTTGAGCTTACAAATCATCACTGGAATTTCATCGAGATGGGCCGCTTGGGCGGCCAACCATCGACGGTACCCACAGATGACTTCGAGTTTTCCTAATTTTACTCGAGCTACGATGGGGTTGATCATTCCTACTCGTGAGATCGATCGTAGGAGAGGCCCGAGATCTCCCCGGTGCCCTCGCTGAGGGTAAGGCTCGCGATGAAAGGTCTTTTTAACATCATCCATGCTCACCCAGCTGAGTCTTCGATTTCTGCTTTCTGAACTCATAACTTCTCCGTTATCCCACTTGGATTAATACTGAAACTTAGTTAATGAAGAATTGTTTCTACTTGAATCAACTCACTTCGACGACAGGCTCGCTTTTTTGAGCTGGAGTTGAGGCAAACTCGATTTCCCCTCGGTAACAATTGAGAACGACACCTAAAACACTCGTTTGAACATTTTCAAAGAGGTGCTTAGCTCTGAGGGCTTCGTGTTGCTTACACATTCCACTGCGAATCACCATGAGACAACAGTCAGAAAGTCCCACGAGTTCCAACGCTTCACCCTCTTGGTCGACCGGCGGAGTATCGATCAAGACGACATCCATCGATAGAGCTAACGAGTCTAAAATTGAACGCATGACCTGCCCGCTCAGCGCCGCCTCAGTGTTTTCATTCACTTGACCCACGGGCAAAACATAAAGGTTTTCATAGAATGCGGTTTGGAGGTAAGGCAAGAGCACATCGGGATGCTCAGAGCTGATCTCCACGACCTCTTCCATAACCTTGCCACCACGATCCACTTCACTGACGACACAGCCAGACTCCACCAAATCAGCGAGACCCGCTCCGTTGTCTAAGCCCAAGAGATGATGAAGGCAGGGATTTTTTGTATTCGCATCGACGACCGCTACGCGCATGCCCTTCTTAGCGAGAGCAACGGCGAGGTGAATGACCGAAGTCGTCTTTCCTTCCCCGGAACGAGCACTGGCAATAGAGAACGTCTTTAAACCGAGTTCACGCCCTACGGTTCTCATTACCGTCGCCATGGTGTTAAATCCTTCGCGAACTCCACGCTTCGACAGACGCTTTCCTTTTTTATCAGTCGCTTCAGGGTCATACCGTACGGCTTTGGACATAGCTGGAATTTTGGCGAGTATCGGAAGGCCCAGTAATCCGGCGACAGATTTTTCGGACCTTAATGTTGTGTCTAAAAGTCCCATAAAGAGAAGAATGAGGATCCCCAAGCACCCTCCAGCGATTCCCCACACCGTCCTCCAATAGACTCCTCTACCCGCCTGGGTCACAGGCTGACTTTCTTCTGGAGGCGTGATGTGAATCAATTCACCCGAATGAGATTGGAACCATTCAACATTAGCGATGCTCTTTCTGACGGGTTCGAGTCTTTGGCTGGCTAACTCGACACGAGTTTGTACTTTGGAAAGATCGGGACGTACTTCGTTGATGTGTTGATACTCGCGGGCGTGACCTTCTCTTTTCTTTTGGAGAGTATCTAAACGAAGAGAGAGCATGCGGTACTTGTTGATGAGAGCATCATCCTTGGCATCCTTCGTTTGTTCAGGCTCGGCACTACTTTCCTCATCTAAACCTTCGCCTTGAGTCTCCAACTGAGATTCCAAATCTAAAATCTTGCGCTGCAGTCTTGCCATCTGAGGATGACGAGTCGATTTGGTTAGGGAGTTGACCTGATACTCTAACCGCGCTTGAAGGAGATCATCTCGAAGCTCTTCGATTGTTTGCTCCTTGAGCATCGTTCGAGCTTCTTTTTCTTCCTCCGCACTCGCTTGAGCGACATGGAGATCATTAATCCAACGTGCAAGTTCTAAACGCTCAATTTCGATGCGACTGATTTCCTCATCGATCTCTAAGATCATCCGCTGAACCAATTGCTCTTGACGATCGAGGTCGACAACCCCAATTCCCCGGGAAAATTCAAGGCGTTTTTGAATCGCCTCCTTCCATTCGGCCTCTAATTCTTGCTCCCGCTTTTTAAGTGAAGCCAGAACGTCTTTTGAAACTTGCAGGATTTCATTCTCAAACTTCCAAGCGAAAGCTTCAGCTAACAACCAGGCTTGAAGGCGGGAAAATTTGGGATTCGAGGCTTCAACTTTAACTTGAACTTGATCCGAATCGATAATTTGAATCTCACTGTTTTGACTCAACTCTTCGAAGTGGATTTTTTTATCTAGGGTAGAAAAATCTGAAGCAAAATCTCTGAGAGCATCTTGAAGGTCGACTTGGTTACTCGAGGGATCCAGGGGCACCCTAACTTTTCGTTGTCCTTCAATAAATTCAGCACTTAACTCCGCTAAAGCTTTTCGATCTTCCTCATCCGGTTGAGTCATGCCCTCGATCAGCGATTGTACTCGCGGAAATTCGGTGAGCGCCCCCAAGCGTACCTCCACTTCAGCAACGGCGACTTCACGAGCTGGCCCCAGGTAGGCTTCAAAACCTAAGTGAGCCACCAAACCTAAGGCAATTGCAAAAACAGGTATATACCAACGCTGGTAAATTAGATTGATAAGTTTACTCATCCCCATTGGGAAGACGCTCTCATTGTAAAAGGAAGAAGGCAAAATGAGCGTTCCATCGGTAACACCCATAAAAAAAACTGGAACCATCCTTTTCTATCGGAAAGAGAGCTGTGATTTCTTTGCTACGGAATTTTCGGTCTTAAAATTCCTGACGAACAGATCACTAATCAAACTTCAAAATAATTAACATTAGAGGAAGTTACCGTCATAAAAAGACTAGTTTGAATTATCGGCCAACCATTCTGGAGTGATAATGCACCTTCGATTCGATGGACAGCGAAGAACGTCGTAAACTTCTTTGATCCTTACTCCTGCACCTAAACTCGATGGGTTAAGAGGAAGATCATTAACAATCAATAATGTAAAACATTAACCCCTTAATAACGAAGGATGAGCTGTACCATGAAGAAGCTCTCTATGCTATTGACCGGACTGGTTTTTGTCTTCGCAGGAACTCTTACCAGTTGCCAAGCCCCCAAAAAATCACCCCTTCCCTTAGCTTGGACAAGCCCCGAACAGTTTGATGCTACTTTCCGAGAAGCGTTCACAATTTTCTTAACAGTAAAAGGGCAAGAAAAACAACACGTTGGATTTCTCTATCGCCAAGCCAAACTCAATGATGAAATTAATTGGGTCGAAGATACCAAGCACCGCCGAGTGGGTTTCTTCCTTCCTAACGACCACGCTTTCAGACTCGTACCCACCGGTAATAATAAGGAGCCCAAGTTCACTCACGAAGGCTTGGGGGAACAGAGTCGCGAAGGAGCAATCTCTAAATTGTTAAAGCTCAATCGTGGAGAGATCACCCTCCAACCTCTGCTTAAACGAGGGAAGATTAACAAAAAGAAAGATCGCTAAAATTTACCAAGGCTCAAAGCAAAGCTTAGCATCAAGAAATTTGACATACATGACTTTACGCGTTGAGCTTTGGTTTTAAAATTCGTCCTTCCAAGACTGAAGGAGACTCCATCAGTTCCAGAATGGAGTTTACAAAAAAAGCCCTCGTCAGTGACGAGGGCTTTTTTTATATCATCTCAATTTGGAAGCATCGCGATCTAAAAGCATCGCGATTTAAAGTCAGCAGGAGGAGCGAGCTTTGGATCCACAGTTAACAAGTGGAATGTTCCTCCCGTTCGCTCCGCTAAGAGTTTTAGAAATGCGTTTGCTTTAGCTAACTCATTTTGCACATCTTCAGCACTCACTTGACCTCGTTGTGAAAAGGGTACAGGATCGTAACCGAAGGTATGAATCTTGACTTTCCGGAAACGATTCATCGATTCTACGTGATCGAGTATCGGCATGGGATCATCATTTTTCTTTCCATCTGCTGAAGGAAGTCCATCCGAGAGGAAAAAGATCTCAGCGACTCCCGGGGTGGAGATAGCTGTCGTCAAGGCCTTTTGAGTGTTCGTACCGGGAATGGTGACAAACTTCATTCGTTTCACCCACCCGACAGCTTTCTTTTTAGCTTTGGGTGTGGCTCGAACCAATTTCTTTTCGAGGCTCTTTACGATCTTATTAAATTCGACAACATTGAATCGAGTTCCTGCTCCAAACTTCTTGAGAGCTTTTAGGAGTTCCCTCTTCGCCATCTCCAAACGCGTCCACCAACGAGCCAATCGCTCATCTTCAGGTGTCATCTTACCCCCACCCTGGACGTTTCCTGAATCCGTACCATCTCCAACTCCCAATCCAGGAATATCATCTTTCATCACGTAGCGCATCGTTCCCGAAGAATCGATCACAAAGAGAGCATTCTTAGAGAGGATCTTTTTACCGGCAAACTCGGGGGCATCTTTTGAACGGGAAACGTAGGTCTTGCCCTCATTCTTTTGATCAGGATTAAAGTTGTCCTTAACCGTCTCCCACCACTTCGTCCAATCTCCCATCACATCAAAATCTTGACCGGTTAAATCCCAAAGGGCTGCCCGAATTTCGTGAGTGATCAAAGTGTGCTCCCTACTTTTAATGAATCGTTCCAAAAGGGATAAAAGTGGAGGGATACATTCTTTCTTGCGAAGCTTTCTCAAGGCGGGAATCACAGTTCGAAGGACGCGAGGATCTTTGGTGTCGGTCATATTCGCAAGCAGGGCGATCGCGTGCTCTGATTTAGCTTCAGCGGCAATATCTGCGATATAAATAATCTCGGCTGTTTTTGAACCATTACTCTTCTTGGCGAGATACTTCCTGACTTCCTCATCTTTAAGCATCGTCGCTAAGATCTTAGCAATTCCTTTGAACTGCTTGGGGGAGACGGCTTTCATTCCAACATCGAACAAAATCTTCGCGGCATCGTCCCCACCGCGAGCCGCAATTTTACGAGCGATGCTCAAAACAGAGGCGTCTTTCTTAGCCCTGACTGCTTTTTGGATCTCTCGCTTCAAGGTACTGAGGCTTTTCTCTTTTGCCGGTACGGGAGCACCCGCGGAAACAGCGGGAGTAACCACAGTAACAACTGAGAGCACGGCAAGACAAACGATGAGACAAAGCTTATTCAAGTTCTTTAACGAACTTATTCCTGAAGGGAGTTCAGTTAGATGGATCATTTCGATCTATCCTCGTTCAAATTTTTTGTGGTTTTTACCTGTTGTCAGATTGGAACAACAGATGTTTTATCAAGATATGGGAGTCATGTTCTTACCCACCAGAATCCAATCCTCTAATTTTACCTCCGATACCCCATCATTCGAGATTTTCCTTCGCGGTTGATCAAATTTTATCGAGTTTAAAACGGCAAACTCAAAACAATCCCCGCGATGGTGGCCGTCAGGCAGTTCGCCAAACCCCCTAAGAGCATAGCGCGAAAAGCCTGCTGGGCGATCTCCTTACGACGATCTGGTACCAATCCCCCTAAGCCCCCCATCAAGATCGCCATAGTGCCTAAATTAGCAAATCCGCAAAGAGCGAAAGTGGCGATGGTATACGAAGAATTGGAGATAGAAGCCTTAACTTCCGTTAGAGCCTGATAAGCGAAGTACTCATTTAAAACGACTTTCGTACCGAGCAGCGATCCCACCTCAGGACAATCCGCGGCGGGAACTCCGAGAAGCCAAGCCAGAGGCATGAAAATCCAGCCCAAAACCTTACCCAACGAAAGAACATCTTTTTCTGCCAGAAATATTCCACTGACCTCACCCATCAAGGAATCGATGAGATGAATTCCCGCTGAGAACGCCAAGAGCATAGCTCCCACATTGAGCGCTAACTTTAAGCCCAAAGAAGCACCACTCGAAGCGGCATCGATCACATTCACATTTTCTTTTTCGACATTGAATGTAGCTCCACCTAAGGTCTTGGGAATTTCAGTTTCGGGAAGGTAGATCTTCGTCAGATATAAAGCAGCAGGAGCATTGAGAATGCTCGCTGCCAATAAATGGGAGAGCTCGACGTTAAAGAGCTGACTGTAGATAGCCATCATACTCCCTGAGATCGTCGCGAAGCCCCCCACCATCACGGCCATCATTTCAGACCGGGTCATCCCATTCAGGTAAGGTCGAATTAATAAGGGAGCCTCAGTCAAACCTAAAAACACATTGGCTGTACAAGCGAGGGCTTCGGCTCCACTCACTTTTAATACAAATCGTACAACGAATGCGAAAAGCCATACGACACGTTGAAGTATTCCCAAATGGTAGAGAACACTCATCGCGGAACTGACAAAGATCATCGTAGGAAGAATTTTTAAAATAACGATGGCACCTAAAGAAGCCACTCCTTCCACCACCCCTGCCTCACCCTCCACGGTCACAGGAAGAGATGTATCCATCAAGGGTCCAAACAGAAACCTGGCTCCATGATCACCAAAGGATAAAAACCACTCAACTCCATCGGAAATCTTTTGGAAGCCATTTTTAATCCCCGGCACCTGCAAAATGAGCACAGCCAAGATAACCTGCAACCCGATTCCCAATCCCACTTGCTTCCAAGCGATAGCTTTTCGGTTTTTAGAAAAATAACTGACAATACCTAAGAGAAGTAAAAAACCGAAAAGTGCGACCGCAATATTCATTCAGAAATCCTATGAGTGAGGTTTTTTGCCTCAGGCCTAAAGTATAAACACCCCAATGAAATCCCGCTAAATTTAAAACAGAGCCCTAAGTCTCTTCAAGGCCGAAACGGAGGAAGTGCGTCAGCCGAAGGTTTGCTTGCAGGGAGTGAAGCGACCAAATTGCACTGTGGGAGCGAAGCGAGCAATATTACGGAGCGAGGAACTCGACACAATGACACTGGATTCCTCGATCAAGCTTCGGGCTTGGAGGGCTTCACCCGTTTTCTAAGCTTTAAGCAGGAAAAATTTCCCACAGAATCTTCACCATTCCCCCTCGATGCCCCCTTGCAAGATTCCGATAATCATTTACACTGCGGGCCTCCAGTAACAATGAGAAAAAAGGCATTTCTCGCAAAACTTCACGAAAACAATCCAGGCATTTCAATCGGGCCTTTCAATCGGGGAGGAGTTCTTCCATCCACTCTTTCTCTTCCTCTTGGGATAGATCCTGTTATATTGCGGCTCGAGGTGATATCCACCTCCTGTACCCGTGATAAAACTTTTCACCACGCCCCTAAATGCCTCTAAACATCTTCCGAAAACAAGACGAAGAACAAGTTATCACTCCTCCGGAGTGTATCTAAATTGACTCAAAACAACTCTAAATGGAGTTGTACTTTATTAGCACTAGACCTTTTCATTTGAGGAAGAGCCATGTCGGACCTCGCAATCAACAAACACATCTTCCGCCAATATGACATCCGGGGATTAATTGGGGATGATCTCAACTCTGAAGTTGTCGAAGCTGTCGGGAAATCATTTGGATCTCGCCTCGTTGAAAACGGCGGCAAGAAAGTGGTCATCGGACATGACATCCGAGAGACAGGTCCCGAATTCGCCGAGGCCTTGGGAAAAGGCCTCGCATCGTGTGGCTTAGAAGTCATCAACGTCGGCCAAGTGGCAACCCCCGTTCTTTATTTTGGAATCTTCCATTTTGATACGGACGGAGGGGTGATGATCACCGGGAGTCACAATCCCGTGACTTACAACGGATTGAAAATTTGTGAAGGTAAGTGGCCCCTCTTCGGAGACCAAATCACCGGTCTCTACGAACGCATCAAAGCCGAAGACTTTGTCAGCGGTGAAGGCTCCATTCGAAATGAAGAAATCCTACCGGCTTACGCCGCTCAATTAAAAGAACGATTTGATTCGGATCTCGACGCTAAAGTCGTCGTCGACGCCGGAAACGGAACTGCAGGTTTCATCATCCCTGAAATCCTTCGCGCCTTAGGTTGTGAAGTCGAAGAACTCTACTGTGAGCCCGACGGAACTTTCCCCAATCACCTCCCCGATCCCGAAGACCCCGCCAACGTTCAAGATCTCATTAAAAAGGTTAAAGAAACTGGTGCTGATCTCGGACTCGGATTCGATGGAGACTCGGATCGTGTAGGTATCATCACGAGTGAAGGTGAGCAAATCAGCTCCGACCGATTAGTTTTAGTCTTCGCCAAACACTACTTAGCTTCCAATCCGGGCGGAAAAATTATCTACGATGTGAAGTGTAGTGAAATCTTAGATGATGAAATTAAGAAAGCGGGCGGAGTGCCCATCATGTGGCAAACCGGTCACTCTCTGATCAAAAAGAAAATGAGAGAAGAAGACGCCTTGGTCGCCGGTGAACTCAGCGGGCACATCATGATCTACAAAGATTACTATGGATTTGATGATGCCTTCTTCGCTGCTTTACTCACTCTTCAAATTCGAAAGAACCAAGGCCGAGAAGTTCACGAGATCTTCGCAGAAATGCCTAAGACTTTCACCACCCACGAAATCAAAGTGCCCTGCCCCGACGACAAGAAATTTGGAGTCGTCGACGCTATTCTTAAAACCACCAAAGAAGCGGGTCACGAAGTCATCGATATCGACGGAGCCCGTATCCAATACGAAGATGGCTGGGCCTTGATCCGTTGCTCAAATACCACTCCTTGCTTAACTCTCAGGTTTGAATCGCGAACTCAAGAAGGCTTAGGGAAAGTCATCTTAAGAATCGAAGAACTCTTCCAGGGTTACGACGATTGCGATACCACTCTCCTGCAGAAGATCAGTCAGGACGTGGCGACTGCGTCCCACTGAAATAATGGTCGCCGCGATTGGCGGCTCCAGCGTGAAAGTTCGCTTCGCTCACTCACTCCCCCGTCATGATGGTCGCCGCTATTGGCGGCTCCAGCGTGAAAGTTCGCTTCGCTCACTCACTCCCTATAAGGGGTTATGCCTATAAAATGTAGCCAAATTCGCCAGAATTTGGGCCGATAGCGCTTTAGAGTGTCTTTCCCCCAATCTCTGGCGAGATTGGCTACGTTGATTTACCCTCATTTTCAGGCTATCATCAACCCTACCTTACCTCTCTGAATCAAAACGGCAGTTCCTCATCTCTCTTCGTCAAGCGACCGTCCTTCATCTCACTCTCGATGAAAAAAACGAAACGTACTTCGTCCTCACTCAAACTTCGTTCAGAAGTTCATTCGAATAATTATTTAAAAAGTTCCTCTCAAAAGAAAGGAACTCCCCTACCTGCTATAGATATCTTAAAACTTGAAATGAAACGCTTTCATCCTGAAGAAAGCAGCCAATTTCAAATTCGCTTTACGAACAATTCGTCGACCTTAGCTTCCAAGTCTTACAAGAGTGGAAGAGTATCTCTTCGCGTTCAAAAGATCTTCAAAGAGGCACCCCCCGAAATTCTCGCTCTCTTAGTGAGTTTCCTTTTTCTACCGAAGAATACCAACGATTCCCGGGCGGCTAAAAAAGCCTTGCTCGACTTCGTAGCTAATTGCCCCAGATCTCCACGACTAAGAACGAAAAGTCGACCACCACAAGATCCAGAAGGCGCTTACTATCACCTGGAGATGCTTCGAGATGAGCTACTCTCCATTCACTTTCCCGAAATGAAAGATCCTCCGACCATCGGGTGGACATCTAAAATTCAAAAACGGGTGATGGGGAAGTGGTTAGAGACCCCTAAAGGTGAAACGAATTGGATCTTTATCAATCGACTTTTAGACCGGCTCGATGTCCCCGAGCTTTACGTGAGATACGTCGTCTATCATGAACTCCTCCACGAAGTGTTTCCCACCTACCGTGAAGGAGGCCGATGGATTCGGCACTCACCTGAGTTCCGAGAGAAAGAACGTCAATTTCCGCAGTTAGAAATCGCCCGAAAATGGGAAATTGAACACTTAAATGCGGTTTATTTGGCGGCGACCAAAAAGAATTGAAATAAACCGTGCCTTTCCTCCGTCTGATAAGTAAACATAGTGTTTTATAAGCGAAGGGAACGAATCCCTTCCCCGGACGTACTGTATTCAGATTCAGCTTGAAGAGAACGGTGTCTAAACTGTCTAAAATATAGACTCCGCAGTTACTGCCCTGAAAGACCCAAAAACGATGATTATGAGACAAACTTCATCTATCAACTTGATCCTGATTTCTTCCTTCGCCTTGAGCTTTGTAGCCATGAATATCCTTTGGGCTCAAAAGAAAGAAGAGATCAAACCCACGTTGAAAGTTCTTCAATTGGAACAAGAAGTCACCGGCTTACCCGACCTCCAAAAGGGGAAAAGTCTCAAACAAAAGTTGACGATGGATCTCAAGGGCCGACGCGTGCTTTTAGAAGTGGTAGCCGAGAAGGGTAAAGAACGCCCCCTCAGTTTATCCCGTGAAGGTGCGAATCGAATTCTATTGAGGATGGATCTCTCCCCTCCCCTGATCCAAGAGATCATCGACAAGCGTAAGATGTTTAAACTTCACGAAGGAGATCTCAATCAACTTCAAGAAGACCGAAACATTCAAGAGATGAATGAAATTCGTCACGCCAAAAAACAGTCGGCAGCAGAGCGGGACAAGCTCCTCAGGGATAACTTCTTGCGCTTAGACGGAAAACGCATCGTCGAAGTGAAAGAAGGTGAAAAAAAGAAACTTCTCGGGTATGACTGTAAAAAGGTCACCGTAACTGAGAACGGTCGCGTCGTCATCGAAGCCTGGATGGCCGAGAAACTTTCAGGAGGATCTAACTTCTACGAACTCTACAGTCACTTGGGGACTTTCAGTAAAGAAGTATTGGAAAAGACCAAATCACTGAAAGGACTTCCCCTAGAAGCCAAAATCAAAGTTATCACTGCGGCGCCAACTTTTGAGATCAAAGCCGTCACGACCAAAGTTCAACCCGCTTTGATGGTGAGCCCACTCTTTTATGATGTTCCAACGGATTACCGTGAAATCGAGGACATCCCTCCTTTAGTCAAGTGCCCGATATGCCTCACGGAAGTCGAACGCGATGAACCACCGGGAGGTCAAATTCGTCTTCCCGAATTAACCATTTGCTTCAATACGGCCTCCTGCAAGAAAACTTTCATCAAAGCCCTCAGAAAAAACCGCTTAGAGACCATCAAGAAGGCCAAAGAAGCTCAACGGAAAAGGCACACTCCGCCCGCTCCGAAGAAGGATCCTCCGAAGGAGAAAGAAGCCGAAAAGAAAGGCACTCCTCCTAAAGACGAGAAGAAGAAAACGTCTTAAGAACCTCCCATCTTTATGCCTCACGTTACATTTGTCCCCTTCACTGGATTTCGAGTACGAGAACTCGATATGTTAGAATTGGGGATGAGCTTGCCTGGATTAAGGCAGAGAGCCTCTGCACTAGCCGAATTACCTTCCCTTGGGCTATTAACCTTAGCCGGCATGACCCCCGAGTCATGGACTCGTAGCTGGCACAGCGTAGAACGATGGGACGAAGACCTCGTCGAAACGATCCTCGATGAACGCCCAGATATCGTCGCGATTTCTGCACTCACGGCCTCCGTTAATGAAGCTTATCAATTCAGTCGAGCTCTCCAGGATAGAGGGATTCGCACGATCATTGGTGGATTACACGTTTCGGTCTGCCCCGATGAAGCAAGTAAATATTGTGACAGTGTAGCCATCGGTGAGGGGGAGTCCGTCTGGAGCGAGGTACTCTCTGATATCGAGCAGGCAAATCTCAAACCCGTTTATCGTGCTTCACCTGAAGGAAGTCAGCGTTGGCCAGTTCCACAGTACGAATTACTAGGTCAGAATCCCCCGCGTTACACTCTTCAAACCCAGCGAGGCTGCCCGTTCAGTTGTGATTTTTGTGGTGCCAGTCGCTTGATCAGTTCTTTTCGTGAAAAGCCAATCGAGGTGATCCGTTCTGAACTGTCGAAGATCCGTCAATTGACACCCCGCCCCTTGATTGAACTGGCCGACGATAACACCTTTGCCGGAGCCCGAAACGTCGATGAATTCTTTGATACTTTCGCTCAGTCGGGTGTTCGTTATTTCACTGAAGCCGATTGGCGAATAGGTGAACGCCCTGAGGTACTAAAACGATTAGCGGAATCAGGTTGCGTGCAAGTCCTTATCGGATTGGAATCTCTCGTATTCCGTTACCCCGGTATGGGAGCCAAACAAGCCGAATGGAACCGCATGATGGATGCAGTAGAAGCCATTCAAGATGCCGGTGTCGCCGTCAATGGCTGCTTCATCGTTGGAGCCGAGGGAGAAACTGACGCCTCGATAGATCGACTCATTCAATTCGTTCTCGATAGCTCACTCGCTGAAGTTCAGGTGACATTGCAAACACCATTCCCCGGTACGGAGCTCTACAACCGATTGAAGAAAACGGGTCGCTTGCTGCCTCAACGCGATTGGTCGAGTTACACCTTATTCGATCTCACTTATCAGCCCGATACGATGACGGTAGAGCAATTAGAAGGCGGATTTCGGCGAGTATTGAATGAAGTTTTTAGCGCACCCCCCAGCCAACGCCGAAACCAAATCCGCCGAAAAGTCATGCGAAATTGGCCAAAGTAGTCAAAAAGTAGTCGGCTCACCCCGTGAGCCGGGGCGGCATTTTGATGAGCCTAAATTACAAAGATTACTATCTTCGAGTTGGGCTTACTCATTTTTAAGCTAATTTTGAACATCTAAACGTATTTGTTCGCACGGCTCGAAGGTCGAGCCTACTACTATGCTCACCCCGATAACTAGCCCGGAGCGTGAGCGACGGGATACGTTGATATTTACAAGATCTCTTAATGTTGTCGGTGTGGATTAAATGCCCTTGCTTTCATTTATGAGTAGAATATAAGGGACTTCAACACGATGGATCCCGTCGCTTACGCTCCGGGCTAATTAACGGATAAATTCCGATACTCAAGTCAGCTCAGTTCAACTTGAGGATAGTGATATATGGATAACCCATCAAACAACCTCGATCACCAAGAAGAGTCATCACCCCAACTATCCCTTTCTACCTTAGCTCGTTTTTTAATCGGCGATCGTAAGGCTATTCAAACATTAGCTCATTGTCCTAACTGCTGGAAGCTGGGATTAGTGTTCGTTTTATCCGCTGGGTTTGCACGCGAATACGACGGTGAATCACTTCTTTATGAACCTTGGCACCTATTGATCCCCCTTGGTGCATCGTTGATCACCTCCGGACTCTTATTTCTAATGGTGTCCTGGGTCGCCTCCCGAAGAGGAGTCGAGAACTTTTGTTCATGGAAATCCTATCGCACGTTCCTCGGTTTATTCTGGCTGATGGCCCCCATGGCTTGGCTCTATGCGATTCCGGTCGAAAGATGGATGTCAGCCGGTGGTGCGGCTCAAGTCAACATGAACCTATTAGGCATCGTCGCACTCTGGCGAGTGGTGCTGATCATTCGAGTCATCAAAATCGCCTACGGTGCAAAGTCGACTTTCCACATCTTCAGCACGGTGATGTTGTTTTCCGATGTCGTCATGTTAGTGGCGCTCTTTTCGATGCCGACACCTATTTGGGCCATCATGGGCGGAGTCCGCCTGACTGAAAGTGAGCAAGTCATTCTCAACTACACCATGTCCCTGAAAGGATGGGGAATCCTCTTATCCCCGGTATTTTTGATTTGCTTTATAAGAGCCCTGAAAAAGGAGCCCGAGTGGGACTCCCCCACTCATCATAGCCATCAAGCCGTTAAGATAAGCCGTGGGATATGGAGTATGGCAATAGCCTCCGTCTTAATTTGGATTCCCATCCTACCTTCATTTCAAGCGGAACAAAATCTTCGATATCAAATAGAGCGAGACCTGAAATCTAAAAGTATTGACGCGGCATTAAGTCAAATGTCTCAGTATAAACAAGGCGATTTCCCCCCTCACTGGGATCCACCCCCTCGCCCGGGTTATGGCTTATATACACCCGACATCGACTCTGTAATGGAATCAATTGCGAACGAAAGCAAATTCAGCCCATGGGTACGTGAGTTGTATGTCAGCAAATACCTGAGTAGATTTAATTCAAGGTTTTTTAGAGTAAGGTCAGGCTTTGACACTACGCTTGAGTTTCTCGAAAGAATTCCCGAGGCAAGAAAGCAATTTAAAAAGGACTACCTCGATTACGCGAATTGGATCCTCGAAGACTCTTCAGTATCGACCTCAGTAAAAGAACGGGTTAGAAAAATTATAGAGGATCCAAGCCCAAAAGCGTGACCCCGGTATTCAATTTCAAAAAACTTGAATTCCCCTAAATGACTAGGTAGGATTCTTCCTCAAAAAACAACCATAACTCGGGGTGTAGCTCAGCCTGGCTAGAGCGCTACGTTCGGGACGTAGAGGTCGTTGGTTCAAATCCAGTCACCCCGACCATGAATATTGATGGAAGCCTGTTGCTCGGTAGGAGTGATGGGCTTTTTTTGTGCTTGTTTTTAAGGGTATTGGCGAGATGGGTGAAGGCTGATTTGAGGCGTTGCGGGAGTTCGGCGATGAATATAGGTGAATTAGTCACGACTTCATCTGCCACCTTCATTAATAGATGGAGAAATAAAGGGGTAATGATAGGGGCCATTTTGCAGCTACGCAAGGACAATAGTAGACTGATCAGTCATCTTCTGCATTAACAGGTTTTTTATGAAAGGAATATAGAAACAACGAGATCGAAATTGATGATTGAAACATTACTACGCCATAGATTGTTTGATAGACGGCGTTTGATATTTCTAATCCCCAAATTGTGTAGGATTTCGTGGTTTCTCCAGTTGCAGGATTTTTATTGAGGTTAAGCGTCACCCCGGATGGAGCCCAAATAATAAAAGCCAGTGCTGATATTATTGACATCAGAAGAATTGTTCTTGGTATTTTTATTATGGTCATCTTGTTGGATTAACTAAGAACATCTTAAATCGGGCAGGCTCACCAGAGCTTTGATGTATGACTGTCAGGTAACATCATGACCACTACAGCTTACCTATCCGACCCTGCCTGCTGCAAGGCATTAAGAATAGTAGCCTTGAGCGCTTCGGTCTCTTCCAACTCCTCGGTTCTCATACTGATATAACCCGCCTGACTGTTGACCTCCAGATAGGCCTTTTCGATATCAGCAAAAGCAGCCTTTAAATCTCCCATCGCTTGGTAAACTTTCGCTCGACTTCGAAGGTGGGGAACGGAAATCTTCTTCGGCTTTTTCTTTTTCTTAGAATCCTCGGTGGGAGCTTCGAGTGGTGCGAAGGCGAACGCTAAACGCTTGGCTTCATCGAGATCTCCGCTTGCCAGCGCCTTATCGATCACTTTCTCATCGTGCAACTCGATCACGTTTTGGATCACATATCCTTTTTGAGCGCTCATCGTCAGGCCCGATAGCATCGCTGCGATACTGCCATCCGAGCGGAGAATCACAATGTTGGGTCTTTTGTCTTCAATTAGAATACCGAGCTTGCGCACGATTGAATTGTTCAATCCATCGGGTACTAGCAGAGTCGGGAAAGGATTGGGTTTCCTCAGCTCTTTTAGTAAATTGCGCGCTGCTTCAGCATCATCATCCAGGACGGCTTCGAAGAGATGAACATCATCAAAGGGACGACCCACCACGGGAACGGAATAACGATTGAGATACCCATTGCCTTTAGCATTGGAGATAAACGAGATCACCGTCCACTTGCCCCTAGTCGATTCGGGAATCTTTACGGATTCACCATCTAAGGTTTTGAACTCAGCGCTCAAAGTACGTTCGGCATCTTCATGAGTGCCGATGGATAGAAAGTGCCCTTGACGCCGGCCGTAAGTCCAACCCGCCACAAAGGGAGGATGGTACATCCAGTAACGGTAGTATCGATCTAAAAGAAATGCGGTTGCCGTCCACATCGTCGGGTCATCGGAGTGATTATCGAGATAGGTTCGACGGATGCGTTCGTGAAGTTTCCGATCCCCGGTATCCAACGCAAGAAGTGAAGCCGCGACAAGTTGAGGACCCGATGCTTTTTTACCTCCAGCCTTCTCAATAAATCCGTCGATGATCGAAGTTGAATCCTTATCTACTGTGCGAAGAGTGTTTCTCGCCAAACAGAGGCGCGCCACGACATCGGTGCCTGGTGGATAACTGCTTTTTAGTGCAGCCCTCGCTTCGACCACGGCTGCCTCAAAGGCATTGCGGTCACCCCGTGCTTTCCACAATCCCATCAAGGCAACGATATGTCGATTGCGTACAACCCACAGGTCTTCTGCGGTCGGATGGGCTGCGATCACTGCGCGGCAAAGAGCATCCGCTTTTTCGTAGTTTGCAACGATCTCTTCATGTGGCGTGTTATATCGAAACGGTGGATCGATAAAACACGCTTGAATCTCTCGCAGTTTATCTTCAGGGACTGAGGTGGGACTTCGCGGCAATGAACCTTGCTTTCCCGAAGCCAAAGCTTTGAACTCAGGAGGCCTTGTTGGATCGAAACCTCCTTGGGGATCCAGGATCAGAAATTCACCCGCTAAGATGGATTGGAGCTGGCTGGCGTAGTTCGGCTTAGCCCAAACTCTTGCGAGCATCGATTGCAGTCGACGTTCATAAGTCCGATTGCTTCGTCCTCCAGACAGATACATCGCAGCGTATCCCGTTGGACTCAAGGTTAAAACCGTCGGTGTTTGTCTTCTTACATAAGTATGAAAAATAGGATTCTTCGAACCACCCGGCATACGAAGAGCTGGCCAATCGAGCCCTAATCCCCGTAAGATTCCTTCACCGGCATCGGGCAGGTTGTCCATGTTCATGCTGACAAATTGAAAGCGGCCTGGGGCTTTCTTTTCAACTTTTGCTTTCTTCCACGCTTCTGCCAAGACTTTCATGTCTTCTATGTCATCATCTTTTTTCGACCAGAAATAGACAGCAGTCGTCGTCCCAAGAAAATCCATCGGGAACTGAACTTTCTTTCCATCACTCCGATCAAACGTACCGATGAACGGCGCGCCGAAGACTTGGCCCGCCAGTTTCTCTCTCTGAAAGTTGATCAAGTCTAAATCGCCAGGTAAGCGCTCAGCGATAACTTTTCTTAGATCATTGACAAGCCGAGTGTTACCTAGTTCAAGCGCCATGATCATGGCGATCCGGATCACCTTCGCCTCAACTTTGGTATCTTGGTAGCGCTTAACCAAGGGGCGAAGTGCATCAGAACGGGCGCGAGAGTCTGCCCCCAGTCGAGCTGATTTAACCTGTGTCAGTAAAAGGTCAGCGTCAAGGCGTAACTCCGCATAGACATCCGGGGCGGCCGCAAGTTTTTCGCAAGTGGCTAAAAAGGCACTTCGAACTGCCCTTGCCTTATCCAATTTGACCAACGCTTGTTGACTGCGGAAAAGAATGCTCAAGACTTCATAGCGGTTCGGTGCTGATGGATATTTTTTTAGCAACGCCTCGCTCTCTCGGATCACCCGCCGAATCGCGAGCTTTTTCCTCGCCTGTGACTTAGCTTTCAATGCTTCTGATTGCTTATCGTTCAGCGCAGCAATCTTGTCACCGGAGATAGAGTCCTGCCCCACTGCAGGTGAAGCTCCTAGGCAAGCTATCAACAGGATGAGTGAGGTGACAACGATTCGAGAAAAGGTGTTCATGAGAGGTCGCTCTTTCAATGTCGCATCCACTGACGATTTACTTCACAGGTTTAAACTGGAATTCCTTGATGCTCACGCCTCGGTTCGGCGCGCGGAATGTCAACATGATCGAGTTTCTCCCCTTACGCAACTCAACAACTTCAGGTTGAGTACGTTCCCAAAGCCCCTTACTGAAGGGGAGCGTCGTATTGACCAACGTTCGTCGGTTGATTCGGGCGAGGACATTATATTTCTTGGAGACGGTGCAAACATTCAAAGTCAGTGCATATTTCCCGGCTGTAGGGACATTCACCGTATACTTCAGGAGCTCGGGGCGCTTGCCTAAACGCTGGTAATGAATCTGCATACCGCCATCCCAACTCTTCAAGAACGCGACCTTGTCAGTATTGTTCTTGGGACTGGTGCAGGCCACCGCAGGAACGGTGATCGTGCCATCCTCTGCAATAACGATCTTTTTATCTTTCTCAGGGATTTCGATCTCTTTGATTTCTCCATCCCCCAAGATCTTGTCGGACTCACCGAGAAGTCGACCTTCCTCCGCAGAGAGAGTTGCCAATTGGGCTTCGACAGCTCTGGCTTCTTTGTCTTCAACGATGATGCGTTTCGTGAAAAACGCCAAGCCGTTCCAAAAACCACCACCCTTACCGTACTGGCGGATGCTGACTTCTTTTTCGCCGAGGGCCTCTGCAATCCACTGAGCTCGGAGCACTTTCATGTAATCTTCCGCGAACTCGCGCGCCTGAGAATCCAAAAGAAAGTCGAGTCCCCCTTGCGGACCGCACCACGCCATCGCCCACCACGGCCCAAGGTTGATCGCCCAACCATCAGGAGTCCAACGACTCATCGCCGCGTGTCCTCTCGAGGTAGAGGCGCGAGTGGGGATGCCAAAAGCACGAGTTGCGAGGCGACCAAAAAAGGCGCGCCGACCACAGACTCCTCCCAGACAAATCGCCTCCTGGGCTGGAGTCCCTAAACTGGGATCGTGGCGAGTGCTGGTATAAGGGACATCACTTTTGACAATGCGTGAGTAGCGCCACTTGTGATCCTTCATCGTGATGTGATCCGGACGAAAATTACGCATCATCTTTCGCAACCAGGCGAGATCCTCATTACTGTACTCACTGTTGGTGATGAAACGACATTCCCAAGTCGTCATATCTTTGAATGCCGGATCGAGTTCCTCGTTTAAATAAGCTTTTTCGTAATGGAGAAAACGCGGGACTTGATCGATCTTCGTTTGCGTTCGGTAAACGACACTAGGCACAGCGCCTTTATCCTTACCCGGGATCCAAGGCATTTGCAAAGCTGTGCCTAAGGCCAAGCGCTGGAGGATCCCCGGCTTTCGGGCGCGTTCACTCGCCTTGAGGATGGCGGTGTAGACTTCCATCGACTCACCGTACTCTCCACCGTTGGCACCCCCAGCGATGAGCATCTGTTTCATCAGCGCAACGTCTGCGAACAATTGGTCGAGCAGAGCTTGGTGTTGCTCACTCTGTTGAGCAAATTCAGCGAGAGCAGCCGGCGTTCCGTGTCGAAGGATCGCGACCTTAAAAAGCTTACTGTCTAATTTATCGTTGAGAAGCAAGGCCTCGATGTCTTTTAGAATCGCCCTGCCTGCGCTGAGTGTTTTAGCTTCGGCCAAGCTCTTAGCGGCTTGATACTTCTTAACGACTTCAGGCGTGGCGCCCTCTTTGGGCTGAGCGAGTGCATCGAGTTCTTGACGGGCTTTAAGGAAAGCCTCTTTTTTCTTTTCATCGAGACTCGGTAACTCTTGAGCGATCTCCTTGCTCAAGGATTCGAGCATCTTGGTATAAGTGCTACGGAGCTGTTCACCCTTAGCGTTCAGCTGAGGTTCAGTAGATTTTGCGCGGACAAGGGATGCAAAGCTGAAGACGAAACCCATCATCAACAACAATGTGAACGCTCGCATCCATCGTTTTGAAGTTATCACCATTAGCTCCTTTGCTTTGGCAGAAGTTAAATTCCTACCTTTCATTTCACCTGTATCCAATTGGAAGGCTCCATATAACTCGATCTACTCGATAGTCTCATCAGTGTACCATCAACGCTGATAGACTGGGATATAACGATTCGGCGTCCCGAGGATGATGATCGCCATCGGAGTCTTATGCGGGTAATCTTGTTCTTTTTCTTGCCATGATCCGTTGGGTTTTTGCAGCTTAAGGAGTGAGTCACGAATTTTGGGATACCACCGTACATAGTGTTTCTCACTAGCCTGAACCATCGCTTGCATAGCGTAATAATGAGAATAGTAATAATGGCCGTTGTCTTTTCGAGAAAACATCTTTGGATTGTTTTCTAAAGAGTCGATCGCCGCCAAAACCCATTCGGTTTCGCGGTGTCCCGCAAGCTGGGCCGCGTACACTCCCCCGGCCGTACACGCGATAGTGTAGCCTTTCCCTTGGTAACCAAAACCACCGGTACGTTCATCCCAAGCTTGATCCCGGAGATAGTTCGTCAGTCGATCGATCGTCTCGGTCGGAATCAAAATCCCCGCTTCTCTTGCCGAGGCGAGGGAGACAAAAACCATCGCCGTGACCGAGGTGTCTTGCCCAGCATCGGGACGGGGCGCATAACGCCAACCGCCGAGAGCGCTCTGTGATCTCAAGATGATTTTGACCGCTCTCTCTAATGCCACTTGAAGTTCTTTGTTGTCTTCAGGGTCACTGGTCATCCCCCACAGCTCAGAAATCGCGATGGTAAAAAGACCAATTTCATACATCTTGACTCCCATGGCTCCAGAAGGGGAATCCTTGGATCGTTTGAGCAAATAGTCCTTTGCCCGATCTAAAGCCGTGCCGTAAGGACCGAAACCAGGGAAGTGCCCCTCGACCATAAATGCCATCAGCCCGAGGCTGGTCCCTGCAATCGCGTAGCCCCCACCCTTTTCCGGATCCATCGAAGTCCACGAGCCGTCTTTATTTTGATTAGCGATAAGAAATTTCAAGCCACGTTCGATGGCCTTTTCAGCCTCTTCGGTCAACTCGGGCGCCTCGGTCTCACTGGTAGCCGTAGCGGGAGTTTCGGCCGGCGATGGCACTTCCACCGGTTTTTCTTGTGCAAGAAAAGGCAGAGCCATAAAACCGGCGAGGACCACCCCGAGTCCTACGATGAGAATGTGTTGCTTGCTTTTGACAATCACTTTCATTCTGCAACTCTCTCGTAATAATTTTTTAGTAATCCGCGATACTCAAGCGGTAATTCGCGAGCGAAGTTTTGATTCAACGCAGCGCGATTACGTTCGCCTCGAACTTTCCATTCCGATCGTTGATCTTTGGGAGCTTCACCACTCACAAAGTCAGAAATAAAACCGGCAGTGAAGGCAGATTCGCTATCACTCCCCTCACCATCGGCATCGGGATCCGCATCGGATGCGGCTGGGGGCGGCGCCGCCGTCTCAAAAATAAGTGCTTGTTCAATAATGAAATGTTGAAGTGTTTCCATCGCTTGAGTCTGGGTTCGCTTAGTGGCGTTTCGGTCAGATGACTTTAAAGCCACGGTAGCTTGAGCAAGTTCCTCAGACGCAGCCTTGAGCATCGCGTGAGGTTCACCCACCTGACTCAACTCTAAGCACCGTTTCGCAAGTTCATCTTGTCGAGTTGCTAAGGCTTCAAAACTCGGTTGAGGATCAGCCTTGTTCGTATCACGAAAGAGCGCCTTGTGGAGGGTCGCAACAGCCAACACATCCAGTAATCGTTCGACCCCCGGATCGGTAGAAGGCAAAATTTCAAAATCGGGTAAGCCGTGAAGCATACTGATCACGGCGAACAAGGATTCCGCATTCTCATTGATCGATGCTTCAGCGAGATCCATTTGCTCTATAGCGCTTGACACTTCGTTAGATTCGAGCTGAGTTAATGCCTCGCGCATCGGCTGAGTGGGCTCAGCGTAGACGGGCATTCCTGTTACCGCACTGAGAAGTTCCCCATCTTTTTCGGCCTGGGTGAGTAATGTTCGTTGCTGAGCTGCCAGGGCTTCCCGTTGTTCCTTCGAAGCGGATTCGATCTTACTCCCAATCTCGCTTTGCTGGTATGCCAACGTGTTCAGATCAGCGACAGCACTATGGAGGAATTCGACAATCTCAGCGATGTAACTGGCTTGGGATTTCACAGCCTGAACCCGTTCATGCACTTGCTCTAAAGATTCCGTCGCAACTTCTTGAGCATCGAGAGCGTCGAGATGATCTCCGTCTTTAAGGGAGGTCATGGCGTCTTCCAAATCTGAGATCGCAAAGAGCAGAGGAGAGCCCGCATCCACTCGCGCTGCGATCAAATCCAAAAGGGGTGCAACGTCTTCCATACATCTTTTTAAGTTACCAAACCTCGGCATCAAATGGGATGCCTCCTCTTCTTTCAATGCTTTGGTGAGAGCGATCATATCCTTCTGTTCTTTAACGATGTCTCCCATATAACCATTGGCAAATCGGATCGATCGCTGAAACATCAAGAGACTCTGTAACAAGCTGAGCTGCTCATTTTGTCGGGTAACGATTGCATGCGCCTCGGTGATGATATCAGCCGCTTGTTCTTGGTGTCCGAGCGCCTGACTGGCTTCATTCGACTTTAAGGACTCTACCCCCCTTCGCATAGCTTGCTCCACACGGCTCAATCGACTGAGTAGCGGCGGAAGGTCGGGATCCGATTGTGCCGGGCTTTGCTTCACGAGGTCCTCGATGAACGAAGCTAATTCCTCGGTCAGGAGATCCTGAGATTCAGCTAATCCCTCGACCTTTTTTTCTTCTGACGAGGCGAGGTCTGTTTTCTCAAGGAGTGCCACCACCTTCGCTTCATAAGCTTCGATAAAGGCGAGGCGTTCACTGGTCAAAGCTACGAGAGTACTCAATCCCAACGTCTGAAGCCCCAACTCTACCGACCAACGATCGACCAAACGGACCAAATGGACCAGTGCCTGCTCGACTTCTTTCTGCTTGGAAACCGCTTGGTTTTGTTGGCCGTTGTCAAACTGCTGAATGGCATCGACCATCGCGCGATCCACTTCTTTCAAGAGATCGAGAACGGGTGGAACTTGCGGCAAGGTTTCATCAAAGAGCTGCGGACGCGGCGCCGGGATGGAAGGAAGAAGCAAAGTTAGAAGGCGTTGACGTAGTTTATTTTGGGATTGAGCCAGATGAGATCTTCGTCCCTCAAAGCCTTGAGCGTTCATGTTGCTCGATAGTTCTCGAAGTTTCCTCTGTGCATCGACAAGTGAACGCATTTGATCTCGAGTTTTAACGAGCGTTGAGTACGCTCCGCTTAAGCGCACACTGAACTCGGCGTCGAGTAGGGTCGTGATGAGTTGAGCTTGAAGACTCTCCGCTTGATCGGTCTCCCCTTGAGTGATCCATACACCAGCTTGACGCATCCGCTCTTCCGTTTTGGCCGACTGTAAACTCTGAACACTTTGGATCAAACGCAAGACCGCCAACGGTCGCTTCTCATATCGAATACCCTTTTGAAGATCGTTGATTAATCGCTGAGTCCACTCGGCTAATTCCGCTTGTTCTTTAGAAAGAGCGGCTCGTTCTTCCGTCGATTTCGCTTGAACAGTCCGCCAACGTAAGGACGCTTGAACCTGCGCCAGCATTCGAGCTTCCCGAGCGTAAACTTCCTGGGCTGAATCGATGGATCGAAGCAGGACGAGACTAGCCAGTTCACGAGCAGCCGTATTGACAGCACGGGCCGCAAATGATGGATCCGTTGAGTCCTGTTCTGATGCACTCGACTGATGGCGCAAGCGAGACGCCGCGGTAGCTAAGTGCGTATCTGCGATGCTGAGGATCTCCGAACGAATGTACTCGAGGGTCTCGCCTTCAGCTGCATCTGCGACATTGTTGGCTTCTAAATCATCCAGCAAGAGCTTGACCTCAAGTGCGATTTCTTTGAGTTGGTCCCGCACCAATTCTTGCCGAATCGCTTCGATCTGACAGGTCTGACTGTAACCGTCAGCGGTGGGCTCGAGCTGGCGCACGACCTCATATGACGATCGCTCTTGTCGATACTTTGTCTGTACACGAGACAGTAGGCGATCTTTTTTCTTCTGGATCTGTTCGAGATAGTCTTCCTTGGTAAGAAAGGTCAGGCGTCGGGTTTCCGAGCGAGTGATGTGAGGGCCATTTGGCTCCGGATAACGGTCTCTCACTTCCAAAGAAAAGGATACGGTATCCCCAATCTTCAGATCGGTTAATGCCTCGCGGTAATCCCAATCGATAGACTGCTCGCCCTGCCCACTGTGATGAGATAAATCCATTTCAAGAGCGATTTCATCGCGCTGATTCACTCGGTAGATAACGGAAGAGGGACCAATACCGTGGTCGTCATGGATTCTTGCTTTAAGATTGAGTGGGCGTCCGATCATCGCGACGAGATTCGAGTCGGGCGAAGTCAATTCGACTCGCGGAGCCTGATCTGAAGAGACCTGCAAGTAATAACGTGGACTGTTAAAATTAAAGCCGTGTTCTTTTTCTACCCAAGAGAAACTGTAACCACTGGAAGCTGCCACCCTTTGGGAACTCGTCACTTGTCGCCCGTCTTCACTGACTTGCAATACTACGGGCTCTTCGCCATCACGGAGAAATGTAGCTTGACTGATCGCTCGATCCAATGAGATGTGCCAATCCAATTTGGATCCTTCGGGCACGGTCAGGGTCAAGGCTTCAACCGACTCCTGCTTGCGAGCCAGGTAATCAGGAAACGTGACGTCCACTTTTACTTGTTGAACCCGAGGAGCTCGAACTACTTTTACGGGATGCCAGTCAGTACGACCATCACCCGCTTGGATCTGATAGGTAAAGTCGCGCGATGCAGAAGCGATCGTGTACGAACAACTTGAGTTCTCCACTTTTAAATCGATCCTTCGAGCTCGACCTTCCCCGGTACGTAGAAAAAGGGTCGCTTCTTCAGGCACGACACCGCTCAAACCTACCTTAATTAAAGCGTTTTCACCTTCCTTGAGAACAAGCTTATCTTTCTCAATCTGGATCTTAGTATGAGTAGGGTAAGCGACCGTTAACCAAGGGCAAAAGATGCGTAGCCCCCCCACCGTCATCAACGCACTGTTCATCACAAAGAGAACAACAAGGATGCCACTCAGCATCAAGACTGCTCCAATCGGCCGACGTAGGCCGCTAAAAGGAACGGCTTGATCTGGTTGAAGGCGAGAGGCTGCCTCTTCTGCTCTGCGGCAGGTCTGTTCACGTAGACCATCTGGGTCACCAGATGAATTAATAATTTCGCGAAATTGTATGGCCGAAACGAGTAAGCTTTTAAGATCACCCTGATGCGATTCGAGTTCGAGAGCTGAACGTCGGGCCTCAAAAAATCGCAAGTGACACCAACCGCCTCGCCACGCCCGATAACAAGACACAGTTAATAGTGTGACGAGGATGCCGATTCTTCCCGGCGTGGGCATGTGAGTCAACCAGTCGATCAACACCCCAACGAGAAACAGAGGGATCGCCCACCGAAAGAAAGTGAGAAGGCCGCCGACCAAGTACAGTGTCACCCCACGACGCCATACCGTCTGGAGACACTTGTCGAGTTGATCAAGGCGAATCGTTTTGGCACTTTTCATGGCAAGTCGTGCCTCCTTCTCTGAATCCATTCAAGCCCGGCCAAGCCAATTAACAGTAACGCAACCCAAGCATTGTCCCAAAGCGAATGTTCGGAACGCACGTCGATGGTTTGGGGTTCCGTATTCACCAATGATGGGAGTTTAGAGAACTCCCTCATCGTCAAGAGTTCACCGCCGGTCAACTTGGCAACCCGTTTCAAGTTTTCGAGATCCATATTGGTATCTGTTAACTCGCGATTAACACTCGTAACTTGGAATTCAGTCGTATTGGAGATATTCTGATCGTTTTCGTTGGCCTCAAGCCGGTATCGACCCGCAGCAGGAGGCGCAAAGTAGCCCTCGTACAATCCGGGTTGAGATTTATCAGGTCGTAGGCTTACCAGTTGCTTGGCTTGCCCGCCATCGAGGCTTGTCACGTAAGCTTCAAACACCGGTTGAGTGATCGGTTCAAAGTTATCGGCTAAAACATGCGCGTAGAGGCGACACTGACTATCGACGGGGTAGACCGAACGATCTGTTTCCAAACGGATGCGCTTGTGTTCCCCCATCAAACGGGAGAGCGTCATGAACTGGATACACTGTGACCAGACTCGCCAATGGTACTTGTCACCGGTCTTATAACGCAGGCGCCACATACGATCCGAAGCGATAGACATGCACTTCCCTGTACCGTACCGCTGCCAAGCGACCAAAGGATAACCCTGATCCCGCGCCGTACTATCCGAGAGAACAGCGAGTACGGTCGCTCCCAGTTTCGCGGATTGTAACGGCGGCAAGTGATCCATCGGCGCCATGCGACTCCAAATGCGATCGTTTAATTCCGGATCGTTCTCTAAGGTCATGACCAGACTGCTTCGGCCTTCAGGTGTCAACACGGGATAAACCGATTCCGCGATTTTTTCCCAACCCGTGTCGGCATCAAATCGGATCGGTAGCATCGTTTGAACGGGCGTTCCCACATACGAAGCGGGCGAATGCATCGGTCCGCAGAGCATCAATAGCGATGCTCCCCGGTCCCGTATGAGTTCTTCGAGCATCCCAAATTCTTCATCACTAAAGAAGGCCGCATCGACATCACCGAGAATCACTAAATCGTATTGGAAAGCAGTCTCTCGATCATCGGGGAATCGCTCGATGTGTTCAGACGAATTTCGAGCGACCTCGGGACCCGCATTGGATGCGATAAAAGTAGCGTTGATCCTCGGGTCGCGTTTGAGGATTGCCCGCAGGTAGCGGTACTCCCAACGTGCATTACCTTCGATGTAAAGGACATTGACCTTTTCATTCACCACTCGAATACTTCGCACCACACGATTGTTTTCGAATGAGATCTCGTCCTCAAAAGGCTCGACGACTACGTCGATCTGTACAGCCCCCTTCTCGTAAATATCGACACGAAAGTCGATCTCTTCAAATTGCACGCCCCCCTCGAAGCGAATCATCCGAGAAGCGACGCGTCGATCATTGAGAAGGAGTGAGAGCCGGGCTGTGCGCTTTTCGTAGCCCTTGGACTGAATTTGCACGCGGACGGGAACCTGGTCACCCGAGTACGCAACTTCTTGCATAACGATGTTTCGGATACTGACATCATCCGGCGCCGCCAAACCGACCGGTACCGTGTAAACGGGAATCTTGCGTGCGCCTAAGTCCTTTAGGACGGATTCAAAACGAAGGGAGGAGCCGTTATCGATACCGTCGGTTAAAAGCACGATACCTGCGGGAGGCACTCCCCCAAATTTTACAACGGACTCAAGCGATGCGGCGATATCAGTTCCGCTTTCAGAAGCGGTCAACTCGGCCAATTTATTTTTCGCCAGTTCGCTGTCTTCGCTAACTAATCGAATGTCGTTACCGAACGCATGATAGGTGACATCGACACTCTCACCGATCGGTTTAAAAACCTCCTCTACCGAATGGGACAACAATCGGGTTGTCAAATCCAGGCGAGTAGCGTTAGCGATGGCTTGTCGTTGCTTCACATCCAGGTTTAAAACCACCTCCGCAGACGGCTGGTTTTCTAAAGTGGGTAACTGATCTAAGGCGGCAGCCGCTTCGGCGAGGTCTTCGGGAGTTTTGCGAGGGTCTTTGACCGACATACTTTCCGACACGTCGATGAGAATCGGTAAGCCCCGCACCTGGGTATGGGTCTCACGAAGGATAACCATGGGCTCGAACAAAAAAGCGACGACCAATCCGAGAACCAGGAGCCTCGCTAATCCCAGTACGACACGTAAGCCGGGTTGAAGCCCCCAAGGTCGACGATAGAGATAAAAACTGAGTCCAACGACCGCCACAAACACTGCGACCATCACTCCTGTAGGAAGTGGCCGTGCCCAAAAGAAGCCATCGAGATGAGTACTGGCAAGAATCAAGTCAAACACTCAAGCTACCTCCACGGGTTGTGACGTGGGGCCAGCTTTGGCCGGTGTCGATCGACTACGCCTAAGAATGCGATCAGCCAACAAACTTTCAACAATCAAGAAACCAAGCCCAAGAATGATAAAGTACCGCCAGGATGACTTTCCCGTTCTCGCCGCTTCGATGTTACTGGCAAGGTCGGCTTCAGTACCCGATACGGTGATTCCGGTTCCATTGAGACTTTCTTCGAGTTCCGCTTCACTCAAGCAAGTAACATCAGACTCCCGCGTATCTACATTGACCGCGATGGGCAATCCTGGAGCTTGAACACTCACCCGCGCGATATAGAAACCAGCTTCGCGAGACTTTTCAAGCAATGCTGCATACTGACTTCGGTGTTCACGAACGGGGACGGTAATTGTCTGATCGGAGGGAGTATCGAATACCGCATCCGTTGCATCCGGCTGATCAACGTACGTCAGTGAAAGTGGATCACCAACGATACGCGGTTGTTCAAACTCTCGCCCCGCCAAATAAGTAACGATTTGCTGCAGAAGCATGGGAAAGACTGGGGTCAGTGCCATATTATTCCAAGACGCTTGAGCCGAGGTCGTGAACATAAAAACGTGGCCCCTACCCAGTGAATGTTCCAGCAAAACTGGCGAGTGACTCCCGGCTAAATTAAGGAGTGAAAAACTGCTGTTTGCAGGTTCGACTGCAAGCCGTTTTAACAATCGGGTTTCACTTAAAAGATCTTCAGGGAGAGATTGCAAGGGAAGGCAGACGGCATGATCGGGCATGCTGGGATCTAAAGGCTTACCCACTCCCAAGCTGTCGCTGGTATCGATCGGTAAACCGAGCACTGCAGGTAACAGGGAGTCGGGACCGGATCCAGACAGTTTATTCCAAGTGTCGATTTTAATCTGATCACCAGCGAACCAAACTAAGCCGCTTCCCCTACGAACCAAGCGTTTCAGTTGCTCAGCTTGCTCTTTAGTAATCTCTGGCACATCGGTAAGGATGACGACATCGGCTTGATCCATTTCTCGACTGGGAAAGGATGGCCATCGAACCGTACGGACGACATAATTTTCGTCTTCACTGCCATCAGCTCGAGCCATCAGCGCCGCTCGAATAAGTCGACCAGCGTCGCCCGACGAACCATCGAGACAGAGGACGGAGACCTTATCGCGAACCACAGCGACGACTCGACGTACATTGTCAGTCGACAAGGAATCTCCCTCAATTTCCGCCGTGATACGTTTGGAGCCCGCATTATAAAAAGGTACAAACAAAGAGACCGTTTCCGATGCACTCGGTGCGATCACTGGGATCGTCTTGCGGTCGATTTGTACTCCGTCGATGCGACACTTTACATCAACACTTGAAGTGGGATTCGATCCGTAGTTCTTGATGGTAGCTCGATAGCGGGCAACGGATCCTCTGAGTAGCTCTCCGGAAACGAGATCTAAACCTGTAACTGCCAGGTTTTCATCTCCACCGGTAACGGGAACCATAAAAACACTGGCCTGCTCTCCCAGGCCTTTTAGGGAGTCGCGCAATTGGGTTGAAATCTTTTCCCAATTCTGAGCTTGCGCATCCGTAAGAATGAAGATCTCTTTCTGCAAGGCATCCATGTCTTCCACTAAACCCTGAAGTTGCTTGGGAACACTATCTATATCCAGGGATTCTGGCGTTGCTGTCAATGGCTTCATGGCTTCAGCAAAGCTCTGTTGGTTGAACGCGACGTTTCTGAGGATAACCCGATGCTCACTACCGAGTAAAACCAAGGAGACCGGGTCTCCCGGCTGGATGTGATCACTGATGACACCGACCTGTTCCATCGCTCGATCAAAACGACTTGCACCTCCATTACCATGGGCCATGCTATAAGACGCATCGACAGCGATAACGACCCCAGCACGGTTTTCCCCGGGCAGCCATGAGCCGTCAGTTTTGTCCGTGAAAGGGCGAGCGATGGCGAATGCGAGACATAAAATCGCAAGGCATCTCAGAATCAACAACAAGATATCGCGTAGACGTAGTTGGCGAGAGCGTACCCGAACACTTCGGTTGAGAAACTGCATCGCAGCCCAATCGGTATGTTCAACCCGGTGGCGGTTGATCAAGTGAGCGATGATCGGAAGGGCGACTCCAAGCGAGGCGAGGAGAAGCAGGGGATGCATAAAACTCATGACCGTGTTCCCGTTGAAGCCCCGAAAAATGCAGCTTTTCGCTCGTTTATAAACTCACCGAGAACCGCATCGAGGGGACGCGAAGTGTCCACGATCGAATAGTCGATACCACTTCCGACACAGCCGGAGCGAATCGTTTCTAAATAATTATTAAAGCTGTCGAGGTAATCCTGGCGGATTCTTTCCGGCTGAGTGATCAGGGGCTCCTCTTCTTCTAAACCCTCAAAATGCCAAGCCCCCTTGAAAGGAAAGCTGATCTCGTAGGGATCTAGGGTATGAAACACGACAACATTATGGCCGGCAAACCTCAGATGACGAAGCCCACGAAGAACATCGTCCGGATCAGCAAACAAGTCTGAGATCAAGATCACCACTGAGCGTCGATTTAACAGCAGAGTCGTTTCGTCAAGCTGTTGTGCGATGTTGGTTTTAGGTTTTGGATCGGTACTTCGCAAGAGTCGATCGAGCTCAAGCAAGATGTTCATACTCGAGCGCGGGGGAAAGTAAGCTCGAACTTTGGAGTCGAAAACGCTCAGCCCGATGGAATCACGTTGCTTAAGTACCATGTAAGCAAGCGAAGCAGCTAAGAACTTGGCATACTCTAGCTTACTTAATTGATCTGAGGCATAGGTCATCGATCGACTGGAGTCCACCAACAAACAGCAATCAAAATTGGTTTCAGCCTCATAAAGCTTAGTGTAATACCGATCAGTTCGACCGTATAAACGCCAATCAAGATCACGTATCGCATCACCGGGCGCATATTGCCGGTGATGCGCGAACTCGGTACTAAAGCCCCGCAAGGGACTCCGATGATTTCCCGAACGCAGTCCTTCGACCGCCTCGCGCGCCACCAACTCGAGATCGTCTAACCGTTGTAGCACTTCTGGATCAAGGTAATGGATGTTGGGCAGATGTTGAGACATCCTTCAAATCTCCTGCATCTCACGCTGACTGATCTTGATAGAGCTTTTCATCGGCTGGTATTTCATTAAGAAGCATTTCTATAAGGCGATCGGGCGTCAAGCCATCCGAACGTGCCGCAAAATTTGGAACGATGCGATGGCGTAAAACGGGCAAGCAAAGCTCTTGAATATCCTCGATCGCAACATGGCATCGACCACGTAATGCCGCTCGGGCTTTTCCTGCGTTAATCAGGTTTAACGATGCTCGAGGCCCAGCTCCCCAGGCCATGTTCTTTTTGACAAACTCAGGAGCATCCGATTCTTCCGGTCGGGTGGCACGAACGAGGGTAGCCGCGTACTCAAAGATATGGCGAGCTACGGGGATGCGCTTGATCAGTTGTTGGAACTCGAGAATTTCTTCGCCCGTGAGTACTTTGTTGATTTCGGGTTGCGATGGATTCGTCACACTTTCCATCATTTCAATTTCTTCCGATCGACTCGGATACTTCACCACGACGTTAAAAAGAAAACGATCGAGTTGAGCTTCAGGCAGCGGATAGGTTCCTTCTTGCTCAATTGGATTTTGCGTGGCGAGAACAAAGAACGGCTTAGCCAGTTCATAGTCGATGCCTCCGGAAGTGATCCTCTTTTCCTGCATGGCCTCGAGCAACGCAGCTTGAGTTTTCGGAGGAGTTCGATTGATCTCATCAGCCAATAGTAGATTAGTAAATACGGGGCCTTCTAAGAATTTGAATTTTCTTTGATGCGTTTCGGGATCCTCTTGAAGTAACTCCGTACCGGTGATATCCGACGGCATCAGATCCGGCGTAAACTGAATCCGCTTAAATCCCAACGAAAGGGTTTTCGCTAAAGTGCTGACAAGAAGCGTTTTCGCTAATCCAGGAACTCCAACCAGCAGAACATGCCCTTCAGCGAAGATCGAAATCATCATTTCATCGATGACTCCTTCCATTCCGACGATTGTCTTACGAAGTTCGTTAACGATACTATCGCGAGCTTGTCCGATCTTCTCTACCGACAACATGTCATCCGTCGAGTCGTTCATACCTATGATTCCCTATAATCGTTCTGTCGTCAGTCGTAATCCCATCCAGTGCGGGTTCATCGGGGCTTCTCATTGTTAGAGGCCGATGGAACTAAAGACCGAAGAGTGGCAGTATTTGAATTGGGCAGCATCTCGAGAGTAGGTCGAGGGTTGCCTTGAATTAAACCTTCATGATACCATTTAAAAACACCCGATTAACGACAAAAAGAACCCTATTGACGACATGCCTTCGAAACCGACAAACAAGCCTCGCCGCGTAGCCTTCATGCTCGACTTAGAGTGGTCTTATAAACGCCACACCGGCATCTTTGCTGGGACTCAGCTCTATGCACAAGAGCAAGGTTGGGAATCGACCATCGATGACTTTGTTGCTGAAAAACTACCGACAAGCAAACGCAAATCACTACCTTATGATGGCGTCATCGCGCGAGCCACGAAGAAGTTAGCCGAGAAGGCAACCCGAATTGGTTTGCCGGTGGTCAACGTTTGGATTGCATCTCCTGCGTGGCGGGATTTACCGAACGTCTTTCACGACTGCCAAGCTACCGGGCGATTGCGGGCTGAGCATCTGCTCTCACGGGGTCTACGTCGGTTCTCCATTTTAGTAAGTGAAGACCGCGCCCCCAGCATGGAAGCCGCCGCCTTTAAAAACACAATTCAAGAGGCAGGATTTACTTGTTCCATCGTCAAGGTACCGCTTCGTCCCAGACGAACCTACGCGACTTGGCAAAACTACGAACAACGCATCCAAGACGTGATGAACAAATGGAAACCACCGATCGGGGTGTTTGCATCCCGTGAAGAAGTGGGCCGCATGGTAGCACAGCTAAGCCATCATCGAGGCTGGCGAGTTCCTCACGATGTGGCCATCATCGCGGGAAAGAATGAAGAATCACTGTGCGAACTCCCTCGACCGTCTCTTACGAGTGTGGAAATGGGCTACGAACGCATCGGCTACGAAGCCGCTCGACTCTTAGATCGATTGATGGACGGTGAGTCTCCCCCAAGCGAGCCGATCTTACTACCACCCCAAAGCTTAGTCGTTCGTGAATCGACCGACTTCTCCGCCGCTGACGACCCTTTGATCACCGCTGCGTTAGAGTTTATTGCCAGCAATGCAGAACGTCAGATCACAGCCGAGGACGTAGCTAACGCTTTAAACATTGGACTGCGTTCCCTTCAACGCCAATTTAAAGAATACCTCGATCGACCGATCACCCAGGAGATTCAACGGGTGCGTATCGAGCGAGCGAAGCGGGAACTCGCCCAAAGTACGCGCCCCATCAATGAAATCGCACGCGATGTAGGATTTAGGCAAGCAAAACGAATGTATGAAGTCTTCCGTCGCGAATTGGGGCTCACCCCGCGAGAGTATCGGAAGATGCGGAATATGGAGAGCGGTGAGGCTAAGAAGAGTTAATATTGCTATGAGAATCTATCGTTAATAGGAAATTAAGGTTTAGGCGCCCAATATAAAGTTAAGGATATCCTTTAAGTTCACAGCTAAGGAAAAGCAGAGTGAAAAGAAAAAAGAGCTTTTTAGGCATATAGTTTTAATTTCGGCAATAAACTCATTTACCAAAGATATCGAATAAAAACTCTAGCGAGGAATCAAAGAAATGATACGAGGGAAAGAAAAACCCGAAAAGGCTCATTGCAAATGAAGACAAACCACAAAGAATTACCCCTCCCATAAAACCAAAATCAACAATCCAATAAAGAATAACGGAAAGGATAAAGCCCATTACCGCTCCCACTACAAGCCCGATGATGCCACCAAAGATTCTTGTTAAACAACCAGGGTTCTCTTTTTTAGACCGATGTTTTGAATTAGATTTTATGATCGGAGTTTGTTGTGTTTGTGATTCCGACTGAGTTTCTTTTTTGTCACTGCCCTCTTGTTCCATTATGAAACCTTTCTATTTTCACCCTACCCTAAAACTTTTCTATTAATTCTATCAGCCCCAGTCACTGATTCACCCATCAGCTGGGGATCAGCCTCTCCAATAATAACACAATCCAAATGAATCCGATCCGATGAGCTGAATTTTACAATCCATAAAAAAGGAGAGAAGAAACCACCGAAAGTCTTCAAAGAGGATGATTTATTTCAAAAATCACCGGATCATCTGAGTATACTAAACAGTTAATGAAAAAACTCTGAGGAGTTAGTTTTTGGCTCCCGTTTCAAAACAAAAAAATCAATTTCGGAGATAGTTCATGATCTCTCAACGTCTGGTGCGCACGTTACTTTTTACTGTCTTAGTGACAGCCGTTTTCATCACCGAAACTTCCTTAAAAGCTAAAGACCAACCTAAATCCCTCCCGACTCCCGACGGCAAGCCCGCCGACATGAGTCAACCCGTTCAGGTTTATATCTTGTTGGGTCAGTCCAATATGTTGGGATTTGGATCGGTGAATCCGAGAAGAGGCAAAGCGGAAGGTTCCTTAACCCACGCCGTTAAAGAGAAGAAGCTTTATCCTTATCTCATCGACAAAGATGGGAATTGGACGGTACGTAAAGATGTGCGCAACGTACGCGTCATGGGAAGTGGGACGGGCGGCATGCGTCAATTCAACAATGAATGGATGACGATCAAAGGCGGAAGAATCGGTCCAGAAATCGGTATCGGTCATTATGTCGGACACGTTACGGACGCGCCCGTTTTAATTCTTAAAAGCTGCATCGGGAACCGTAGCCTCGGTTGGGACATGCTACCTCCAGGAAGCCCTTCTTTCGAGTTCGAAGAAAAGGGCAAGGTCATGCACTATGCGGGTTACAAAGAGACTCCCCTTAAATGGGAAAAGGGAACGGAACCGAAGAAGATCGGTTGGTACGCCGGCATGCAGTACGATGGCGACATCGCTCGAGCGAAGAAGGTCCTCTCTGAACTCGACAAATATTATCCGGGTGCTAAAAAATATGAGGTTGCCGGTTTCTTCTGGTGGCAAGGTGATAAAGATCGCTACAACGCAGGACACGCTCACAGGTACGAGAAAAATCTCGTTCACTTAATCAAGCAACTCAGAAAAGACTTCAACGCTCCGAAAGCCAAGTTTGTTTGCGCGACTTTAGGCCAAACATCGAAAGAAAATGCCAAAGGAAACGATGGTCTCATTTTAAACGCTCAACTCGCGGTGGATGGCAAAACGGGAAAGTACAAAGAGTTCAAAGGTAACGTCGCTACGGTTTACTCTCATCCTCTTTCTAAGGGTGGCGCCTCCAATGGTCACTATGGCGGACATGCTGAAACTTATATGAACATCGGTGAAGCGATGGGACGCGCGATGGTAGAACTCTTAAAGGCGAGTAAGAAGTCAAAGTGATCGCTAGTCACTACTGTCTTCATCTGAAGTGGAAAATGGGGTAATCATTTCCCTTTTTAAGGGCTGAAAGCCCACAATACCTTAGCCCAGGTCAGAGCGAAGGGGTGAATCCCCGTAGCATCGCCCTGGGCTAAGGTATTTGAAATGCCAAGCCCTGTAAGGGCGTAAACACACTTCAACAATTCTTTGATGCAAATGGCTTGTTGCATCTGAATTTTTTAGTGAAATAGTAGCAGCTCAATTTTACCTCGCCCTTACATCGCTCCAAATTGGAATGACATAAACCCAGGGCGTCGCAGCTCTGTTGCTTTGACTGGCCTAAGGGTATGATGGGCTTACCGACCTCGGGGGTTGTGTAACTTGAGCATTAATGTTCTTTTAAAATGCCCCCAAACAACCTTTAAGCTTGGTAAAAGCAACTAAACGATTTCGCTTCGTACAGCTTGAAGGTCGAACCAACTACTATTATTTAAATATTTGAATTTACTTGGTTCTATGAAGTCTTAAATTAAATCCAAGCCCATATACTCCAGTACTACCCAACATAATAATGAACGTATTTTGAATCACCCACTCATGAATTTACCTTCGAAGTCGACTCGCCTTATTTTCATCATAATATTGGCTCTCAGCTCCCTGGGAATCAGTTCATACATTTACTATTCACACAAATCTAAAGAGTGGGCAGCCCTAAATCTCCTTCAGTCAAACAATACAATTAAGCGCCTCGATGGCGCTGAGTATTTAGCTTCAATGAAATCCACAGATGCGATCGAGTATTGGAAAAAGTTAATAATTTCTCGAGCAAGGGTACATGCGGGAGAAGGAGAATTGATTGGCCCCTATGATGATTGGGTATTTACCATCTTGAACCAAATGGGCCCTAACGGCAGGAAGGTTATTTCAGAACTGATCCATCATGAAGACAAAGCTGTCCCTGAATGGGTACTCTTTATCTTTGAATCTGGGAGTGAATGTTGGAATGAAGATTTTAAATTTTTAACATCGGATCTCATTCAACTCTTTAAATCATCAAAACATTTTGATCGTGCAGAAAAATTTGAACGTATTCTTCCACTCATCCAGTTGTCTGGACTTAAAAATGCCCAATTCTCAAGTTTCTTAAATCCTTTATTAAGCGAAAAACTAAGTGAGGATGAAACAGACCAAATCTCCTCTTTAATTCCTGAAGAAGCGGATCACAGATTAAAATTCCCAATTTCGACTTTGAAATTAATTTTAAATCAAAACGACTTCTTCATCAGATATCGGATTCTTAATTATTTAAAAGTAATGAGCTCCTATGGAGAACGAACGACCGAATTAAATTCACTCATGCCCCTAATCTTTAAGCTGGCGGCTCCCAGCAATGAGGGCATCGCCTACGAAGCGCATAGCTTCCTAGTCACCGCCGGTCATGATTTATTGAAAGACTACGACGCAGATTTCGCCAAAGTCTATCCTTCATTTAATTCTTCATTTGGCGGGAAAGACGCACTTTTAGTTCCTAAGAATTTAAGTGAATTAGGCCCCCTATCCCAGAAAGCAGTATTAAATGATCTCTTTGGCTCAACTAGGCCAAAAGACATTTTGTTGTTTGATAATTTTTTCAAAAAGCATGAAAGAAAAAACTCTTTCACTTCAAAGATTGAAACCTTTATTTATCCCATCGAAAACGAGGATTTAGAGCCTCTTTATTTCTCCATCTTTCCCTTTTGCCTAGAATTTGGTGATCGTTCTGATTTAGAAAAAATCTATACACTGCTTACTAAACCTCTAAATCGCTTAGAGGAGAGTTATGCTTTTCTAATCAGTCTTACAAACTCTAAGAAAACAAAACTCAAAGATATAGGTACTGACCTTTTAAGGCGTTTCTTAGTGAATCATGAGCGAATTGTAGAGAATTGGAATCGATCAGAAGAGAAAGTTTTAAAGAAAATTCAAGAGTACGAGACTCAATACAAAAAAACTAGGAAGGTAGATGAAGCCATTTATTCCACGATTACTGAGTTCCTACAAATTGAGTACAGCGATAGCTTGGAACTCTACAAAAGAATTAAAATCTTAAATAAATGTGAATTTACAAAGGATCCGAATTTCATACCCGATCCTGAAACCATCTATACTTGGGCCAAGGAATCGATGTATGAAATATCTGACGCAAAGAGAACAGATTTCTTCCCTTATAAATTATTTGTGTTAGCCGATGAGCAAAAGCCTAATCAACTCATTCTTCAATTATTAGACGACGCCAATATCAGCTCTACCTCCCCTTGGAAGAAAAGACACGATGGACCAACAATCAACTACGCAGCACTTCTAACTCTATTCTTAGGTTACACCTCCACTGATATTTACAAAAAACTATATGACATTGAAACAAGCAAGCCCAAGCTTGATCCAAGCTCATCAATCCCATTTTGTTTGTGGTGGCAAAGGAATGGAGAAGATTCACAGTGGGAAGAACGAGCGGTTTCCTATTTTACGAGAGTTTCTACTCTCGCTAATGATCTCATCCCCAATTTCCCACTCCCACAATCAAAGTCGAAAAAAATACAACTCACCCAAAACTTAATTAGATTCCTGTCTTCAATACAAGATAATCGCTCCCCTCATAGATTAGCAGGTCAAGTTTTCTGGCCGAAACTATTCGTAAATATGGGAACAGATATAAGAGAAATTATTATCGCTCACCTCGCGACTCAAAAAGTACCAGATGAACTGACCTCCATTTACCTTCACTATCTTCACCAACACAAATTAATTGGTAAGAAGGAATCGCTACAGATATTAAAATTCGCCAATGAAGATGAAGTCCCGCTGAGCTTCCTTCATAAGTTCATTCACATTCATCGGTCCTTACCGGTTTCAACGTCAAGAGTAAAAGAGATCGTCCTAAAGCATACAATCAAGATTGAGTCTTACAATCTAAACGCAATCATTGATAGCTGCGAAAGTTCCTCCTTAGGAAAAGAGTTTTTTTATCCTGAGTTAGAAAAATTATTGCATTCAGATGAATCAGAATTAAGAGGCTTAGCGCTCTGGCATCTGAGAGATCATGCTGAGATAGAAGATAGACTACTGCAAGCGCTATATGAGCGCACTCGGATTAGCACAGTAAGCCCAGGCTTTCCATGGGATAGTTTTGAATACGATGCGTACAACTGCCTTGTACACTTTAAAGGCAAAGCGAAACGAACTGCAGATCTCTTATGGAACAAGCTCAAAGAACTTGATGGGATTCCGAACTTAGACGGAAGCGGAGAGCCTTACGTAACACTAATAGAAATGGGCACTCATCAATCTGAAATCTTCTCGCATATCAAAAAGAGTTTCGACCAGGGCCACCCCGTAAACTATTCAACCCTATTTGATATATTCTACATGGTGTCAGAGCCACCTAAAGAGCTTATCCCAATTCTAATAAGTCTTTTACCGCAGTCCTTAACCAATGATCATCTGGGCTGGGTTTACGGTATTCTTGGATCATATGGACCCAAAGCCAAAGAGGCCATCAAGCCATTGGAAGAGTTATTGGGGCAAACGAGAGATCCTTATGATATTCTGGAAATTTTGGAAACTTTATCTGCGATCAAAAACGAAAGCCAAATATAAAGACAGTGAGATAATTTATGTTCATTCTTAAAGAAACGGTTGAAAAATAATTCTATAGAGATTTGCAAAAAGTTTCCCATCAGGTTTTATAAATCCGATCAACCCAAATATAAATGAACCTAAGCACATTGCTAAAAAGGTGGTAATTCCTTCTAACTCGTAAAACCACGAGGGAGGCACCGTGGCAAGAATCCCTATAAAAGCTCCAACAATCACTCCGAGAATCCCGCCGACAATTCGGTCTAAATAGCTGTGAGATTTTGACTCAGATTCAGGGTTGTTAACTATTTTATTTTCCTCTTTCATGATGAATTGAAACTCTGTGAGGTTTACATCTGAGAAGTAGACCCGTCAACAAATAGGACTTTAATGAGTTGATAAAGGACAAATCCAATCAGAAATAAAAGAGTTCCTCCTAATATCCACAATCGGATCAGAGTTCTTGAGTTTTCAGGAATGGTACAACGAGGACAATGATTTTCAGAGGCCGAGTAATTTTCACCGCAGGAAGTGCAGCTAATCTGATTGGGCGGTTTATAGGGGTTGGATTCCATCATGCTTTCAGCTCAGATTCAACCCATTGCTTGGAAGTACGACATAAACTCTCTTAAATTAATCGAGACAAAAACCGCCCATGCGAGAATGATAACAATGATAACTATTTTAGCCCAAAGTCGAGCTTTCGGGCTGAATTCTCTAGTTACAAAGCTACCTTCCCTTGTACCGGCCTTGGGCCCGGGATGCCCACACTGGGGACAAGAACTTGCTTCTGGTGATATTTTTGCCTCACAAGCGACGCAAGGTATAAGTTGAATTTTCTGTCTGCCCATTAGTTATGCCTTTTAAATTTTTTTAAACACTTATCTTAATCTTTGAGTTTACCCCTTGAGGGCTGAAAGCCCGCAATACCTTAGCCCAGGGCAGAGCGAAGGGGTGAAGCCCCGTAGCGTCGCCCTGGGCTAAGCCATGACGGACTTACATCCCTTGGTGGCCATTTGGTTTCAACCTTACGGACCTATTAAAACGCGTGAAATACACCTAAAATCATATCGACAGCTGCTTCAAAAAAACCCATCGACGGTTTCATAATCCCGATGAATGCAACCAAACACGACACGGCTATCACCGGAATCAAAAAATTCATCCAAGTAAATCCGAAGAGTAAAAGGACAAAGATAGAAATAAAGCCGCCTACAACAGCTCCGCCGATGGCACCCATAATTCCCGCAAGGATGCGCCTAAAGATTCCATAGCTTTTTTCTTTTTGGGGTGGATGGGGATTGGCTTCTTCGGTCATTTTAAAATGATTCTTGGTTCGATTAAATTTATGAAATAGATAAACACCCTATCATTATCAACCTGTACTCGTCGTGAAGTACCAGTCAATATTTCATCGTTTTTCAAAGTAGTCGGCTCACCCCGTGAGCCGGGACGGCATGGCGATGAGTTTAAATCAAGAAAAGGTTTTACCTTCGAGTCGGGCTTGCTCGTTCTTTAGGCTATTTAAGAGCAATTAAACTTTTTTGCTTCGTACGACTCGCGGAGCGAGCCTACTACTGACCGCACACGGAGTGTGCGGACCACTTTCGCCTACGACTAAAACTCCGGGATGGGATCATCGGGATGGATGACTTCTCCTTGCCACACGGTTTTTTCTTTGTCGTGAGTTAGAACTCGATGCTTACTGCCTGGTGCAGGCTTGCGATTGATCTTAGGAATGTAATCTCGGTGGATCTTTTTGATTTCAGCGTACTTCGGATCATTCGCCAAGTTATGAAATTCATTGGGATCTCTCAAACTATCGTAGAGTTCCTCCGAGCCATCGGCGTAAATGATATAACGCCAATCACGCGACACGATACTGTGGTTATCGTGATTGTGAGTGGTGATCGCTGGGCGAGTGCGCTGAGTATTCGCGTGCTTCAATTGAGGAAGGAGTGAAAGCCCTTCTAATTGATTATTCTTCGTTAAGCCACAAAGATCGACCAAGGTGGGATAGATATCCAAGAGTTCAACGGGTTCCGCACAACGAGCCCCTGGACTCACTCCCGGGCCTGAAAAAATCAATGGCACTCGAGTCGATCGTTTCCACAGGGTGTTCTTACCTGAAATCTGTTTTTCACCTAAGTGATATCCGTGATCCGACCACAAAACAATGATGGTGTTATCGCGATAACCATTTCTGTCAACCGCTTCGAGCACTCGTCCCACCTGATGATCGATAAAACTGATACAAGCCAAATAAGATCGAACCAAATTCTTAAGTTGGTTACTCTCTTTTAAAAATTTCAATCGTGGTTCCGGCAGTTTCCAGTGGATATACCAAGAAAAACGAGGCGTGTCATCACGATCGTTTTCTAAAATAGGAGGTAGCTGCAAAGTATCTTCAGGATAGAGGTCGAACCATTTTTTCGTCGCGTAACAGGGAACGTGAGGCAAGAAAAAGCCAAGGGAGAGGAAGAAGGGTTTCTTCGGCTGGCTATCGAGCTGCTTAATCGCCCAAGACGCCACCTTGTAATCCTGCTTTTGCTCATCTTTATGATCGAACCATCCCCAATCCATGAGCTTGTGCCCACCGGGAGTTTGCACCATCTTTTTCTTGGGAGTGATGCCCACTCCGGATCCGGGCCCAATCACATCGAACTCTGTATCGTTTTTCCTCCTCCCATTTCCGCCGTGATAAATCTTTCCACCGGTAAATGTCTTGTAGCCATTTTTAGAGAAGTGCTGCGGGAGACTCACTAAGCTTTTAAACTCCGGCACGGTTCGAATCCAGGGGGCCAGACCATAAATCCCCGTACTGGAAGGACGCTTCCCCATCAAAAGACTCGTACGAGAAGGATTGCACAACGGCGATTGGCAATGCGCGTTCGTAAACAATGTTCCCCGAGACGCCAGTCGGTCGATATTTGGAGTTTGAACTTGAGGGTGCCCCTGCAAACAACCGAGCCAATCGTTGAGATCATCGATGGCGATGAAAACCACATTGGGTTTTTCGTTTTTTTCAGATGCAACAAGTTGAACGGAAGAAATAACGACGAAAGTAAAAACTAAAATCCAACGAGGCATATCTTTAAATCCAAAACCAAAAAGAACTACTGAGAAATAGCCGGCAAGCCTAAGCGTTCACGACAAGCATCCAATATAACTTGGGTTGCGCTCGCCCCCACTCGGGTTACCCCAATGTCCCTCACTTCTAACAATCGATCAAAATCTCTCACTCCACCCGCCGCCTTAACTTGAACAAAATCGGCGGTGTGATCTCGCATCAAAATCAAATCTTCATCCGTGGCCCCCGAAGTACCGTAACCCGTTGAGGTCTTAACCCAATCGGCCTTCAGCTCGGTACAAATTTCACAGAGTCGAATCTTCTGATCATTGTTGAGATAACAATTCTCAAAGATCACTTTCACCTTTTGCCCTGCTTGGTGAGCGACCTCCATCACAACTTGAATATCTTTGTAAACGTAATTCCAATCTCCGCTGAGCACTTTTGAAATGTTCACGACCATATCGAGCTCTTCGCAACCATCCTCAACGGCTTTAATAGCTTCAGCTTCCTTTATCTGAGTGGTGTGCCCTCCGTGAGGAAACCCGATGGTCGTAGAAGCTTTGACGACACTCCCTTTTAAAAGATCGCTACAATGCTTCATGGCATACGGCATGATGCATACACTTCCCACTTCGTAGGCTAGGGCGACCTGAATACCAGCTTCGAGTTCGGGCCAAGTCAAGGTGGGATTCAAGAGGGAATGATCGATCATTCCCGAGATATCGTTGTAGGAATATGACATAGTGGGTTCTTCTTTACGTTCGTTCCTGTTTTAAAACAGGGACTAAACCGAATTGAGATCAACTCGGTCACGAATGTAGGCTCAAAGAGCCTACGTTTAGCGGAGAGAAGGCAATTCGTAGAATTGCCGAAACGATGGAAACAAAACTCGAAGAGCTTTGTTTTAACATAAAAAATTAGTGGAATAACACTTCTTTTGGAATTCTTCCCGGGTCGATCACTCGACTCGACCATAACAATTTCAACTCCGAACGACCGTCGGGATTATCATACTCGATTTTAATTTTATATTTCTTATCCGATTTCAAATCGATCGTTCGATCCACCGCTTGTTTTCCACCATTAGAATAAATCAGTTGCCCCTCGATCCACAAAGATACCGTTTCTTTTTTTCCTAAGAATGTACGAAATTTATAACGATCCGTCAGCGTTGGAACTAAAGTTCCTTTCCAAGTCACCTTATAAGGCGCAGAAATTTTCTTGGAATGGCGCTCCCCCCCAAAACGTTCGTAGTAAATCGGATCTTCTACCACAGTAAGAATACTTTTCTCTTCACGGGTGTAAGTCCCCTTCAGTCCCGTTCCTTTTATTGAAGGAGCTGACGGCGTTGTTTTGATCTTCAGTTCACCCGTTTGACGTTGCCAATTCTTCCAGCCCGAAATCTCAAAGACTCGATTATGCCCTTGATAGGGTTGAAGCCAATAAGTCTTACCATTCTTGGCGGTGATCACCGTCGCTCCTTGGTTGTCATCACCGTGAACTTGGTAAAATCGGTTATCGAGCCCGTCCTGAGCTCTGTTATCTAAAAAGCCCCCCACATACAATCCATCGTGAGACCAAACTTGAGCCGCCTGTTTTGTTTGATCGTTGACGACAACGGAATTGTTAGGACCAAAAGTCGTCTGCATAGGATAATAAAGAACACCCGAGTTCGCTTCTCGCGAACGCTTGGATTGCCTTCCCGAAGCAAACCTTGGATTGAATTTAGAATCAAACTTCAACACCCGGCTCCCCTTCAATGCCGCCTCCGGCCAACCTCCTCCTTCGTACTGACCGTGGTCACGAATCATCAATCCAGCTTGATAAGCAACGGCGATCGATCCATCGGGGCCAACGGATAATCCTCGCGGTGATCCGTAACCTCGGTTATCAGCAAAGGCTTCTCCCACACCTTCCAACTGATCCCAATCCCAACGGGGTGCCACCTTATTCTTTCCCTCCCATCGTTTAACGGGAAGGCGTAAGCAGATTTGGACACGATTAATTTTTCCAGAAGCGATGTAGTCGCCATCAGCGGTGAAGTCCCCAGGATTATGGAATGAGATAGATTCTTTTTGATCGGGATAAAATCTAAATTCTTCGGGATCAAATTCTCCATCGCTATCGGTATCCGCCCACGAATAAAGCTTAGGCGCTTTCTTTAAATCTTTGTACCCGTGATGGATTGCCGCTTGAACCCAAGGGCGGGGATAACCATCCTGACCGGAGCCCGCAAATTGAAAGAAAGTCCTCCCTCGATTTAGAACCCTCCCTGCGATAGCAACTGGAATGGTTTTACCTGTTTTCGGATCTAACTTGATCACCCCGGGGACGACTCGATGGTAAAGAAACAGTTCACCATTTTTACGAACCGCTTTATACGAAGAGGCGAAAGGATACAGACTATCTCCTAATCTACCGGGTAAGTAACATTCCTCAATCGACCATTCCCCGGTGTCGAAGTTAACATCGTAAACAGTCACAAAGCCTTCACCTGTGATTCCGTAGATACGATTTGGATTATCGGGATCTACAGCGCGGTCAACATAAAAAGACATTCCTCCATACCACTCATCGATCAGCTTTCCATCTTTGGAAAAATGAGCTAAACGACGAGGAGCAAAACTGGGCTCAGCGATATAAAATCCTCCCTTTAAATCGCTCGCAAGATCCATGGCCTGACGAAAGAGAGTGGGTTGATAACGGCCGAGTGGGCGAGGACGATCTCCGTACTTCCTAACGATCTTGAATTCTGAATTCCATACGACAACCCGATGACCGTCTAAGAGCCCCCAGAGCTCCTTCTGCTTCAAGTCATAGTCAAGAGCTGTAAGGCTGCCTTTAAAGGAACCTACTTTTTTTACTTTCCCCTTACCTTGAAATTTATAAATACCTTGCCCCGAAGAGAAGATGATCGCTCCCCCCTCCGAATCTTCGAAAGCGCAAACTTTAGCCGGTTGTTGGAATTCAACTCGCTTAACTTCTTTACCACTTTCAACGGACAACCAGCACACGAGGTTCTTCTTCGTGTAAGTCAAAACGAGGTTTTCACCTCTAGCATCAAAATCTTGCGGTTGCTCCCCATCGAGCTGAACCTGCCACTCTCTTTCAACGTGGCCGTTCTGCGAATTTAATTGACGTAGCCTTCCCTTGGGATGGAGCATGAAGGTCTTACTTCCACTTCCCACAATTTTTTGCAACCGGCCTCCTTGATAGAACTGAGGTCGACGCCAACGGATGCTTTTAAGATCGGGCTCTGCGCCTAAAGACATCAACAACCCTTCAGTGATCGGAGAACCGATATAAACACCGGCTGAATCGACATCGACCAGCCCCACTCCCAAGTGATCTCCAACCCAAGATTTCTTGGGAACGGGATGCTCACCTTGCGGAGGATTAATCCCCAGAGTTGTAAGGTAACGTGCTTGAAAGCCATCCGTCTGAAGCAGGCGCCAGCGGTAAGATCCCTTGGGTAAAAATTGACTTCGTTGATCTTTCCCATCCCAATGAATGGAGTGTCTTCCCTTAGGGAAATTTTCCGCAATCAAAAGCGTTCGAACGAGAACTCCCTTTGTATTAAAAATACCTAGTGAAACTCTTCCCTCGTTCTCTAATTGAAACTTAATTTCATTAGATTGAATGGATTGAGCGGAAAGATTTGCTTCAAAAAGAATCATCATGAGTAAGTTTAAAACGAACATTAATGAAGCGGCCTTTAATAAGTATGTAAGCACTGTATTTAAGCAATCCTAATTCCATTTAGCTGGACAAAAAATGGGCTCAATTAAAAGCCTCTCTCGACCTAGGTGTTTTTACTGTAATGGATATATATCTAAAAAACTGAGATAAATCCGAAAAATAGGGTGGTATCTTTCCGGGGATGAAAGTATAAAACAGATGCCCACAACTGCCCCAGGGCGCTCTCAAGCCTCCCCGGTTTGAGGGCGCCCATTTTTATTATATAAACTCAGCAGTTCCTTAAGATTTCTCCCCTAAGGGCGCCTCATTTAACCTATAAACTCCATGTTACCTCACACCGAGTATCATGAGCCAAGTCCCATGCTTTTTGGTGGAGGTAACGAAAAATCGACTCCCACCTCGCTGACGCTACAACTCATGAATCTAAGCACTTTTCAGTTAAACTTATTCCTCATCCCTCGCTAAAGCTTCGGGCTTGGAGGATTGGATTGAGTTGATTAAGAAATCTTAATTTAAAATCTGATGTGTCAACGAGAATCAGGTTAAATGTTTACTTAATAGTGCACATCGCGCCTCTACCATCGCTAAATAAACGGAGCAATCCATTAAGACGAAATCGATTCAATTATGAAATGGCACTCGCATACGCTTCGCGCTTGCGTTGGTGTGAATTTAGAGAATTTGAAGGTGGGATTATTTTAGGCAGGAAATATAAATCATTTTTGGGAAAGAGAGTCTTCCCTGCCCCTATATCGAATAATTATCAGATCGACCTTAGGGAATTTGGAGTTTAAGAAAAAGCCCCTAGTTCGACTCTCCGTATCCCGCTAAGTTCCTAAGGTATAATACCCCCTTTACGATAGTTTCAACCAGGATAGGAATCTGTTCTTCAGTATTCGATTTCCCGAATGAAAATCGCACGGAGGCCCGAATAGAGTCGGCCGATCTTCCCATCGCCTCTAAAACCTGAGAAAGCTTTCCGCCTTCAGAATGACACGCACTTCCCGTGGAGACACTGATCCCCAATTGATCTAAATGTTCCTGTAATGCATTTCCCCGAATGCCCTCGAAAGCTACGTGAACTAAATGACAAGCACATCCTTCGATTGAAGAATTGAATTCTAAACCCTTCAAGTTGGCCTCGAGACCTTCTCGGAACAAGCGCCTCAGGCGATTCAATCGCGAGCTTTCTCGACCTTGTTCCTCAACGGCCAGACGCACGGCTTCACTGAAAGCCATCGCACCCACCACCCAGGGAGTCCCCGCCCGTAACCCTCCTTCTTGCCCTCCACCGAGAAGCAGAGGCTCAATTGAATCTGTTAATGTCTCCTCATTGACGACCAGAGCTCCGATCCCCTTTGGACCATAAATCTTGTGTCCCGTGATCGTCAAAAGGTCGATACCGAGCTGCTTCATATCCAGTGGATACTTTCCCAACTGCTGAACTCCATCGACATGTAACCAAGCGTTCTCAGCGTGGAGAAGAGAAGCGATCTCTTTTAAAGGTTGGGCGGCTCCCACTTCATTGTTGCAACCGATGATCGAAGCTAAAGCTACGGGAATAGAAGAGGTTGAAGCTTCCTCAAGATGAGCTTCTAAACCGTCGAGAAGAACACGACCCGTCGAGTCGACTGCGAGCTGATGGGATTGCCATTTGGTGGGATCGAGCTTATCGATGGCACCGTAGACCGCAGGGTGCTCAATTTGAGAGGTTAATACTCTCCCTCCCTTAAAATCCTCACGGCCCTCCATCGCCTCCAGAGATCCTCGAATTCCTAAATGATCGGACTCCGTGCCCCCTGAAGTGAAGATGACTTGGGCTCCGGGCACTCGCAGAGCTTCGGCGATTTGAGCACGAGCGTTCTCCAGGGCATCTCGAGCTCGTAATCCCTCGAAGTGGGTTGAGCTGGGATTCCCGAAAACCTCCCGATGCCCTCTCTCTAAAACAACGGCGACCTCCTCCCTGATGGGAGTGGTCGCCGCATGATCTAAATAAATTCGTTTTTCAACCACCTGAATTAAGAACGGATGGTAATTGGGGTGTTATAGGGAATGAAGTAGAAGATGCGTTCGATTTCTTTGTTGAGCATGCGAACACAGCCCAATGAAACCTCTTTACCAATTCCTCCCCCCGAAGGATCAGAAGTACCGTGGATTCCAAAACCGGAATGCTCTTCTGTATCTTTGAATCCAAGCCAACGAGTCCCTAAAATATTTTCTGGATTACCGGCGGGAATAGGTTCTTTACCCGGAGGGTACCAAGTGGGATTTTCAACTCGCTCAGCGATGATAAACTTACCCACCGGAGTAGAATCATTTTTGCCTAAGCCAACTTTAGCATGGAAGAGAAGCTTGTTGTCGACCAAGGCCCAAAGGCGAAACTCACTCTTCTTCACATAGAGCTCGATCTTACCCGATAAGATCAAGAGGCCTTGTCGAGGTTGAATCACATTGGAATTCAACTTATTGAGATACTTGATGGCATCGATCGTCGATTGGTAACGCTTGGCGATCAAAGCTAAACTCTCGCCCGGCTGAACAGTGTGGCGAGTGAGGAGGTGCGAATACCCCTTATCGAAAATGTTCTTCTGAAGGAAGGGATCTAAGAGATCGGTAACTTTCTTCCTCTCAGTATCGCTATTCGCATTCAGATAAGCTCGCGTGAGATAAGACCAAGCTGCCTGAGTATTCTCTTTACCCTTGAGTTGCATCGCCAAGTCCCCGGCCTTCATCGCCCAGCGATAAATACTGGAAGGAAGAACTTCACGGTCGACGAGATAATCAAGAGACTCTAATCTTTCTTCGGGAGTTGAAGCGAGCTCTAAGTAACGCTGAGCGATCGCCGCGACAGAAATATCTCGACGGGCCTTTGTGATCCTGAAGAGTTCCTGGTAACGACGGTAAGCTTGACTACGATCACCGGATTTTAAAGCGGCTTCAGCCTTCTTGGCGGCTAGCTCAAGTTTCTCGGGAGGTGCGCCCACCAACAACGAAATTTCGTTTTTAATCGCATCGTTGGGAATCTCGACGGAGTTCGGTTTAACGAATGAAGGATCATCGTCTTTGAGAGTATTAGGATCTTTCTCAATAACTTCGATCTTCGGTTCGTTGTTTTCTTTAGGGGTGAAAGAACTCGGCTCAACTTTAGTTTTAGAATTAGAATCATCGATAAGTGGTTTAACGACCGATTCTTCCTCTTTGTTAGTGTTCGAGTCTTGAGTCTTTTGAGGATCAGTCTCGGGGTCGACCGGCTTGACCATCGGCTGAACCTTAGGATCCTCGACTTTATTGGGATCCGTTCCTTCAACCGGAGTTTTTTCCGACATCAAAGATTGAACGATGACTACTGCTCCTGCACCGAGAGCAACGGCGAGAATTAGGGGTACGAGTCGGCTCATGACCGAGTCTCCTTCACTTCTTTTCTTTTTTTTTACCAAATCACAAAGATGACTCTCCCCTCATCTTTGTGTTGTCTCAATTCCAATTCTGATTCACAGGCATGATCATTTTGAAGAAACACTACATAGAATCAGCTTTGCCCGGGTTTAATAGGAAAACCTGGCGGACCTCGACCTTTGCTTAAATGACCCTTATGAAAGAGCGCTTCTCGAATAAAGCTACCCTGATTCGGGGTGAATGGATAAGGTCGAGGAATTAGAATTTTCTCTTGTGAGATTCAATCTGCAACGCATTGTACTCAGCCAAAGGGATGGCTGCAACGTTCAGATAATTTAACTCGGCGTAAAAGAGTTATATTTCTTAGCGAATGGGGAAGCCAGCCTGGCTAAAAGCCTCGATGACCGAATTCTGGAGGGCCTCGATCTCTTCAGCACTCAAGGTCCCCTCATCCGACCTGAAGACTAAGTTCAAGGAGACCGATTTCTGGTCTTCTTCCAAGCCTTTTCCTTGATAGATATCGAAGACTTTCACACTCTTAAGTAATTCCCCTCCCGCACGGTAGGCAATTTCCTCTAAGTTTCGAACGGGTTCCCGCTTAGGCGCCAGCAGCGAGAGATCGAAGGGGACATCAGGGAAGCGAGGAAGCGGGGTGTAACCCACCTTAGAACTCTCAGCTTCCATCAGAGCTTCAAAGTCAAGATCGAAAGCCAAAACGTCCCCTCGCAAGTCAAATTCCCCCATCACATTGGGATGAAGTCGGTAGAAACACCCCAGATCCGATTCACCCAGCTTCAGCTGAGCCGCAACTTGCGGATGAGCCCAGGAGGGTACAGCTTCAGCTTCAACGACCTCTGCCTGACCGAGCCCTAAAGCCTGAATCAATGACAGAAGAAGCGAACGGACTTCGTAAAAATTGGCATCAGATTTTTGGTCCTCAACCCACATTCCACAAACTCGGGTGGTCTCGTCTGGCAAATCGGGAGAAGTTAACTTGGACTTCTCTTTGCGGTAAACGCGGCCCACTTCGTAGAAGCTGAGAGAATCAAAATACCTCTGGTTCTCTTTTACCTTTTCGATATGCAAAGGAATGATTTCACGGCGCATGCGGTCGTGATCTTCGCTCATCGAATTTTCAAGAAGCATATGCGCTCCGGGATCGAGATCAAAAGTTTTACAGTGGGCTTCTCCCACCATCGAGTACGTCAAAACCTCGTTCAAGCCACCGTGGTAACTCAGGTGAGACTTGATCTTTCGTTCGAGTTTGCGACGAGAGTTGGCCTGGGGCGTAGAAACAGGCCACAGCGGCGCAAAGGGCTCGATATTGTCGTACCCGTGAATCCTCCCGACTTCCTCGACCAAGTCTTGAGGGATAGAAACATCGCGAGTCGCCCGCCAACTGGGCACGGTGACTTCCCAGTGATCCTCACCTTTTTTAGATGAGCCCGATGAGGAATCGATCGCGAATCCCAATCGATCTAAGATCTCTTGGACGCGATCGGGTTTGAGATCACAACCCAAGCGGTGAATAATTTTTTGGGGACTGGTTTCGATGCGAATCGGTTCGGGAGCTTCGAACCCGACATCTTGAAGCTCGCCGACAATCTTTGCCTCGGGGCAAAATTCGAGCACGAGCTCGGCTGCTTTGAGAATCGCCAGTCGGGCTTGAACGGGATCTAATGATTTTTCGAAACGAGCTGAAGAGTCCGTACGACCGTGTCGGATACTGGATCGGCGAACGCTCGTCGGTTCAAAATTAGCTGATTCTAAAAAGATGGAGGTCGTCGAGTCCGAGACCTGCGAGCCATCCCCACCCATGACTCCGGCGAGAGCGACGGGGCGATCCGCATCCGCAATGAGGAGATCTTCAGTATCGAGCTGAATCTCTCGCCCATCCAAAAGCGTCATCTTCTCACCCTCAGAAGCCATGCGAACGTGAATTTCTCCACCTTGAATGGCTTCACGATCGAAGGCGTGCAAAGGCTGCCCAAGGTCGAACAAGATGTAATTGGTAATATCTACAAGATTGTTAATCGGGCGACTTCCCACCGCCAACAAGCGTTTCTGGAGCCAGTCAGGAGAAGGGCCGACCTTCACTCCATCGATCCTCAATCCGATATACCGCCGACAACGTTCGCGGGCAGCTCCATCCCTGATCTGAACGGTCACCTCACTCGCACCCTTACCTTGAGCCAAACTTTCGTTGATAGCGTAGGCGTTGAGTTCCGCACCGTAGATCGTTGAAAACTCGCGAGCAATGCCGTAGTGACCCCAGAGGTCAGGGCGGTGAGTCAGCGATTTGTTATCGACTTCAAGAATGATGTCTTCAGCATCTTTATAGAGCTCGTCGAGAGGAGTTCCCGGCGCGAACTCTGAAGGCAGCTCTAATAGCCCTGAATGATCCTCCGACAGCCCGAGTTCCTTTTCGCTCAACAGCATCCCCGATGATTCAACCCCAAAGATCTTCGCTTTTTTAAGAGTCAAATCACCCACCGTGATTCCCGGAGCGGCGAAGGGAACGTGCATTCCCACTTCGACATTGGGAGCACCGCAAACGACAGTAACAGGTTCATCGTTCCCGGCATCGATCAAGGCCTTTCTTAACTTCTTAGCCTTAGGAATCGGTTCGAGCTCGAGCACTTTAGCAACGACAAATCGGTTGAGATCTTGAGCAAAGAGCTCGACCCCCTCCACTTCAGCCGTGGCTAAAGAAAATATTTCACCGATGCGGCGAGGGGAATCT
>JANQLS010000033.1 GCA_028280485.1 Planctomycetota bacterium
AAACAGGAACTAAGCCGAGTTGGGATCAACTCGGCCATGATTAAAGACCCTAGGTCTTTATTCCATTATTACTGCGTAGGGGCGAAGACCCTATGTTTAGCGGAGTGAAAGCAAATCGGAGATTTGCTGGAACGGGTGAATCTTCCTCCGAAGGAGCAAGATTCAACAAAAACTAATTAGCCCGGAGCTTAAGCGACGGGACAATGCTAATGTATTTCCTGAATAGGAATTGAATGCCTGAGTTATCCCTAAGGTCGTACCGATGCGGGTTCATCGCGATGACTCATCCCGTCGCTTACGCTCCGGGCTTACTAATGTATTTCGAAAAAATTCACAGCCTCAGGGTGAGCCGAGTACTTTAATTATGAATCACCTTCCCCAACTCTTTGATCTTAGCTTTTAAGGCTTTTAATTGTGTGTCCTTTTCAGCTTGGGCACTTTTCTTTTTCGCAATCTTCTTCTTGATGCGATCCAACTCTCGTTGAAGCTTCTTTAAGTCATCTTCAACATCTTCGATATCACCTTGAACATCGCTCGCTTCGTCTTCAGCCTCTTCAATCTCTAAGATGATTTCTTCCTTAGAAGCGAACTCCGTCTTCGTTCGGAGATGGATCTTTTCAAGCTCGAGGGCTAATTCCCAACGCTTAACTTTTTTAACGAGAGGTTCTAAGAGAGCCGTTTGATCCTTCAGCTCCTTTTGACGAGCCTGCAACTGAGGAGTTATCTCTTTCAGTTTGGGCTCTCCCCCCTTCAAGGTTTCCGTGGCCTTTTTTAGCTGGTTGGCATCAGCCCTACGCGCCTTCTCAGTATCGATGAGTTGTTGACTCAGCTGACTCGATTGCTTGAGAGCCTCCTCAAGCTGTTCTTTAAGTTTTTCGAGTTCTTCGGGCTTTGAACTTTCTTCAGTGGTTTTTTGATCGATCGTTTCCGAAACGGTAACGTAACTCTGACGCGCTTTTTTTGATTGTTCGCGCAACTCCTTAACCTTTTTCTCGGCTTGAGTCACTTTTGGAGTTAAGGAATCGACTAACTTTTTGGCCGCTGCGAGTTCTTGCTTCAAGCGTTGAACCTCCTGGGTCAAAGCCTGAACTCGCTGAGCCGTCGACTTTGCTTTCTTATCTTTCTCGGTGAATTCCGCCCTCAAGATCTTGAGCCGATCTTCAATCTTTGGTGGATTCAAGGAGATCAACTGAAATGCCTTCGGCTTTTTGATTTCCCATGCTTTAAGTTGGCCCGACCAATCGCCACCTAAAACGCGTGTTCCATCGAAAGAAAACGAACTCTGTAGAGCTAAATCACCAAAGGGGTCAAACTGAACCTGTTGCCTCCCGTTGCTATCGAAAACTTTAACTCGACGATCTCTTCCCGAGGTGGTGATGCGACCATCACGATAGAATTCGACGGATGCAGTTCCCCCACTGTGGGCGTTAAAACTTCTGACCGCACGCCCGTTCTCCATCTCCCAAAGTTTGACGCTGGCGTCTTCACTGGAAGAAGCGAGGATATTGGAATCCAGTCTCCAGCTGACATCCGTAATGGACGCGCGATGCCCCTTGAGATTTAAGTACTCTCTTGCTGTCAATGCTTCCCAGATGAAGAGACCACCGTTTCGATCACCGGTTGCAAGCAGGACTCCATCGGGACTGAACTCGATGGCACGAATCCACTCAGTGTGCTTCCTAATTTCAGCTTCTACCGTTCCTGTGGCTGTATCGTAAATCCTCACGATCTTACTGGGCCCGCCTAAAGCGATTCGTGTGAGGTCTGGCGAAATATCAGCGGCGAGAACGGAATCAAATTCTTCCCCGACTTCCAAGACTCGATCACCCGACTCTAAATCCCAAACGATGACCTTACCTTGACTCGCTCCTTTTCCCCCACCGGCGAGAAGAAGCTTACCATTACGACTGAACTTCAAGACCTGGGGAACACCTTCAGGAAAATCGATCACTCCTAATAATTGATAGTTGTTCGAATGGTAGAGAAAGATCTGACCCGATCCCCCCACGGCAACCACGGGTGCCCATGGACTGGCTGCCATCGCGATGACGGCGTGAGGTCGATCTGGAACCGATTTTGGTTGGAGGCTGATCCCCAATGGCATAGCGGGTGGCCCTGAAGGTTTCCCAGTTTCAATGGGCCCTGATGCCAACTTCAATCCAGATTTTTTAATCTTCGCTTTACTCGATTTATTCTCTAAGGCTCCACCCACGAGCCACGATTCAATCAGCTTGAGGCTGGCTTCAGGAAGTTTTTCCGACCGAGGCGGCATGATCGGCTTTTCTTTATGAGTCACGAGTAAGAACAGGCGACTGCCTTCAGCATCTCCCGGCTCGAGGATTTTTCCCGAACTCCCCCCTTCCATCATCGCCGCATAACTCGAGAGTGAGAGCCCTCCCTTGGCTTCGTCTTGGTTGTGACAACCTAAGCACTTCTCGCGAAACAAGGGCAAGATGTGATCATCGTACGTGACCTTTCCCTTGGCTTGAGCCCAAAGGCTCGTTCCTGTCGTGAGAGCACAGAACAGAACTATAGTGGAGTAAATTATTCTCAGATTCATCGTTGAGCGCGCCGTAGGCGATGAGAAGGAAGGTCTTAACCTTCCAAACTCATCAGTGATTAAATAAAAACTCTCGTGAATTCAACAAAGCCCAAAAGATATCTTCCAAGACGGCCTGAGGGGCCTCCCCATCCGCAAAGGAAACCATCAATTGTTGAAGCTCGCTCTCTGTTGGATTTCGACTTAAGCACATCTGGTAAAGAGCGATGATATTGGCTTTAGGATCAGGATTCGATTTTAGCATCTTAGGGATGACTCCCCCTCGGCGAATCTTATCGTGAACCGAACTTCCATTGAGTAAGTGAAGGGCTTGAGACAGGTTAGGCTCCATTTTCACTTCGCAAGAGCAAACGGTTTCCCGACTCGCTCTCCCGAATGTATTTAGGAAATACGTGGAGGTTGAACCATCGGCGATTTGGACCGCACGGGCTCCGAGGGGCAAGCCTCTAAACTTGTTTTGAGTTTGGGTGACTTGAGAGATGACATCCAAAAGAACTTCAGCTCGAATTCGGCGCATCGAAGCTTTTGAAAAGTTCGTTAGATCGCTCTTATTCGAGGCGTTGGGATCCGTCGACAATTGATAAGTTCTCGACGTACAGATATCTCGAACCAGTTTCTTAAAATCGTATTTGTACTCGGTGAATTTTTTCCCGAGTTCGTTTAGGAGATCACTATTCACCGCCGGATTGGTCACTCTCACATCATCCACTTGATCGATGATGCCGCGACCAAAAAAGTGAGCCCAAACGATGTTGGCCAGGTTTTTAGCGAAGAAGGGATTCTCTTCGGAAGCGAGCCACTGAGCTAAGACTTCTCGTCGATCTTTGCCTCGAATATCGGGAATGTTCCCCCCCAAGAACTTTGGAGGCATGACTCTTCCTCCCACGGGGTGACGTATGTCGCCTCCACGACGATCGTAGACGATCGTTTCTCGGGGATCCTCCCCACGCTTTCTTCCGATTTGAGAAAAGAACGCCGCGAATCCATAGTAGTCATCTTGAGTCCAGCGGTCGAAGGGGTGGTTATGACACTGAGCACATTGGATTCGCATTCCCATAAACACCTGAGCGACATTTTCAGCCACCTTGAGGGTTTCACGTTCATTTTGATAGTAATTGGTCGCAGGGTTGGAGAAGGTTCCTCCATTAGCGGAGAGGATCTCTTGAACCAATTCATTCATCGGGCGGTTCTTAGCGACCTGCTCTTGAATCCAATTATAATAAAGGAGCATCGCCTTGTAGCTGACTTGGTTCGAAGATCGAACTTGAAGCAACTCAGCCCATTTCATGACCCAAATCTCCACGAACTCTTTGCGACTGAGAAGTTCGTCGACGAGCTTCTCTCGTTTCTTGGAATCTTTACTCGCTGTGAAACTTTGGACCTCCTCGAGACTCGGAAGAGTCCCAGTGATATCTAAACTCACTCGTCTTAAAAATTCAGTATCGGTACAGAGTTCTGAAGGAGCGATGCGAAGTTTTCTGAGTTTCTTATGGATCAGAGTATCGATGTAATTGTTTTCAGGTACTTTGGGAAATTCAAATTTCAAACCCTTTGGGATTACGATGACTTCGGCGCCAACGGTAAAGGCATCGAATCTCGCAGTGATAAAAGCTTCACCGCGTTCATCGGCTTGAATCACTCCTTGAGGAGAAACCTTTGCCGAAGTTTTGTTGTTGGTCATGAAGTAAGCGAGGTCCGTCACATCCCGATCGGTACCATCTGAATACTTGGCGATCACCACTAATTGTTGGGCTACACCTTTTCCCTCAAGTACAGAGGCTTTGGGATAAATTTCAACATCAACTGGCTTAGCCACCCCTTCTTTGTCCCGATTCGCTCCTTCGACCAACCAGCGTCGAAGAGTTTTATAGTGAGCACTATCGGCGGGGAAGAGCTTGCCCCCAGTGTGGGTCACAGCTCCGGTTCCCTTCGTGAGAATGAGACTCGCATCGGGTTGAGCCAAGTTGATACGACGCCCGCTCATCTCACGCGTGAGGCGGTGGTAGTCTCCATTGGGGTCGTAACCGAAAAGAGAAAGCATGAAGCCATCTTTTCCACGAGCCGCTCCGTGACACGTTCCCGTATTACAGCCAGCCTTACTCAGTACCGGCATCACATCTAAGGTGAAACTAAGGGGGTTATCCTTTTTTGCTTCCTTGACGGTCACGGGGACTTTTAAGTTCTTCCCTTGGAAACTGAGATGGATCTCAGCTTCCCCATCGGTGACGGGCTTGAAGACCGTCCCTTTAAATTCGACTTTACCTTCAGGCTTAACCGTGACCTTCACCGTCGAAGACACATCTCGAGTGGTGCCATCGTTCATTTGTGCTTGAATCACCAAGCGTTGTCGGTCGCGGGCTCCTTCCAAGATCATCTTAGAAGGAAAAACTTTGAGGCTTTCTAATTGAGCTTCAGCTCGAACGTTCGCCGAGAACATCGAGGCGACAAAGAGAACCAGGAAGAAGGTTGGCTTGTTGATGAACATCATTTGTCACCTCCCTCTTGCTTTTCTTTGAACTGCTTTCGAAGTTTCTCCAAGCGAGTGAGTCGCTTAGGTTTCGGTGGAGTTTTCTTGGCGACTTCCTTTGGTTTCGGCTTCGGTTTAGGCTTCGGCTTGGCCGCGACCTTTTTAGGCTTCGGTGGAATCGGCTTGTCGATCCTCAACTCGGTTGATCCCGAACTGTGAACGACGGGTTCCCCCTGTTCGAGAAGCTCGACTTGGCAAAAGATATTTCGATGGCGGCCGGGACGACTTTTCGCATCGACGGTAAGTTGGAAGTCGAGTTCCTTCGTTTCCGGTGTCACCTCGATTTCTTTAGTTACGACTCGAGCGGGTAGCCCTAAAAGACGAACCTTCGCTTTACCCTTAAACGGAGTCACCACTTCCATTTTGCCAAAGATATTGGTGGGTTTACCGGTTTCAGTGGCAGCTCTCTCTAATGAAATCGCCAAGTAGGGCTGGGCGATTTTTAGAGTCGCGAGTTGACTCGAAACTAGAACTCCACCAGCCGAACCCGTGACGGCAATCTTCCAATCTTTTACGGGTGCGCTCCCATTGGCATTTAAACGAATCGTCGCTTCGTTTTTACCCTCAGGAATGCGAATACCACGTGAAGACCCTACTCCTGGAGGATTGAAGAGCATGTTGAGGCTGATCGCCGATTTAAAACCTTCTTTACGCTTACTGATCACCTTGAGATTCATGACTCCATTTCTGACCAAGGGAGCCTTAGGTTGAACGATCTCAATTTCAAAGGCCGCTTCTTTCGCAACGGCAAGAGCCAAGCGATCGATCTTCCGAGTCCAGTACACCGCGTTATTGGGCTGACCGTAAACCAAAGCGATCGACTGATCGTAACCACCTTCAATCTTGCGTTTTGGATCTGCGAGTTTTCCTGTTAAATTAACGAGCTGACCTCCCACATTGGCTTTCTCTGAAGCCTCAAACACGATGGGAATGGCACTCACATTACTCGCCATTTGGTCAGCAAGAAATTTCACCTCGGGAGGGAGACCGAGTGCGGTGAGATCCACATTACCACCGAAATTACTTCGAGAAATTTGCAGAAGAACTGCCGTTCGATTGTTTCGAGGCACGGTGATGGTTTGACCCGACTGCGAGAATCTTCGACTGGTGGGAATCGACAAACTCAATCCCGCTTGAATGTGATCCACTTCAATTCGGTAGACAAAGGTGGGCCCTCCCCGCTTGAGGTGATCGTTGATGCGAAGAATATACTCACCATCCGCAGGGGCTCTAAATCGAAAGTAACTGTCAGGGCCACCGGCGTCATCGTTTCCCGTGATCCGACGGTTATCCTTCGCGTTAAAGATATGGAGGATGGGATCGATCGGCGATCTTAAACGCCGACCGTAAACGTGAATGTCGAAAGACTGATTTTTCTTAGCTGGGAACTTAAAGTAATCGTAGTCCCCGGGCTTTTGAAGTATGCCATTGAACGCAACCGGAGCCGGGCCGGAGTTGGCATCTTTGTGGCGATCGTTCGGTTCCTTTTCGAAGGTATTTTTGAGATGGCTCACCCTGAAGGGAACGGGCGATGGCGTGATTTCATTTCCTTCCTTCGGAAAGAATGTAAATGAAGACGCCTTTTCAGGCTCAATCTTTAATTTGTAGCTCTTCTCTCCCGCGACATCACCGAGGAGCTTGACTTCTAAATCTTGACCTGCAGGACCACCAAGAGGATAGACCGTGGTCGGCCGAGGAAAAGTTCCTACGTGAAGAAGGTAACGGCAGTTTCCGTTACCACCGTAAGAACTCTCTCTTATGTGAACTTGATACTGACCATCTTCAGGAATGATCACCGAGGCGAGTCCATCTTGACGCAACAGAGGATGGTCATCATTAGAGGCCAATTCAAAACGCTTTGAATTTAAAATCGAGACGTGCGAATCAAATAGAGTCCAACCTAATCTCAAGCCTGTGACTTCCGCCGTAATCCGTTGACCTTTCTTTGCTTCAAAGACGAAACAATCTACATCTTCCGATTGCACGATACCCGAAACACTGACGTTGATCGGAATTTTTTGGGGCGAGTCAAAAGTACTGTTGGGCTCTTTTTCTTCGACGATGGGAAGGTTAGAAACTTGGAAGGTTCTCAACTCACTGACGCCAGTTTCGGTTCTTAAACGAATTTCATGGGGGCCGAGCTGACAATCTTTAGAGATTTTGACCAGAGCTTTGACTTGGTCATTTTTAGCCTCGACGACTTTGACCAATTCGATACCCGGTTTGTAGAAGAAGAGATCGACCGCATCATTAAGGCGTCTTCCGTAGAAGTGGAGCTCTACCTCAGTTCCACGCTGGGCTCCCACCGGCAAAATACGATCTAACTGAGGGGAGGCCGCATCGACAGTTTCGATGACACTCAAGGTACTCAGTGCTAGAAGGAGAAACCCAAAACGAGATCCGGAGAAAGAAGAGATGATTGTTTTCATGGCGAATAACCCTTCGCAATTCCCATAACATCTTTGGAATTGCGTACGTGATTCGATCCTAAAATGGAGAAGCCGAGCCGAAAGCTCAGTCAATTCGGTTGAGAGAGTGAAGGGGCAGTTAAGCGATCAAGTCGTGAAGAACTTTTCCCCCGTCGACGATTTCGATCGGACGATCACCGGGAGCCACAAGTTCCTTTACCGCATCGATTCCCAGCTGGTGATAAACCGTCATTGCCCAATCTTCGACTGTGAGTGGATTCTCCTCAGGTTCAGTTGAAGTCGCATCGGAGCTACCGTAGACGTAGCCTCTTTTCAATCCACCACCGGCCATAACGATACTGAAAACTTTCGGCCAGTGATCCCGGCCGGCATCGCGATTGATCTTTGGAGTTCTTCCGAACTCTGTCGTGACCATGACAAGGGTCGTATCTAATAATCCCCGTTGGTCTAAATCGGTGATCAATTGGCTAAAGGCTTGGTCAAAGGTGGGAAGCTGACGCTGCATGCTACCTAAAATGTTTTGGTGCATATCCCAGCCACCGTAGGTGAGAGTCACTAAGCGGACTCCGGCTTCAACGAGCCGGCGGGCCATCAACATGCGTTGCCCAGCCGAATTGCGACCGTAAGCATCACGAACCTTGGCAGGCTCCTTATCAATTCGAAAAGCCTCGCGGGCTTCAGGAGAACTGATCATGTTGTAAGCACGATCGTAGAAGGAATCCATCGCCTTGACTCCGTCAGTGGTTTCCCTCTTTTTAAAATGTTGGTTGACGGCTTCCAGGATGGTTTGGCGGCGTAGGAATCGCTTCTTGTCGACCCCACCGGGGAGGGTGAGATCTCGAACTTTAAAACCACCACTGGCGGGGTCGCTTCCCAAACTGAAAGGTGCATAAGATGAACTGAGGTACCCCGAACCGGCATAAATATTAGGTTGGTTGGGGACACAAACGTAAGGCGGGAGATTTTTTCGACTGCCGAGTTCATGGGCGATCACACTTCCCATACTGGGATAGGTCAACGCCGGACTCGGTCGGTAGCCCGTGAACATATTGTGAGTGCCCCTTTCATGGGCAGCCTCACCGTGAGTCATCGAACGAGCAACGAGAAGCTTGTCTGCGACTTTTGACGTTTTTTCGAGGTATCGACCAAAGAGAACTCCCTCGACGTTCGTTTTTCTCTGGCCCATATCTCCCCTATATTCAATGGGGGCGTAAGGCTTCGGGTCGAAGGTTTCTTGTGCTGCCATGCCACCGGGCAGGAAGATTTGGATGACGGCCTGTGCGGGAGCCGCTTTTTTCTTTTCTTGAACTTCGGCTTTCTTCTCTTGGGCTAAGAGAGATTCGAGGCTCAAACCGAGCCCGCCGACTGCGCCCACCAACATAAAATCGCGACGGTGCATTCCCCCACTGAGAAAGGAGGAACTTTTGTAGTTCTGTTGATGAATCGATGGATCTGACCCGTTCATGGATACCCTCATTGACATTTGGTGTTCCTGAATCTCATAAATCCCCGACGAAGAGAATCTTCACTCACCGGGAACTTCGAGATCCATTCATTCGTTATGCCGACCGAAATCTCAAATTCGGACACCCTTATCCAACATTCTTTGCGCGATGGATGGAGGGTGTTTCATGCATGAACCTCTCTGACCGAAGAGAGCCATCCATGGATCAACCTTGGATTGGAGTTGAGATTTTATGTCGGTAAATCTTTTGGAATCAACGATTAAGGCTAATCTAAGCCCAAATAGGTTTCAAGGGAGAAGAAGGAGAAATTGAGGAATCAAAGCCCATTCCTGCGGGCAAAATCTGCGATTTTGCTAAGCCCGGGCTTCCCTCAACCGTCTCCCTTTTAGCGCCTGACACAAAACGACATAAAAATAATGATTATTCCCTGTTGGAAGTCGTTATTTAGATTAATACTTATGTAGAATAGTAATAGGTTCATTGGGTTCCCCATTCTTCCACTGGTTCTTCTATTGGCTAGTGGTTCAAACAAGTGAATTAAAAATGATTAAGGCTCATTTTGATTCCCTGGGGACCAATAGGTTCAATTTTTAAGGAGATCGTCACAATGAAGTGGCTCGCAAGTTCGCTGGCGCTCCTGGTGATACTCGGATTCTCATCCAGTATTTCAGCAGCACCGGCTCCAACCCCACTGGTGGGTAAAAAAGCCCCGGCTTTGAACGCCAATCAATGGTTCAATGCCAAGAAAAGCATTACCTGGGATAAGTTAAAAGGGCATGTCATCCTCGTTGAACGATGGGCGACTTGGTGAGGCCCCTGTGTTTCTTCGATTCCCAAGCTGAATAAACTTCACCAAGATTACAGCAAAAAGGGATTCGTCCTCGTTGGAGTTTCCAACGAAGCACCTACCAAGTTAGAGCCATTCATCGAAAACCGCGGAATTGAGTACATCATCGCCTCTGGCGGAGGAAAGGGTTACCAATCTCGAGGAATTCCCCACGCCTGGTTAGTCGGCTCGAACGGAGAAATCGTCTGGGAAGGCCATCCCGCCAGTCTCAGTGGAGCCAAAATTGAGAGCGAACTTAAAAAGATTAAGTCTCGCCCTAAATACAGCCCCTTCGGTGGCGATATCGAAGCTCCCGAGGTCGATCTTCCCATTCAACTCGACAAGGCAGAGTCTTACATCAATGCCGGTCAGTTCGCTAAGGGTGTTAAACTTTTAGAGAGATACATCAAGAAGCCTAAAGATGCTGATGTAGCTCGCGCTGCCAAGAAGGCCCTTCAACAGGTCAATGATTACGGCAAGAAAGTTTACGACCAATCGATCGAATACAGCAAAGAAGGTGAATACGGTGAAGCTTTGATGACGATGAGCAAGCTCAGCGTTTCCTTCAAGGGACTGGAACTCGGTGATAAAGCCAAGAAACAAGTCTCCGCATGGAAGAAAGACAAAACGATTAAACTAGAATTAACCGTTTTGACTTACATCGAACGAGCTAAAGCAGCTATCAAAGCGAAAAACTACAAAAAAGCGGGTGGATACCTCAACGCGATCCTCAAGTCTAAGAAATACAAAGACACAAAATCCCGCGCTAAAGCCGTAAAACTCTGGGATAAGATCGAAGGTTATATCTAAGATCGAGTTTGAAGAGTTCTACTGATTAAAAAAGCCCCATGAGCCATCGGCTCATGGGGCTTTTTTTGTGGTCGACTAAAGGTAGGCCGCATTCTCTGCATGCGGATCAACGAAGTCGGCTGATCCAAGGCTGTAAATTTTTTCGAAATACATTAGTATGCCCGGAGCGTAAGCGACGGGATAAGTCATCGCGATGATTCCCCATCAGCCATCAGTACGTCAAAAGGGATAATTCAGGCATTTAATTCCCACCCACGAGATACTTAAGCATTGTCCCGTCGCTTACGCTCCGGGCTTATTAATATTGGTGCTTAAATCCTTTGTATGAATTTTGATTCCATAGGAATCTAAATATTCACAGCCTCCCCCCTGAGCTGAAACTGCAATCCATTTTCATCTCAGTTGATTAGGAGATATTGATCAGCCTTAATTGATTTCAAAATCAATCCTCCTCCACTCCCAGCTACCTAAACACTTCTGATCCCAGGGCGTTGCCCTGGGATCAGAAGTGGCGGGCTTACAGCCCTTGGTTTTAATAGATATTATGAACCACTTGCATGTGCCACCATCAGATTAAGCCCCAAGTTTTAGTGGAGAGGAAAGAGTCGAGGTATCAAGCTTAGCATTGTAGCCAAAGGTTCCTCCTGGATTTACAGCTCATTCAATGACGGCACACAGCGTGTGCCTACTACTTTATTGAAATCACTGACAAACCTTTTTCTTTTTCGAAGAGAAGAGCTTGTGGACTGCCCCGGTACACGGCGTTATTCATCCCCGTATCGATTAAAATGACCTGGCCAGAAAATCGAGCTTGGATTTTTAAATTCCGAGGCTGGGTGTGACCGATGATAATGCGAGCGGCTTCTTGGGACTTCAAGGTGCGTTTCAGAGAGGCGGCAAGCTGGAATTCACTCCCTTGAGCGAGCCCTCGATACCAAACGGGGCCATCCATACTAAAAACGATCCCATTCATCATTACGATAAACCGATTGACAAGGTTAACGATCTTTGGATCGTTATTTCTAAATCTATTTTCCCCCGCCACGAGATCGTAGAGTTCTAAGAATCCTAGGTCTTTATGAAAGATCCCCTCTTTGATGAATTCTTCAACAAGCTTGAGGTAGGCGATTAATTCAGCCTTAAAGTGCTTTCGCAATTTACGGAACGGAATGGCTCCATAACGATGATCCAAACCGGCATGAACAAAGAGAGAATCCCCGACCTTCACAACCGCCTCATGGCTTAAAATCCACTTTCCGTACTTACCATTCCGCGTAAATAAATCCTTATGGCGAAAATATCCTGGTGGAAATAATTCCTTTTCATTGAGAGTTCGCATCTTTCGGTCGAAGCGATTGTAAAACCCACTTTTTAATCGAGGATGCGGCTTGGAGACGAAGGCTTCCAAGTTTTGCAGACGCTTGGTGCGCATCTCTTTCGTCTCTTCCTTAGCGTAGGGTTCCAGCTCCTTTTGGTGTAAGTAGCGAAGATCTCCTACGAGATTGAACACTTCGTGATTGCCTATTACAAAGAATACTTTCCCCCCCTTCTTCGGTGCTTGCTCTTCCAACTTGATCATCAAGTCCATCGCTTGTCGGGAATGAGGTCCACGGTCTAAGAGATCCCCGATTTGGACAAAGACGGTTTTCCCCCCAGACCAATCTAACTTTTCATTCACCAAACCAGATTTTTTTAATATAGCTTTGAATGAAGTGTTATCACCGTGAACATCTCCGATGGCAACCATTCGATCGGGAGTTGAAAGATCAGGCTTTAGACTGAGCTCGGGATCCTTCGGAGCCTTTTTCTTCGCCTCCTCGGGAGGGGCTAAAGCATAGAGGGGAAGAGACAAGGGCGAGCAAGGACTGCAGGCGCCACCGTCGGAGAAGCGAAGTCCCATGCGAAAAGAGAAAACGATCAAAATAGCGAGGATAACACCAGCCCAACCTTTTCGACTGAGCTTTGATCGCTGAACAGAAGGATCTACATTCATAATTTGCCAGAGGTGCGCACGATTACGTTTGGGTCAAGTTTTACGACGAACTACTAATCTACAATGAATTGGGCCTCTAACCAACTCGCAAACAGAGCTTCTTTCGCACCGGGCTTAAGATGTTCTGCGATGAGGGTCAGTTTTTTACCCCCTCGAACAACCAACTGGGTACCTACCGGAGAGTCTCCAAACCTCTTATCGTCGCTTTCCCAAATCTTTTTCCCATCGAGTTCGATGCGGAACTTTGCCCGAGCCCAAAGGGGTGCGTCGCGATCAATTTGAACTTTGAAGTCAAAAAAAGCGTAACGTCCATTGAGCTGGTATTCCAAAGTTGTTGGCAAAGAGATCCCTACTCCCCCGGGAAGCAGGACCCGGCCGGTTTGACTCAATCGGTACTGGGGCTGTTGAAGAGCCTCTACTCTTTCGGGGAGTAATTCAGACAGGAGGATGGAGCTTGGCGCTTCCACAATATAACTTGCTTTTAATTTTAGTAATTCAACCTTGGGGTCTGACCACGGAATGACGGAGTAATCGACCGTACTGCCCTTTTTTTGCATAGAACCAGGAAGGCGATCTAAAAACGTTCTACCGAAGGTTTGTCCGATCTGTTCTCCATTTCTGAATACGCGGTAGCCCCGTAGAGTCTCTGGCTGATCGGAAAGGTAGTCCCAAGACAGCCACACTCCTTGGGTCGCCGTATGAAAAGCTGCGTTGAGCTTTCCTGATTCTTGTAGGGGGGGTAGAGAATCGGAAGTCGCGGGCTGGTAAACGAGTTCACATTTTACCCAGGGGGCGTCGATAAAATTCAATTGAAGCTTTAAATGCCTCCCTCTCTTTTCGATCTGAATTTCGCGAACTCCCTCCTTCTTCTGAACCTCAAATGTTCCCTGACTAAAATCTGAAGCTAAAAGATAATCGAGCACGAGAGGCCGATTTTCGGGCCAACCTTTTTCAAGTTGAAACGCAACGTTCAAGCGATCATTTTTTAACGAGGCCAGCGGGGTTTCTGATTCAAACTTTGTACTCCCCATCCAATGAGTTGAATCTCCTAAACGAGTCACTTCATGAGAATCGGGATGCAGAGAAATCAGCTTTGAGGATCTCGCCGGCAACCAAAAATCTAAAACGAGATCATCCCCAGCTCCCGATCGCCCTAAGAGGTTCCAAGAATGGCGATCGTAGATCCAATAGCCAGCTTCATGATGAGGTATTCCCAAGGCTTTCAAATCGACGCGAAGTCGCCGGGGAGAACGGGATTCCCAATTGAAAAGTCCCACGGTAAATGCAGATCCCTTATCAGATTGATTTTCTACAAGCCAAATTTGAGGCGGCTCTTCCCGAACGTCGCGAGGAGATAAACATTTGATGGGCTTCTGTCGGAGAGCCCTCTCGATACGACGAAACCGATCCTTCAGCAATCGAGCTTCATAAGCTTTTGGGCTGGAAGGACCAAGCAAGGTAATCCCCTTCCCCGTTAGTACTTTTAGATCGATGAGAGCTTGGAATGCACCGAGCTGACTCAATCCTCCCGGATGCCCTTCCATGCCGAGGTCGAAATGTAATCCATCCACGAGCGAAGAGCCAGGACTAGACGATAATGTTGAAATCGTGGTTAGAGCTTCTCTACGAAGAAGATCTCCTTCAAAGTTAAATCGGAGATGGGGACGAGAACCATCGAGTTCCTTCAGGAGTTCCTCGGGAGTATTCCAATCGCCCAGAAGTTTAAATTTCGGAGGAAGCGCCGCTCTCAGAGATCGAAGGCCCATCCTAAGAGTTTCGAGAGCTATTTTTTTAGGCCGTCCTTTAGGATTGCCATTAGAAATCTCTAAGTCTAAAAAGTGTGAAGTATAGAATTTGTAGAGCTCTCCTAAGTATCCCAAACGTAGACCGGAAACGGCTGCACCATGAGTCTCAGTGAAATTTTTAGCCCATCGACTTAACCTCAGTTTTCCATCGAGTGAACTGGGATCGATAACGGCATCCCCCAAATCCACCTCGATTCCTTCAACGAGATTGGAGGGACGAAGGAGCTTTTCTTCTTTGTCTTTGAGCAGACCTGAAGAATTCTTTCTTGCTTCGGAGTCTTTCACTCCGAAAGGATACACCCACAGACGAGACTCTACTCCCCGAAGCTTTAAAGTACTCGCCACTGGTGGAAAACCTTCAGGAAAGGTGGCGCGCAATCCCTTATCCCGCCCTCCTCTTCGTACTTCGCGCTCCCAGCCTTGAGACAACTCCATTGTAAATTGCGCCGGAGTAGGTGAAATATCTCGAATCTTATCGATCGTTGTGAAGATAGCCGTTTCTGATAAACGCCCTTTTTCGGGCTGAATTTCCCACGTTAATCCTGAGTTGCTCTTTCGATGCCCGAACCTCCTTGGGAGCTGATCACTCGTCTTCTCGTAGGTATAGTTCAGAAGAGGTTGAATCTCAGTCCGGGTGATAGGAATGACGCATTCAACGATCGGAAATTCTTTGGGATTTGCGTGAACTTGAGCATGAGGATGGAAGGTCTCCCATCGCAATGCCTCATTAAGATCTGCATTCAGCCAACAGTTCGCCAGGTTTGGAGTTCCAGATCCAGTATAGAAGTAAATTTGATTCTTTTCTTCGGGGATCGGCCAACGTGCAATTCCCCCACTGAATTCTGATTGAGGTAAATTGAGCCCCACAGTCAAGCTAAGTGGCGTTTCATTTTTTTGCTCAGTGGTTTGTACCAGCAAAAGTCTTTGACTCATGACCTTTGGTTTGAGTCGATATTGAATTAAATAAATTCTGAACTGAGAGCTTAGACCTTGGGCAAAAACTTGGTTAGGAACTCGACCATCAGAAGGAAGCCCCTTCACATCTTTGGGAAGGGAACGGATCTCCCATTTCTCAGGGTCACTCAAGTACTCCCCTTTATTCGTTTTCAAATTCACTCGCTGGGGAAACTGAGGGCTCACAATCTCTATTGAACGAGAAGATTCCAAGGAATCACCAACTGAATTTGGAGTGACTTGCGTTTGCCCACAGGAGTTCACTAGAGTCCAGAGAAGGCTCAGCCCAATGCATACGATGGTTCGAGATAGATTGGTATTAATTTCTCTTTTCAATATCTGGTCTCTTCATTCTTCCTGGATCACCGCTACACCCTGTAGGGGCAGGGCTGGTCCCTGCCCGTATCCTTAATACGCTGAATGAACCTTTAGTTCAATCTGTCGTTTTCGGAAAGAGTGACCACACGGGTCGCGCCTACAGGACGCCTCTTTCTCAATATAATCTAAAAGCAATCAACGCTCCTATTTAAATAGAACCCCATCCTCAATAACCATAAAAAAACGCCAGCTTCTCATTGAATTGAGAAACTGGCGTTTTTTGTATCACCGATTGAGAGTTTATTGAAATTCTCAATCGTTTGAAGTTGTCACATTAGAAGTTCAATTGAGCTTGAACTCTCAAGAGAACACCTTGCATAGTGGTGATGTTCGCAGAACCGCTACCAATGTTGGTAGCCGCACTTGAAGCACCAGGGAATCCTTCAGTATTTCGAGTCATTCCAGGAGGAATGTCTAACCAACCTACGTCAGCAGAAAGCTTGAGATTGTGACCTTTGAAGAATCGGTTGACACCAACGGCAAGTTCGGTAGCTGAACTGTTTGAACCGTAACTTCCGTCACGATCCCAAACAACTGAGGCGCGAGCAACAAGTTGAGTATTTTCACAAACAATATATCCGGCTTCAACGTATCCACCATGGGTGAAGACTGAACTCATGCCATCACCAGGGATATCTAAGAAACGACCGAAGTATTCGGTATTCAAGCTAAATCCACCATACTTGAAGACATTGTCCCAAGCGAATTGATAGATTTTGAACTTGATGCGGGTGTTGCTATTGGTGTTGTTGTTTTGGTCAGAAGCGAATGACAAACCCGTCGTCCAACCTAAGCTATCGCGCTCTTTAAGATCTCCACTAGATAAAGCATCTTTTCCCAAGTTTCCGAGGATATGGAAATCGAGGTGAGCGATGATCGCAGGAATGTGATCCTGTTCGGAGTTAGTTTGTGAGGGATTCCGATTGACGCTATCAAAACCGTTTGTTACCGCAATATGGTAACCGATAGCATTGAAGGCACCATCTTCATTGAGTTGAGCAAGTCCGTCCATCCAGACACCGATGTTACGGTCGATGCTGAAGTATTCATTTGCGAGCGAACGGTCCACGAGTAATTGCTTACTTGAAGAAGTTTTCTCTTGGCGACCAAAGAAAGGCTTGAACTGACCACCACCAAAAGTGAGTGAGTGACTATCCGAAGTCTTGTGCTTGTAAGTCAGGTAGATATCCGTTGCGTTGGCTCCACCACCATCAGTTTGAGTATCGACCTCAATTTTGTAACCGAGATTTTTACTTAAGAAGTTACCTTGGAATTTCATACGAGCTCTTTCGAGTTCGACGAAACTTGAATCCGCGGTATTGGTGTTACCGTGTCCGGCATCCCGACCTTGGTAGGTGTAACGAAGTTGGATACGAGTTCCGAAATTTATCGAAAACAATCCATCGTCACTTTTGATATAGGGACCTTTTCCCCATCCAGCTAAAGGGTTTGCGAGTTGAGCTTCGAGAGCTTCAACTCTCTTTTGTAAATCAGAATCTTGGGCGTCAGCCACTGAAGCGATTCCGACGACGGCGAGAGCAGTACCCAAAATGAGACTGCGTTGAGCGAATGCGCGAAGTGTTTTTAACACGTCAGGCCCTCCTCCCTTGAGGGAAATTAGGAAATTGATCCATTCTGAATTGAATGAATCAACGGGTAAGTAACTCTACAAAATATGCAGAGCAAATTTTCAATCGATGTTCAACACGACGAGTTTGAACATCTGCTATTCCCAGATAACTAAGATCTTCGGATCTATTAAAGAGTGCTCAGTAAATGAAGGGTGAGGAACAAGCCTCAATCCGTATTTCCTACTACGCCCTTTAATGAAGTGTCTTAATTCGATAGCAGTAAAATTCGACCGAAGAATTAGCTGAGCAGGCTAATCTTGCTTTGTAAAAGGACCATTAAGAAAAGTTGAAAGATCGGAAAATAGTAACAAAATAAGTGGGGTTCAAAAGGGGAATTTAAAATACATCAGGCTCCGATAACATCCCGAGCCCAAACGGCTAAACTTTAATATAAAAACAACTTAGAACGAACTCAGGAACTTAGAAACGCTTCTTGAGCTCCTTTCGGATCGGGCCCTCCACTTAAAAAGTGGTTTTCACAAGCTCTATAAAGTTCCTGGTATCGACGGTAAAGAGGTACCAGTTCGGCCTGAGGCTTCACACAATCAGAAGCATTCGGAGTGGTGATCTCCGCCACGATTTCTGGCCAACTCACCCTTTGCCCCTGACTAGAAACTTCAGCATGCCAAGCTCGAAGAGCTGCGCCCAACGCTGCCGACTGGCCAACATTAGAAGGATAAACATCCGCACCAAACGTGTTGGCCATAATTTGCAAGATCGATTTATTCGCTGATGCTCCCCCCGTTGCGTAAATCTTTTCCATGCGCACATCCATCCAACGAGAATGGAGAGCCATCGAAGCCATCTGCCCTTCCACCACTGCTCTTACTTTATGAACTTTATCCCCATCATTAAAACCAAAGGACTTCGGACCGGCATCCGGAACATTGGGAGTAATTTCAGGAGCGAACCAAGGAAGAAGCACTCGCCCTTCGTTTCCTGGAGGTGTCGACTGCAATGCCTGATCGAATCCATCCCAATCTAACTGGAGTTCATCGCGAACCTTCTCTCTCGCGAGAGATCCATTTAAAAAGCAAATCAAACTCATATAGTCGGAGTTGCCCGTAGGTGAACCGAAGACATGACCTTCTCCATTCGAATCCACACGTAACTGAGGCATGAAACCGAAGAGAGTGTCACTCGTCCCTAAGGAGATGGCGATATGCCCAGCTTCGACCAATCCCACTCCAATCAAACTACAAGGGTTATCTCCCGACCAACAAACGATCGAAGTGTCGGATGAAAAACCGAATCGATCTTGGAAGTAAGATGAAATAGTTCCCAATACGGTTGAAGAAGCTTGAATGTTGGGAAGTTTAGATCTTAAGTTAGGTGCCGTTGCCTCCAATGCCGCTTCCGACCAATCGACTTCGCTGAGATCCATCAAATTCATCCCCGCACCATCACCCGGATCGATCGAAGCATCTCCACCCAATAAAACGGAGGCCATAAAAGAACTCACTAAATGAATTCGCCCAGTGGCTTCGTAGGTATCGGGTTCTGTTTTGTAGAACTTACGAATTTGAGGCCCCGTAAATCGCTCGAAGGCTCTCGAGCCGGTCAAGTTTGCGAGAGCTTGTTCGCCCCCCATTTTTTCGGCAATTTCACTACACTCTTCGTGAGTACTAGAATCCATCCAAATAGGTGCGGTGGGACGTGAAAGTAAGGGCTGTATCTGAGAGGCTAAAGGTTCCGAAGAATTTAAATTGCCCAAAGCTTTAAGTGCGCCATCTTTGAGATAAACGCTACCGTGTTGTTGGCCTGATCCGGCGATGGCTTTGATTTGACCTAAGTCGACTCCGTCTGCCTTTAAGCGCAAGAGGAGAGCTTCCAGAGCCTCGACCCATAACAGCGGAGAAGAATGAACGACACTCGGATCGTCGTTAGCTAAGACTCCACTTTGAGTCCCGTACTGGGGGAACTCCTGATCAAAGTTTAATGAGACTTCGTGCAAAATCTCTCGCGTGTAACCTCCAGCATCGACCAAGGGCTCGGCTTTCAAAACGATGGCAGAAAGACTTTGAGTACTAGAATCAAGACCGAGATAAAGCGACATGGGAAACTCCTAAAGAGGCGCAGGAATGATATTAAGGTGTTCATCGAATAAAGCACAAATCAAGCCCCTACTTTTACCCTGCCCACCCTCTGAATCTCAATCATTTCCTATTCGAAAACCTCGATCCGATCAAATTCTGACGGAATTGACGACAAGCAACGCCCTTTGGGAGCGATAAAATGACGAATCACATCCGGTAATCCCTACCATTCGACACCTCTGAGAGGTTCAGGTAAATTTCTATAGAGTTTTTTCTCCTAGCCCTGATCTAGGAAGATTCGATCGGTTGAAAATATTGATGACAAACGTTGATAGGGAATTCGGATGGCTTACCCACAGATCCTCCTAAGCAAAGCTCTCATCTTTCTTACGCTTTCTTGGGGAATGATTTCAATCTCGGCAGATGAGTTTATGAAGTCACAAGATTACGAAAAGAAATACAAGAAGCTTACAGCTCAGGAAGAAATTAGCATTTCTGAGCATTACAAGATCGGTGAATGGTGTCGAAAAGTCGCTTCCTATCTGCCTGTGGGCCAACGGCGCGTCTTTCAAGAACGGAGTCGAGATCACATTTTTAAAGCTGAAGGAAAAGCCCGCGAAGGGCTGATCTCGACATTCAAGAAGGCTCAAACCCAGATTCATCAATCGACCGATTACCTCGAAGCCCAAGAGATCATTCAGAGGGCTAAAGCCGAAGGCGAGCTCTACTTAGAAAACTTATTTGTCACCGCCGGCTCTCATATCGACAAAACCCAATTCTCGGATCAATTTTTTCAGCTCCTACAAGGCCTCAACCGAAAGACGGATCCCTTGAGAGTGAAGTACGAAGCCGAAAGATTAGAGAATGGAAAAGTGCTCTTTCTTGGAGAGTGGATCGATGCCGAAACTCCGCTTGAGGATGTCGACTTCTTAGGTCGAATCCCCTTATCCAAATTGCGTAAAGAGTCAGATCGATACGTTGGGAAAACCGTAGTAACCGATCTGATCACCACGGGGAAGACTTATGAATTACTCGAACTGTGGCTTTTAGATGGTTTTGATGATCGCGGGCAATATTTAATTCCCAATTTCATGCCGGGACGACTTGTATTCCACTTGGTGGGTTCAAACGACTGGAAAGAGAAACTGCAAAAATTGCGACCTCCACCCGCTAAGGACAAGTCCCAGCAGAAGTCAAATCCGGATGAAAAACTCTATCGATTCCAAATCGTCGCCCAAATCGCGGCTGCTCATCGACAATATTGCCATCACTTTCAGGCCAGCATCCAACAGGTGGCCATCTTCGATGAGAAGGGAAAACGAATCGAGTTCTTAGCTCCTGAAACGGAGACCCAACGATGATCTTTTTTAAGAAAAACCGCCCTCAAGCTACATTAAAGCGAATCACTCCTCAGAGAATCCTTCTGAGCATTTTTGCTGTTTTCGCCCTGATTATGATTTTAGAAGGGTACAAACAAGTTCGGATTCAGCTAGCTTTTGCTGATGCTTCGAAAGGCGAATACCAAAGCGCTTTAGAAACGATATCGGAGACCGGTTATCCCTGGTTTCGTCGAAATAGCATCAAAAGCTTAGAACAGGAAGCTCAGTTTTTTGTCGAGTTAGCAAAAGGAATCGAGTTCGTTAAAAAAAGAAATTGGTTCCCAGCTCACAGCTCGCTCATCAAACTATCCGAGCACACTTCAGTTCTCGAAGAGAAGCCCGAAGTCTTAGCTCCTTTTTTCGATGCTTGGAAAACAAGCATGAATGAACAGTTAGCTCAAGGCTATGGCTTAGAATTAAAAACGGCCTTAGAGACGCTTTTAAAAATCCATTTTCCTTCAGGTCCGACCCAACAACACCAGAAACAAATCGGCTTGGAAACCTCATTGGCGCTCATCCAACATTTTAAAAAGAAATCAGCATGGACTGCTGTCCTATTTGAAATTGAACGAGCTCAGTCCCTTGGAGCTAAGAAGGAAACGACCCTGGCTCTAAAAAAGGAAATCGAAACTCAACTCATTCAAGCGATTCGACAAGCAGCCGATCAAAAGGAATTCACCCGCGCCGAAGCTCTCACCCAAATTCACCGTGAGGCTTTTAAGGGATCCACTCAAGCTCCCCTTCCAGCTCTTGATAAAATTCAATTGAAGCAGAGCCTGGAAAATGCGGCGAAGCTCGAAAGCCAAGAAAAGTTTGAAGAAGCTTTGTTAGCCTACGACAAAGCGCTGGAAAACAGTAAGGGCGATGATCTCGTCTTCGAAAAGTTGAGTGCGCTCCGCCAGAAATTATTGGGCTACAAAAAGATTAAAACAGGCTGGATCAAGAGCTCGTTGGTCGAGGAAAATGGGATCGACGCCGACATCATGAAACACCTTCATAGTTGGAAGTACGAAAATCTCGAACGCTTACATCGACTTTATTCCAGAAATAAAAAGTCGGTCTATATGGGAGACTATCGACTCAACACCCAGCTCAGCGTGAGAACCACTGAAGGCCCTCGGCCCGAGTGGATTTTTACATTCGAATTCATCAACAAAGGTCGACGTACTCAGGACTCAACCGCAGAATTCGAGTTAGGACTTGCGATCTTAAGTACGAGCGGTAAAGCACTTGAAGCTCGGCGAGTCACCGTTCCATTCCTATTAGCCGGAAGCACCAATACGATCGAAATCAGACTACCGAAGTCGAGTAAAGATTCCTTCATGCGGTACGGCAAGATCACGACCCACTAAATTGAGATATCACTACCTCAACTTGAAACCGATTTGAATAAACAGGAAATCATCAGCGTCCGATAAAAAGGAAGATCTAATCGACGAGAGCCTTTCCTTTTGATAGGTAAAATTCCTTAGGAAATATTTATAGCTTCATCACGAAGTTGAAATATAAAGGAACCCACAATCGGCGACGAGTCATCGAGGTAAAATTAGTGAGTTCCCCCTCCCTATCCGCATTTCAATTCAAGTGGAAGAATCTCATTTTGGTGAGTATTCTCAGCTTCACGTCTATTCTTCTACATTCTTGCACCCCTACTCCTGAACACCTTCCCCCCAAAATCGTTAGCGGGCAAATCGATTGGCTCAAGGGGCAAATGAGAGCCGTCGTCGTATTAAGAAACGATTCTTATAGACCACTTAAATTCGATGACTATAAATTAGAGCTTCAAATCTATGACGAAGACCAAGAGAAAATAACAACCACGCAACGTCATGAATCTGCCGGAAGTGAACTTCCTCCATGGGATCAAGATCGAATCGCCTTCATCGTTCCCGACAAAGAAAAGCGAGTCAAAAGCGGAGAGGTGTTTCTGATGGATTCTAAGGGGAAAGTGATTTCGAGGATGAAGGTCTTGCCTGCGGATTAAATCTCCGGCAAAAGATCAAAATCATCATCCTGAAGAGGATACTCATTTAAATATTTTAAAAAATCCTGATGAAGTCTTTTAAGGGGGCGAGAAAAGTGTCTTTTGAAGAGATCATCAAAAAATCGGATGCGTTCAATTTTAGATTTTTTGTGAAAGTTAAGAGTCGTTCGTAATTGAAATTCGCGAAGGAAATTTTGAAGTTCTAAATTGCGCGGATTCCCATTGAAGGCTTGAGGCAAAGTGTTCGCCTTGGAGTTCATTGAATCTTGAGAGCCATTCAACAAAAAATCGGTAAATGCGTAGCTTAATGCTGCCCAACGCCAGTATCCGCGGGGTGATACTTTTTTAACAGGATCTTCCTGAAGTAGGATCCTTTCGAAGTCTGCGTATTTTGAAATTAAGAGCCTGCCCTTACGAGCCTTGCCTCGAACTAATGCCTCAGGTGTAAGTCGTACACTGGAGAGTTGACGAGGAAACAACCTCAATGCGATGTATTCGGAAAGCCCTAATTCGATGAATGCAGGAAGACGATTTTTTGAATTCAACCTCAAGCCGATTCGAGTCATTTCACGAACCGCGCTCTCCGTCAAGATCTCTAAGGCATCTTCAGTACTTCGCAAGCGAGCATCGTAGTAAACATCGATGCGGTGCCGAGGCAACTTTGTTGTTCCTCGGGAAACAGGCCGCATAAAACTACGTCTCTTTGTTGAGCGATTTTCTTTTATAAACTTAGAACGGTTATCGTGAACGACGATTTGAAACTCATGACTCAGCTCATTGGAGTAAGTCTGGGCGTAAAAAACCCATATCGCTTTTAATTTTTTTTCGAGTTCCAACACTAAGGCTTCTTCAGAAAAGCCCAGCTTCTTAAGAGTGGATTCCGTTTTAAAAAGAACTTGAGTGTGAGGACCGTAACCCCGACTCGCCAGTAACTTCAAACCTTTTTCAGCCGACTGGGATTCCCGGTGATCTTCGAGTAATTTACGTAACTCCCGCACTCCATCACCAATCTTCCCCTTTAAGATGTACCGCTCTCCTTTTTTAAGCTTATTCACGACTTCGGGAGGATCTTGAGCGAAGGCCTTATCTGAAAACCCAATTGAAGTAAGGATCAAGACGGAGCTCAAGAAGAGTTGAAGTGGAATGCGGTGATTGAATTTAAGAATAAGAGAGCGGCCCCCAGAATGGAGGAATTTCAAGGAATGAATAATCTCAAGTGAGGTCAACTTATTGTGCAACAAGCTGAGTTCCTTTGGTTGACTTAAGAAGCCTTCGGAAATGAGCTACTGGATAAAAAGTCTCGATTTAAATCGATGAACTCTTCTCTCCAATGATAGCCTTCAAGCAATCCTAAAGCATCATCGCCTAAAATATGAAGCGCTGCAACTAATGCTTCGATACTTGCCAATCCTCCTTCTGGATCATCCCGCAATTTTGATCTACGAGGATAGGCCGTGAGAATAGAATCTGGGAGCGATCGAAAGATTAATCGATCCGCTATGGAAGCCGATTGAGCTTCCGGATGAGAATTGGAGCACTCCGGAGGCCTCAATTTTAGGTTGTTCAATAAAAAGGGAATCTTCGCCCAATTCCCATCGATGAGAATGAGCTGCCCCCCCGGTATATCTTTCAGAAAAGCGGCATCATCTGAACTCAACGGAGGTGAGTGCATCGCCAGGACGACTCCACCTTCTACAGTGAGAGAATCACCCACGTCGTGCGGATAGATCTTACGAAACTCGATCTCTTCAACCGATCTGACGGGGGTCAGGGAACACTTTTTTAAGTTTTCACGGTAATGCTGAAGAATCAAGACGGGCAACATGAATTTAATTCGCTGTTTTAGAAGCGATTAGCTTTTCAATTTCTTCGTGAAGCTTTCCGATCACTTCCTCATAGGGAAAAGTCCCCAGAAGAACATCCTTCTTCTTGAAGTTAACGGAGTTGGAACCGCACCACAATCCCAAATCAGCATCATCGGTTTCTCCCGGGCCGTTGACTCGACAACCCATCACGGCGATGGTGATGTCATAGTCTTTTGCGTAGCTCGTTAGCTCTTTAACGTTTTGAGCTAACTCGACAAACGCCTCGTTTTCAACTCGAGAACAACTGGGACAAGAGATGATATTCAAACCTTTGCCCAAATCGGGTACAGAACGGAATCGTCCTGCGTAGATGTCTTCGAGGATCTGGTGCCCCGCTTCGACCTCTTCGTATTTTTGAGGATTGGGGAGAGTTAAAGAAACTCGAATCGTATCCCCGATGCCTTTTGAGATGAGTTGCTCGAAGGCCACCCGAGTTTTGATCACTCCGTCTGGTGGCATCCCGGCTTCCGTGACTCCCAAGTGGAGAGGAACATCGGGGCGGAATCCCGCAAACCTTCGATTCGCATCGACGACTTTGAGCGGGTCAGAATCTTTGAGCGATACCACGTATCGTTCGAAGCCGATCTTGTCTAAGATTTCACAGTGATCGACGGCACAACGAACCATCGCTTCAATTTCGTCATCTTTGTACCGTTCCTTGTAATCGGGATCGACGGAACCACAGTTCACTCCCACCCGAATGGCACAGTCGTTGTCTTTCGCCACCTCAGCGATAAATCGAACTTTTTCTTCGATCGACTTATCTTTCTCCAAGTGATAAAGGTGCCCCGGGTTGTATCTCACCTTATCCACGTGAGGCGCGACCTCGGTAACCATCTTGTAGTTCTCTTGGAGATCGACAACCAATACGGCTTTAGATTGCTTTCGCACTTCAGCGAGAGCTTCCGCATCCTTCTTGTTGTCAACCGCCACCCGAACCAGAGAGGCCCCGGCTTGCCGCATCGATTCAGCTTGCTCAACGGTAGCGTCGACATCGGTGGTCTTCGTCGCCGTCATGCTCTGTACAGTAATATCGGCCCCACCGCCAATTTGAACGTTTCCGATGGGAACACCACGAGTAGGATTTCTTTGGATCTCGATGGACATTGATCTCGATTTCTGGAGGATTTCTTGTAAGACCGGAGCCTGAGCAGAATCTGTGTTTGTTCCTGAGTGTGAATCCTCAGGTGGATTCACCCGGCTCGATCGTAATTTAAATGTGTTCAGGGCCTAGGCACAATGCATTGGGCTCAATACAGTAAGTCTAACGTCATCGGCTCAAGGCTGGCTCAAGGCTGCACAGCCCCCAAAACACAAACGGGTATTCTAAACAAGTTGAAGCATTTGAAAAAGAGTACAAACTTCTTTTTCTCTCAGGGAAGGGAATCCTTGAATCGCCTCCTTCAAAAATACATCTGGATGATCTCCCTTTTTCTTTCACCGCTTGGGTTTATAGAAGCGGATGAGGCCACCTCCATCCTCCATGGAGTGATTTTTGAGGGGGCTGAAGGCGTTCCGAGATCCGAATTATTAGCCTGGTCGGGATTGAAGGTGGGAGCGCAAACGAGCGAAGCTCAGGTCCAATCCGCGATCAAGAAACTGGTCGCCTCCAAATTGATCGCCGAAATCGAAATATTACCGGCACTCCGAGACGCCGATGGCTTCACCCTCAAATTCAGGGTTTCCACCTTCCCAATTTTGGATGCGATCCATCTTCATATCCCCCACGATCAAGACACCCACTATCTCACCTTAGAGAAGGCTCTCAATCCTGAGCTCCAAACTCTTCACCCCCGCTGGAATTCGGGATTAAAGATCCGCCCCGGGATGATCCTCGATTTGGCTCTTCGCGAAGAAGTGAAAGAACGCCTTAAAGATTGGTATCAACGGGAAGGCTATCTCTTTTGCGAAATCGACGAAAGTCTCACTCCAGTCCCCCACGTGCCCGGTCGAGTGACCTGGAGGATATCCGTCGACGAAGGACGAAAGTTTTATCTGAAAGAGCTTCAATTTTCGGGGAACGACTCGATCAGCGCCCGTGACCTGACCGCTGTACTCAAAAATCGCCCGCAGCGCCTTTGGGGACTCTTCAGCCCCGGTCATTTCAATCCTTCGACGTGGCCCCAAGACTTAGAAGCCATGCGCAAGCTCTATCGCGACCGAGGCTTTCTCAATGTTCATTTAGCGCAAGCGGGCATGGAAGTGGATTACAAACGAGGAACTCTAATTCTCAAGATTGATATCTTGGAAGGAAAGCGCTATTCCCTCAAAGGAATTCAGCTCAAAGGTCATTCCTCGATGTTAACGAAGGCCTTAGACCAACAAATTAAAACAGAGCCAGGAGGCACTTTTAACGGTGTCGATTTAGAAGCCGACCGGGCGCGTTTGCTTCTTTACTACATGAAGCGGCTTTATAAAACTCCCAGTATCACTCTCGAACACCTCTATTCATTAGATCCCCCCGACGAGGTGACTGCCGTCTTCGATATCGATGAGCGGAACCATCTGTTCACCGGAAAGATTTTTATAGAAGGAAATACCTACACGCGAGATCGTGTCATTCTTTCGGCTCTCCACATTTCTCCCGGTGACCCCATCACCCCTATCGATGTGATCCACTTAGCCAATCGGATTAAGGCATTGGGACATTTTGAAGATGTGACTGTCGAAACTCGCCCGGCTCCTGATCGTCTGTCCCCGTTCTTAAAAGATCCCGAAAAAGATACCCGCACTCAACCGGGAGTGATGCGAGATCTCTATATCAAAGTGATCGAGAGTAAAAGCGGCCTCTTCGAAGTCGGAGGTGGAGCTTCGAGTGGAAAGGGAGAGATCTTCTCGATCATGATCACTCAGAAGAATTTTGATTGGCTGGACTGGCCCGGAGGGAAACGAGGCTGGAAACACCCCTTCAGTGGCGGCGGCCAAAAACTACAAGCCCAGATCCTTCCAGGAACCAAGATCTCTGAGTTTCGCTTACTCTTTGAAGAACCCTACGTCTACAGCTCAAAAACAGCCTTCAGCTTCGACCTCTCCAATCAATTGTTTCGTTGGCGAGATTTTGAAGAGAATCAGTTTAGCGGCGAACTGGGCTTTCGCCACCTCTTCGACAAAGAACGTAAATACTCTGCCTTTTTAGGGCTTCACCTTGAAGACGTCCATATCAAAGATGTCGAACCCGGAACGGTGAGAGATATAGCCGACTTAGAAGGACACACGCGCTTAGCCTACCCCACCTTGAAGCTCGGTTTCGATAATTCCCTCCATAACGATTACGTTGGCCAAACGGGCTTGAGATACATCGGAAGAGTCGATGCGAGCCTGGAGGAATTAGGAACAGAGTCTCGGTTTCTTAGAACCGTTCATCAAGTCGACTATGGAGTGAATACCACTAAATTTTCAAATCTCCTTCTTCCTGGAGATCCCTTCCCTACCGATATCCCCGATTTAGCCCACCGACTGAAGTTGGGTTTTCGTGCCGGTTGGATCGAAGGCCTTCAAGGAGATGACGTTCCATTCTTCGAACGCTTTCGAATGGGAGGGCCACGAAACTTTCGCGGCTTCGATTACTACGACATGGGGCCTCGAGCTGGGGGGATCCCGATCGGAGGAGAAGCCTTTTGGATGACCTCCGTCGATTACTCATTTCCTCTCTATTGGAGAGAACTCCGAATGAGTGTGCTCTTCGACGTCGGAGATTTAGAAGAGAAGTTCTCGAAATTCTCTTCGGATCGCATTCGAACTTCAGCCGGAATCGGACTTCACGCCAGGTTTAAACTCTACGGCCTCGATGTCCCCGTAAGTTTTTACTTCGTGGAGGCGCTTCGAAAGCAGAGGCAGGATGACCCGCGATTCTTCTCGTTTACTTTAGGCCTGGATTTCTAAAATCTACATTTCAAGCCCGAAGTGTCAACGAGGGTCAAGCCAAAACACATTTCAAGCCCGAAGCGTAAGCGAGGGCCAGGCGAAAACACATTTCAAGCCCGAAGCGTAAGCGAGGGTCAGGCGAAACAAATCTTCAAAGCGCAATACCGCCTAAGGCGTAGCGTGAGCGGTTCCCAACCCAAGCACCCGAGTTAACTAGCCCGAAGCGCTAGCGAGGGGAGCTCCCCTCGCTAGCGCTTCGGGC
>JANQLS010000067.1 GCA_028280485.1 Planctomycetota bacterium
TAAACAGGAACTAAGCCGAGTTGGGATCAACTCGGCCGCGGACATTGGCTCGCAGAGCCTATGTTCAGCGGAGTGCAGACAATTCGAAGAATTGTCGAAACGGTTGAAACGCACTCCGAAGGAGTTTGTTTCAACAGAAACTAATTAGTTCCTGTTGATTAAACAGGGGCTAATTATATTTGCGTGGGATCATGCAAATCACAAAAATAGGCTAAAAGCCTATTTTTAGTGGAGCGACGCCGCAGCCTTTTAGGGCTATGCCAGATGCATAGGAAGGACTGCTTGGAGCGTTTGAATAAAGGTCGAAACGACCTTTATTCAACAGAAACTAACCACTCACTCACCACCCAGGATGATAGAGATCACATAGCAGGCATTAATAATCGCTGCGATAGGAATTAAGAACCGAAACCAAAGGCTTCGTGTTTTATGCCTAAAGACGATAATGCCGAGCAACCCTCCCACGGCTCCTCCCAAAAAACTTAGACCCAATAGATTTCTTTCAGCCACCCTTCGCTTTTCATTAACGGCAAGGAATTTATCAAAGCCAAAAAAGATGAAGGTCACAATCGAGAAGAACAGAGCGTGCCCAATCACGAAATGGCTGCGTTGGAATTCAAAATTAAGCCAAAGAATAAAAAGCAGTACAACATCGACCACGACTGCGAGAATTAAGAATAACCAGCTTTCCAAAAGCGGAGGGCCCGCTAAAGCATCCCAAATTTTCTTCCCTAAAGAATTTTTCCAGGCCTTTTGACTGCCCTTTTTTTGGTGCTTTTTAGATGATTTGGAAGGTGAGGAGTTCTGCGAAGATTTAGCCATGAACGAATCATCATGTACATGTCATGATGGACTCCGGAATGCTGGATCCCGTAAGAATAGATGGTGAAAGAGTAAAATAAAGCTGAGATAAGCTAAAGCTGAATTATTTTAAACTGTTTCCTAACATTCACAATGAGGATCTAGAAACTTAGCCCTCGTTTGAAAGAAAAAAAAGTGCTATAACCAGGGCCGCTCCAGGCGAATCCCTCATCACCGAGGAGAGATCTTCAATCTATAAATTTAAAGTACTCAGAAAGACAGTACTCAGAAAGGAAGAACTGAGACCATGTTAGCGCACAACGTCTATTTCAAATTGAAAGATGCTTCAGAAGACGCACAAAATAAGTTGATCGCATCCTGCAAAAAGTATCTATCCCATCACGACGGCACTGCATTTTTCTCGGTCGGCCCTCGAGCGGAATCTTATCAACGTCCGGTTAATGATCAAGAATTCCACATCGGCCTCACGGTCGTCTTTGAAAGCCGAGAGGCTCACGACGCTTATCAGGTTGCCGAAGCCCACCTTCAATTCATCGAAGAAAACAAAGACAACTGGGACCACGTGCGAGTCTTTGATAACGATGCGTCGGCCTGATTTTTAAGGTATATCTCTTGAGGGCAGCGTTCTATATTCCGATGAGGTGAGCATTTAAAGTGAACTTTAACTAGCCCGAAGCGCTAGCGAGGGGCCGGAATGAAAACCCTGGCCCCTCGCTAGCGCTTCGGGCTAGTTAAGGAGATTTTCTATTCGATGGGAATCGGGTTCCTTTAACTAAATAATAACTCACCACCTCTTCGTTGAGTCAAACCTTGAAAACAACGACACACAACTAAGTTGAATTCAAAACAAAAAAACGGCAGCCAATGGCTGCCGTTTTTTTATTAAACCCAATCCACAACTTTCAATCGACGTAAAATTCTCAATTTAGCCGAAGTTAAAAACCCAAAATCGGCTTCAGAAACATTTTTGAAATGACTTTATTGAAACCCTTTTGAAGATGAATCTTAGCTCGAACTCCACTGGGAGTGGCACGAGCTTTGAGACTCAATCGATCCGAAGTTCCATCAATTTGCTTCCCTATATCTTGGATCATCCCTTGACCTAAGGCAAATTTACTCATGAAGGGAAGAGCTTGAGAATAACTGAGTGAGAATTCAGTGAACTTACCTCCAGCTCCCGCCTTGGCTTTGTCAATAGATCGAACCATCAAAGGGAGTGCTGATTCACCAACAGTGAGGAACACCTCACTTTTACCAACCCCCACGCAGATGATGGGCACTGAACCAAAAATTTGATAAGGCAATTGAGAGCCTTCTAAATTGGGAGCGATGGCGTAGATCCGCACTCCTTTGTGAGCTCTCTCATTGTTAGCCTCTTGAACGATCCCCATCTCCATGTAAATAGGAACCATTTCTTGAAGCCACAGATCTAACTCTTTCGCATTAGGAAATTGGCTGACAAAAGCGAGCTCAAACGAATCCCCGCTTCTGCGGCCTAAATCAAAACTCATGTTGAACTGAGAATGCTTGATTCGCTTTTGAATCATTTCCTGAAGAAGAGCTACCCCTTTCCAGGAATGGTTGATCTTTTCGTAAAACTCGCGCTTCTCTTTAAGAAGTACTTGGTGTTTATCCCTGACGAGTGTCCTGACGTCATCAACCCACTTCAAATAAGTTTTTACTACAAACGAATCCGAACTGAACGATCCACTCACACTCAATATAGAGTTTTCTTTATGAAGCGATCCAAATCGATTCTGTTTTCCAATAAATTGGGACACCAAGTTCCCAAATGAAGAGTTGGAACTCGCCGCCAAAAGAGTTAAATCGATTTCATATGATTCCGCATCGATCGTTCCTCCAAGCGTAAAATTTCGGCCACGATCGATGAGCCCATTAAAGAAAGAAGCATTAAATTGAGACTCACTCATTCGCTTCGAAAAACTAGCGTCGCTCTCATCCGGAAAGCGGACTGCAGTTCGAAGTGAAACTTCTTGGATCTCCGATTTTATCTTCTCTCCGATTCTTTTAGGGAACTCTGTGAGATCAGCATGAATTGCAAAATCAAACGCTTGAGCTTGTCGGGGAAATGAAATGAGTGGATCGGGCAGTGACTTTTGTAAGGCTGACTTATCAGTGGAGAGAAAAGCATAGTTATTTTGAAACTTCAGGAAGGAAGAGAAGTCACCCTGAAGCTCGAAGAAATCGGATTCAATCTTTTTCCTTTTTGGGAAGAAAAGCTCACAGATTTTTAAAAATTGCTTTTGATCTTCGATGGGAAAGAAGGGGAGAAGCTTAGGATTTTTGTGATCCCCATAAAAAATGACCCCCAATGGTCGATGAGGATTAAGGCCAGGGATTTCTTCTTCAACCTTGAGCTGAGCTAACATCCCTGCTGCTACTTCTGCCGACTCTTCTTGCTCGCTTCCCTTGAAGTAGGCAAGAATGGTCGATTCAAACTTTTCGATACTCTTAAATCCTAAGATGGCGAATGCTTCCAATTTTCGAGATGAGGGCCTTATTTTTTTACTCGGACTCTCACCGAGGGAAAGGCTTGCTCCTAACGATGCAATTAAAATCAAGGCAACAATCTGAAGTTTCTTCATCATTAAAATCATTCTCTGGTCTCCTTCTTCCGGAAATCCAATATCCATCGGAGAGACGATTGAGTATTCTTAATAGTTACCGACTAACGGATTGGGTTAGCCACGGTGAGGAATATAGCTTCTACCAGATAGCCCTCCTCGAATATCGACTGATATTCTTCTCGTACATTTATCGACCCGGAGAATTCCAGAATGAAGAAAGTTCCCTCGAATCGTTTCTTGCCCAAGGGAATTTCACTTTATTTGAACTTAACACCGGGATTCGACCGATAATTGATTAGGTTTGTTGTGTGAGCACAATGAAAAATGAGTGAATCAAGTTAGGGACAGTAACGATGTTGGATGACTCCATCAAAATCTCCTTTAAGGGAGGAGCCTTTCACGAATCTCTCCATAAGGGAAAGGCGAGTGGCTCCTTAGAAATTGATCGAAACACAATTCTGTTCTTCGACACTGGCGGATATCCCCTCGTCAAACTTCCTATCCATGAAGTCAAAGTGAAGTTAGGGGGCGCGAGCAATCGCCTCGTCTTTTTTAGCCATCCAGATTTTCCGGGCTGGGTTTTACATACGGCCGACCGCGATATCTTGGACCACCCCTCTCTAGCGATAGATGCCACAGTTCAACGTCAAATCGACGCCATCCGATCGAAACGATCCAAAGCTAAATTAATCACCTTCGGAATACTTTCGACCATCGTTCTAGGTATCGTTTGCCTCTTTGCCCTGAAAGATACATTCGTCGGAATCGTTGTCGACCAAGTGCCAGGTTCTTGGGAGGTCAGTTTAGGAGATCAAATTTTTGAAAGTTTATCAGCAGGTAAAGTCTTCAATAAGGACGAAGAAGCCCTCGCCGAGCTCAACAAGTTGGTCGCCCCCCTCTTAAAGAGCTTGGGAAAAACTCCTTATGAGTTTAAATTTCACATCGTTCAAGATTCAACGATCAACGCATTTGCCATTCCTGGTGGGCATGTCACCATTCATTCAGGCTTACTCGACGCAGCTGAATCTCCGGAAGAAATTCTGGGCGTGTTAGCCCATGAAATTATCCACGTCACCGAAAAACACTCCTTAAAACAACTGGTTGGCACTGCTGGGATCTTTTTACTTCTTCAGTCCCTGGCTGGAGATTTAACAGGCCTCGCTGGAGTACTCGTCAGTAACGGCTCTTACCTCCTCACTCAAAAATTCTCTCGAGATCACGAACGGGAGTCCGATGATCTCGGTTTCGCGCTTCTCATCAAAGCTAAAATCAACCCTCAAGGGATGGTCACATTCTTTGAAAAGCTCAAAAAGCAAAGTGAAGCCACCCTCTATGGAGCAGAGGAATCATTAGCCCTTCTCAGTACTCATCCTGCAACCTCTGAGCGCATCAACCACTTAAAAGCCCGCATCGAAAGCATAGATGAAGACTTCGAGTTCCGAACTTTAGATATTTCACTGGAAACTCTGAGACAGGGATTTAGTACTCCCTGAACAGTTTATATATTGAAAAAAAGAACGAACTACCGAAAATATTCGTGGAATCTTTTCCATTATCTGCCGATTTTATATCTATAAAACTCTAGTCGTTTGTACGCTGATCCAATGCCATGCCTATTTAACTGGACTCCTTGCCCATAAAGCAGAATGAGTTCACACCTGAAGGAAAGGTAGCTCATGAAAGCAAAAATTGAAGGAAGCCCTGCCTTCGCTCATATCCACTTCGACCTCGATCCTGGAGATCAGCTGACAGCTGAAAGTGATGCGATGGCGAGCATGTCGGCCGAACTCGACATGGACACCCAACTCAATGGTGGCTTATTTAGAGGTGCCGCAAGAAAATTTTTGGGTGGAGAGTCCCTCTTCATCAACACCTTTACGAACAACACTTCATCTGCTTGTAAGCTCACCATCGCGCAGGGAACTCCCGGGGAGATTCGAGAGGTGAAGCTTGAAAACAATTCCATCTGCCTCCAACCCGGAGCCTACATCTGTTCCACTAAGGGATTAAAACTTGGGCTAAAATACGCAGGAATTCGATCCTGGATCGGGCGAGAAGGGCTATTCAAATTAGTCGTCTCGGGATCAGGAACTCTTTGGTATGGAGCCTATGGAGCATTGATCGATAAAGAAATCGATGGTGAATACATCGTCGATACAAGTCACCTAGTAGCCTACGATCCCAATATCGAACTTAAGGTACAACTTGC
>JANQLS010000088.1 GCA_028280485.1 Planctomycetota bacterium
GGGCGACGCTTCGCTCTGCCCTGGGCTATGATCTTGCGGGCCTTCAGCCCTGGGGGATTCGAAGCCCCACGATTATATTTTATACATCGCTCTTAACTAGCCCGAAGCGCTAGCGAGGGGATTTCTCAAATCAACTCAACGTTATATTTCTTCACAACAAAATGGCTTAGTTTAACTTAACCGCTTCGTACGGCTCGAAGGTCGAGCCTACTACTAAATATGGAAAAGCATATAATAAGCGTAAGCAAAAACTTCACGCATCACGAAGAAGGGTTCGCGCGTTAAGGAAGGTCCCACTGCTGGCACGGTATAGCAAGGAACGTTCTCGCGTTCGAAGATCAATTTAACGCGAGCATTGTGATAGTACTGACTGACAACAAAAACCTTTTTAAAGCCCCGCTCTTCGATGATCCTTCGGCAATTCACCGCGGATAAATAGGTATTCTGCCCCCCTTCATCGAGGATATTGGAAGTGGGATCGACCTTAGGGTGGGACTTTTTGAGAGCATAATCTCTCATAACTTTAGGTTCACTGAGATCTAAAGAATCTACTCCCCCGCTATAGATTAGGTAATCTGCCTTGTCATTGGCGTAAAGGTCGAGCGCAGTATCCATACGATACTGAAGAGCATTCGATAACCGACCGTTAGGGTAGGCTCGAGCTCCGAGAACAACAATCGCATCGGCCTTGATATCTTCCCCCGCCGAAAAATCTGTTTTCCCGTAAGTATAGATATGAAGAAAGATCATCACGAAGGTTGCTCCTGCAACCGAAAGAAGACCGAAGAAAGCGCGAGCTTCCCGCGGCATTTTCCACTCGATCGGAGCCCACCAATGGATCCTTCCCAATTCGATGGAAAGTAAAACAACGATGATGAAACTAAAGGGTATGAGGGAATACCTATCCGGATCGAGAGATTGAATACGATGGTAATATCCGATCACATTAGATAACGCTAATGCGGTGAATCCACTGAAGATCCCTAATTGCAGAGTACGAATATTAGAATTCTTGCTGTAGGCGTGAGGCCAAAGAAGAGCGATACCCAAAAGAGATGCAAAAATCGACAGCCAGGGCTCGGGGAGACTCACATCGAGCCAAAACCGATTGGCCGAAAGCCGAGGCTCTCTGAGGCTCAATCCAAGATTGACCACGATGAAGAGTCCGAGGGCGATCGAAAAGGGCCTTGAAATAAAAAAAGTTACTCGCCCCATGAGGCTAACTTAATTCTCCACTTCTTATTTCACTATGATCCCCACCCGAGAAAAACCAGAGAAAATCTGGAGAAGGGAAATCTGGATGAGGATTGTCTTCACTATCTTACAGAAGAGATTATAGTTTAAAAAAGCTTCCGAGCAAGAGTTCCAATTGAAGTCCCTCTTATCAGTAAATTATGAAAAAAATAATTATCTCTGGCAGCCTCATTCTTGGGCTGATTTGGCTAGGGTATTTTTTAGTACTCACCTTTACCTCCGATGAGACCAAAATTCGCTGGGTTTTACTGGAGATGGAAGCGAGTTTTAATGACGCCGATGCTTACGGAGTCCGAGACCAACTCGCCGAAGACTTTCGAGTCACCAACCGAAACGTTGACCGAAATACGGTAACTCTCTTCTTATTGCGCGTGTTCAAAGACTCAAAAAAGAAAGATGGGAGCCCAAAGTATCGGGTTGAAATTCCCCGCGACGCTGAGGGTGAACTCGACGTCGCTATCACCCTGAAACCCACGGACCCTAAAAGTGCGAGCCTGGAAGTTACAGCCGAGGTATTTGAAAACCGAGGCAGCGGAAGGGATTCTGAAAACTGGAAGTCCCTCGGTCACTTTCAGGTTGAAGCAACGTGCGAATTCCAAAGGGGTTCCTTTCGGGTCAAAAGAGCGAAGAAGGTCAAAGGAAGCCCTGATATCCCCTTTTAATCGAAACCCAATCCCAGCAAGGCCTCTAAGCCCTGCTATTTAAACCAGTTCCACATTCCAATTCAGGCAAAAATTCCTCAGATTGGTTTGGCAGATTTCTTGTGTTACAATTGAATTTATGGAACGTGTACCGGTTAGGGCCTGCCAATTAATCTAACTTTCAATCTGATTAACAGCGACTCGATCGGTAATAATTTACTATTTAGAGCGGCATCCCAAAATACGCAGATCCCCAACTCTCTCTGCAAGCCATGAGGATGTCGAGTTTCACCTCTGAAGTGAGGCGAAACAAAAGCGGTGAAACAATCTGCAACCAACATCGTTGTATTCACCCTCGGCCTGGGGGGCCTAAAGTATGAGTTATAACAAGGATATTTCTTCGCTACTCCAAGACTGGGAATACCAGGAGGAGAAAGAGGATAAGAATATCCGTCGCATTCAAGGATCCAATGGTCGAGAACTTTTGCAAGTTCGACTGCCATTAGGGGTCGAACAATACGAAATCCACGGACGTCCCGACGGTGTTAAGCCCGAAGGATTCGAATCCTGGCTGGATCACTATTACTTTTTGGCCCAACAGTTCGGCCAAGAGTTCGTATTAGATCACGAAGCCCTTGAGCGCCTCTGCAACGAAAGCCTCCTCTACTACAATCGCTATCTCCTCTTTTTCCAGATTCAAGAGTTTGAACTATGCATTCGCGACACCAGCCGGAACCTCCGTTTGCTGAAGTTTATTCGCGATTATGCCGAAGATGCGAAACAGTTAGAGTTCTTAGAGCAATATCGCCCTTACATTCTCAGGATGCAGATCATGGCGAAAGCTCTTCTGAAGGTGAAGCGCGACCAAGATATTCCCAACGCACTTCGCTTACTTAAAGCCGGTGTCGATGAGATCAACAATCTTCCCGAAATGCCCGACAACGAAATCTTCGATTTCGAACGAGCCCGTTCCTTACGAAGCTTGCAAGAGTTGATCGATCAATTAGAAGATCAACTTCCCGTCAGCCAAGAAGATGAGCTCAAAAAAGAACTCGACCAAGCCATCCAGTCAGAAGACTACGAGAAGGCAGCCGAGATTCGGGATCAGCTGCAGAAGCTAGAATGATGGTCGCGGCTATCGGCCGCTCCAGCGTGAATGTTCGCTTCGCTCAGTCATTATGGTCGCCACTAAAGGTGGCTCCAGCGTGCAAGCTCGCTTCGCTCGCGCACTCCTAAAGTATAATAATGGTCGCTCAGTAGTCCGCACGCTCCGCGTGCGGAATCTTGAAGTCTCGAACGGTATTCAAAATAAAAAAAGAGCCTTACTTTTCAGTAGGGCTCTTTTTTTATTTTTAAGATTACTCATTCTTCATAAAGACCGCTCACGGAGTGAGCGGACTACTTTAAGCCTACTACTAGAAAAACCCGCCTTCACCACCAAAGACGAAACGATCGACCGCTTCCGCTACTGCGCCATCGTTATTTGTTCGTTCCGTGATGTAGGGAGCGAGATCTAAGACCGAATCATTCGCATTGGCGACAGCGACTCCCACTCCGGCTTCTAATATCATTTGCTTGTCGTTGTCAGCGTCCCCCACGGCTAAGACCTGGGAAACATCACAGCCGACATAGTCAGCGAGATCAGGAAGCGACGTCGACTTATCGACCCCCAAGGCCATGAACTCTAAATATTCGGGATCGGTTTTCATGACGTTAGCGAGCCCCATAAATTTATCGGCAAATTCACTGTAAAGTTCATTTCGGCGATCGGGCTCAGCGAGGATGATCATTTTTGTGGGTTCCTCACCTTTGTACTCATCTAAGTCACACCATTCAAAAATGGAACCGGTGCGACCATGATAGATATCGACGAGCGGGCTACCTTTATTAGTAGCATCGCAAAACAATCGATCTTCATAGTAAAAGTTAACTGGAAGATTGTGAGCGCGTCCAAATTCGATAAGCTCATTTGCCAATTCCGATGACAAAGGACGGTGGGATACGAGTGGGCGCCCCTCGGCTTTCTTACCAACAACTTTCCCACCGTTATAGGCGATCAAAGCACAGTCGAGCCCTCCCAACTTTTCTTGGAGGAGTTCGATACTTGGAATCATCCGCCCCGAACCGATGGCGACATCGACCCCTTTTTCCTTTGCAGAATGAAGAGCCTTCAGGTTGACCTCGGGAACTTCTTTTTGATCGTTGACCAAGGTTCCATCGACATCGAGAACGATCAGACGAATATCGTGAGATTCAGACATTGGAGAGTATTCATGAAGTGAGTGAGCAACGAGTTCGACCGACGGTACATTTATATGGTCCCTCTTACTGAAGGGATCACCGGGGACGAAAAAGCCCGGATTATACCGAGTTTTCTCTCAGCAAACCATGAAAGAATGCGCCTGAATGCATCTCTATACGAGGAACGACTTAAAAAGAAAATAGACCCCAGCTGGACTCGAACCAGCGTCAACAGATTTGCAATCATCCCTCTGTCTCAGCCATCTCGGCCATGGGGTCTGGGTACCCGGTTAACGGCAGGTATATTTTTTTAACCCCGACGGGAATCGAACCCGCTCCATGAGATTGAAAGACTCATATCCTAACCAGTAGACCACGGGGCCATATTTCAAATGGATAAAATGGGCCAGCCCACGGGACTCGAACCCGTTAGTCACATGATTCACAATCATGCGGCTCGACCACTTCGCCTTGAGCTGGCATATCTTTATGGAAGGCCTGGCGGGACTTAAACCCACACGGACTGCATTCAAAGTGCAGCGCTCTATCATTAAGCTACAGGCCTAGCTTGTTTCTTATTTACGGATGAAGCCGAACTCGTAAGAGTTTGGCCAGCAAAGGTAATCACCTTGAGAATGAAGAGCCAAACTCTGACGAGTTCGGCTACGAAATCCTGCCAAGTCAGTCTCGGAGTGGATGGAATCGAACCACCGACCTCTTCCTTATCAGGGAAGCGCTCTCAACCACTGAGCTACACTCCGTTTGTTGGTCTGCCTGAAGGGATTCGAACCCCTAACTTTTGCATTCGTAGTGCAACACTCTTCCAGTTGAGTTACAGGCAGATGAATTGTTTGGCCGGGGCAGACGGGATCGAACCGCCGACGCACTGGGCTTCAACCAACCGCTCTACCGACTGAGCTACACCCCGGTGAATTTCACTTTCAGATCTCATAAGTTTTTAAAGAGTAGGGTCGACTGGATTCGAACCAGCACTGAACGAAGCTTAAATTCGTCGCCTCTGCCGTTGGGCTACGACCCTATATGATCGACTTTGGGATCGACTGGATTCGAACCAGCACTGAACGAAACTTGAATTCGCTGCCTCTGCCGTTGGGCTACGATCCCGATAACTTTTGGACCACCCGGAGAGACTTGAACTCTCAACCTTCGCGTTAGAAGCGCAACGCTCTTCCAATTGAGCTACAGATGGTCAAACACTTTTGGTCAGGAAGGGTGGATTTGAACCACCGACCCCGTGCTTCCAAGGCACGTACGCTCGCCAGACTGCGCTACTTCCTGAATTATCTTTCATTAGTCCGTTGGGCTACGAACCTGATTTTTCATGGACCACCTGGAGAGACTCGAACTCTCAACCTTCGCGTTGGAAACGCAAAGCTCTGCCAATTGAGCTACAGATGGCCGTTTAAAATTGTTGGTACGGAAGGACGGATTTGAACCGTCGACCCCGTGCGCCCAAAGCACGTGCGCTCGCCAGATTGCGCTACTTCCTTATCGTTGTTCTCTGAAGGTGAGAAGCTTGGGCTCTCCTCACCTAAGTTTTAAAATTGGTACGCCCGGTGGGGCTCGAACCCACGACCACCGGTTTAAAAGACCGGCACTCTTCCAGCTGAGTTACAGGCGTATAAGTTTGGCTCGCCCGCTAGGACTTGAACCTAGATGAACCGAGTTAACAGCTCGGCGCTTTACCATTAAGCTACGGACGAAAATTCTTTGAGAAGCAAAACTCGAATCGCCGGCGTGAGTTCGTTGCTTCTCAGTTTTTTTAGGGCTGGTCGGATTCGAACCGACACTGGCTGCGCTCTAAACGCAGTGCCTCTGCCGTTGGGCTACAACCCTTTATATTTGGACCACCCAGAGAGATTCGAACTCTCAGCCTTCGCGTTGGCAACGCGACGCTCTACCCTTGAGCTACGGGTGGTTGATACTTGGTGGGATCGATTGGATTCGAACCAACACTTACGAGACTCTCGATCTCGCGCCTCTGCCAGTTGGGCTACGATCCCGTGGGACGCCCGCAAGGACTCGAACCTTGACCATCGGATTTGGAATCCGGCACTCTACCAATTAAGTTACGGACGTATATTTTTTGGGCCGGGAGGGACTCGAACCCCCTAAAGCATTTCTTTATGTAGAAACAAGCTCCTTCGGAACTCATTTCTACCGTTCCGGCAATTCTACGAATGGCCTTCACTCCGCCAAATATTGGCTAAAAAGCCAATATTCGCGGCCGAGTTGATCCCAACTCGGCATAGTTTCTTTTCAGAAACTATGATTCCAGCTGAATTACAGTCAGCCACCTTTGCCGCTCGGTTCACCGACCCGAATTCTGTATTTTCAATTTCATAAATTGGCGAGCGCACCCGGATTTGAACCGAGACCAACGGATAGACAATCCGACATGCTGCCGTTACACCATGCGCCCGTATTGTTTGAATCACACCTCGTTTTGAAGCGACACAGCCAAGGCATACCTCGACTGTATAACATTATTATCAATGTTATTATTTTATTGAAAATAGCCATTAACTTGAGAGTAAATCTTTGCAGACAGACTGATACACAAAGGCGATTAGAAGTGAAGGTTTCACCGTCAAGCCAATGACAGCGTGAAACTGCAAATGCTATGCAAGATTCAGACTATGATTAATCCAGAAAAAGATCCTGGGTTAAGATTAGGGGGATAAATGGGGCTTCGTTTGGTAGGTACGCTACGACCGCAGCGTCAAACGTCAGCATGGCTCCAGCGTGGATCGCCGAAAATACCTTTAATACCATCATAATTAAAGGTATCCAGGGCAAACTGGCGCAGATGGCCGGGGAGACCATCATTACAGGGGCGTTCATTACCGCCACGCCCTTCGCCATCGAGCCCATTACCATCGAACTCTGCCTCTGAGTGCCGTTCAGAAGATTTCTGGCCGGATAGCAGACAGATCAGGTCCAAACACGAAGCTCCCGAAAGCCGCCACTGGGCTCTTCCAGGTAAATAGAATCCAGAATAGAATCTGGAGCTTCGTAAAGTTTGGGTACTCATGACGAAAATAATTAAAACAGCTTAAAAATAATTCTAACTAAATGATTATAAAACAGAACTTCTCTTTTGTCGAAGTTCTATGAGTATAGACGTCAGAGGAGATAATATCTTGTATTGTTTTTTAAAATTTTAAAAGTTTTATTCCTCTAGGTCTGAAAGATCTATCGGCAAGAAGAATGCCCGATGTTTAATTTATTTGGGAAAATGTAGTAGTAGGCTCGCTCCGCGAGTCGTATGAAACGATTAAAACGATACTGATCACGATAACTTAAAAAATAGAAACGCTTAACTCAAAGACCAGTGCCTCTTACTCCCCTACTCTTAAGATTTATCTACAATAAACAAAGTAGTATCAAGGAGATTCCTTCCGATCAACTCCCCCATTCTAGTATTTTTTTAAAGCAATTAACTAGCCCGAAGCGCTAGCGAGGAAGTTCACATGCCAACAAAGTATAGACTTTTTTCCCACGGAAATGTTTCAAAATAATCGTCTCGCTTCGTACGACTCGCGGAGCGAGCCTACTACTAAAACACCCCAAAGAACATCGCGAGCGCCAATAAGACAACAAGCACGATTAAGACGATCGCCAGATATTCCCAAGCCAAAGGAACTAAACTGATAGCTAAGGCTAAACCGGCGAAGCGAGGATCTTCAAATCGAAGTAATCCGAAGATGGCAAAAACTAAGGCGAGAAAGCCACACCCCATATAGCCCAAGCGAACGTAATCTTCATTTAGGCCAACCGTGGTTTCAGACTCGGCTTTTTTAGTTTCATCGATTTGCTGTTGTAATTCAGGCTGAACTTGCGCTCGAATGAAGTCTTGAAAAAGCGCTCCGCCAACCCCCATCATCGATAAGATTAACGCGATACAACCCAGAAGAATTGGTTTTTGATTTGATGTCGCTCGCGAATCACCACCATCAGAACGATGATCGATGGGCCCAGAATCAACTTCCTTAGGGGGCATCTAAACACTCCAATTGACATCCAGGAATAACCGCACACTCTTCACCTAAAGCGGGTGGAGAGCTTCCCAGGAACAAGTAACTTAATACATAAATAGAGTCTGACATATCGACAAGCTGGTCATCATTTGAGTCGAGAAGGGAGATGTTCGAGGCATCTTGGGTCGTTCCATCTCCACAGGGAAGTTGAAGTTTTCCTCCAAGGAACAAATGAGCTAAGAGACAAACAGTGTCGGACATATCTAAAAGGCCATCGGCATTACAATCCCCTGGTCGAGAAAGTACCGGATCTTCACTCGTTGGCTTTGCTGGAGCTGCCAATACGGCCAGATGACTCACCACTCCCTGATCATTCGTGCGAATGGCGATACGGTCGATAGCCTCGATCTCAAGGTTTTCACCGAAAGGGAGAAAGGCAAGTTCTTGAGCTTCTTCCCCTCTAACCAAACCTAAAAATGAATTAGGTTCATAGGAATCATGTTCGAGCCTATGAAGGGAAATTCCTTCAGGAGTGATTGAGAAGATGATTCGAGTATAAAAGCCGATATCCGAAGCTTCGTAGCTGAGACCTTCTCCAACAGTATGGTCAATCCCCGGCCCTAGGGTGATCTCTCCTCCTTCTTTTAAACTACCTCCAAGCCTAAGGCTGGATTGCTCTTTATCCAGTTGGGCTTGAGCGATGACCTCATCCCCCATCAAGAATGCCAATTTCAATTCCCAATTCTCTGAGTTACTGGCTACGTCGGCAACCAATTCAATTGGAGCTTCTTCAATGGAAAGACTTTTAGGCAAAGGAGCAGTTAATGTCGAAGCCAGCTCATCGGGTGATTTAAAGACATGGTTTTGATTTAAATCGATGAAGGTGCCATCTGTACCAGGTTCAATTGCCCACGGTTTATCAGAAGGAAAAAACTCATAGCGACCTAAGTGGCTCGGCTCATCTCGATAAAAATGATCTAAAAGCCAAATGTTTCGAGCGTCTTCTTCCACGATCTTGGTCATGAATGGACGCACAGGTCCCTCAAAAAGGATTTCACGAAGGTTATCGTTGTAACCCAGGAGATGGCTGACGCGGTACGTTACATTTTCAGGTTCTTCAATTCCCCAGTACCTTGCTTGCATTTTAGCCGTTTCTAAATCACATCTTCCGCGTAAATTGAGTTCAATCGGAGATTCGATTTGCATCAACATCAGATGAGTAATGGGCAACAAGTCATCAACGAGCAAGTTCGCCTCTTCAGCCTTGAGATGGTCGAGCTCTAAATCTTCGGAATCTAAACGAGGAGCAATCTCTTCTCGGAGATATTTGGCGAGGTCAAAGCCTTCGGCTTCCCAATTGAATAAACTGGGAAGAGAGTGATCTTCCAACGAACTCAGCTCCTCAACTGGAATGAGATATCCTTTGATCACAGATTTAAAAGTCAGCATGTAATCTTTGCGGCAATCCCCGCGTTGATTGAACTCATCGTCGGGATCGTCGTAGTTATGCTGAAAATTTAGAGGCTTTGAATAACCTTCGATCTCATCGTAGATGAAGGGTTCTTCCGAAGCTTCAGGATGCTCGGGATTAATATTTTCAAAGTAGTACTTCGGCTTTCCCTTCCCGTGCTGATTCTCGCGAAAGTTATTGAAGAGGTAAGCATTCGATTCATCTTCCCAATGAGGTCGATCGTTATGTTCGAAATCACTTCCCTCGGCTTCTATATCACCGATAACTCGATGAGAAGGACCTTCATTTCGTGCTTCGTGGTAATCGGCCCAGTCTTCGGATTCGTAGAGCACACCGAGCTCGGTATGAGTCATCGAACTGAAGCTGACGGTGTCACCGCCGGCAAAGCGAATGATGGAAAAGATAGCTTCATCATCCGTAATCTCACCGTCAGAATTTAAATCGAGGTGAGAGCCACCCCAAGTACCACCTACGTTTCCACGTTCGGGCAGAGGGATGTCATCGGAGGTGTAGGGAAGAAGATCGTTTCCGGGATGACGATCTTTAAAATTCTCAAATTTATCCGAATTGGCGATTCCTAAATTATTGAAAAAGTAAACCTCGGAAGGCCCATCCGCAGAGACTTTAACCGTGCCATAAAAAAGCAACCCCGTGATGGACACAGTAAAAAGTAGAAGAGCTTTAAATTGGATATGCCGTTGCTTTAACTTAAGAGAAAAGAATTGCAATGAACCCATCATGATTCCGTCCCAACTGGAGTTCCCGGTCAATTTTCGAACTTGTCGAAGAACTATAAAAGAGTCAACTCAGCACTCAAGTCGAGAAAAATGAAAGCGCCCGAGACTCAATTTTTTAGAATAAGATAGAGCTATCGATTATATACTAAAATCACCTCTAATTTGTGGCTTTCTCTGAGACTCCAGCTTAAAGAGTGATATTTTGCTTTTTGACATTAAAAACCGTGCTATCTTGAGGGTTTACGAAAAGTATTTTTGTCTTATTCAACTGTTATTTTAACTTTTATTTAACGGGTGTTGGATTTAAATGAGCTCCCGTACGATCGCCCCATTAAGCCGATATTCGTCACTCTATATATACTGGATTCAACATGAGAGACCTCAAACCACCCACTTATTCCGATGTTCTCAAAGCACGCAAATTTTTAAGATCTTTTCTCAATCCAACCCCCTTTCTGCATTCACCCTCCCTCAGCCAACTCACCGGAAGTGAAGTTTGGATTAAGTACGAGAATCATAACCCCAACGGCGCTTTTAAAATTCGAGGAGGCCTTTACCGCCTTTCGAAGCTGAGTGAAGAGGAACGACAAAAGGGCGTGATCACTGCGTCAACCGGAAACCACGGTCAATCGGTTGCCTATGCCGGAAAAGAATTTGGAATTCGTTCTGTCATCAGCGTGCCGGAAGTCACGAGCACTCTAAAAGTCGATGCTATGCGTACCTTAGGTGGCGAAGTCATCCTCCACGGGGAGACCTTTGAAGATGCCCGTCTTCACGCTGAGTCCCTGATCGAAAATGAGGGCTTAACTTATATTCATTACTCTTGTGAACCTGAGATTGTGGCCGGAGTTGGAACCTACTGCGCTGAAATGCTTGAAGATCAACCCGACTTAGAAGCCATCATCGTCCCTACTGGAGGAGGAAGCGGAGCTTGTGGTTGCATCACGGTGAGGGATGCCCTCAATCCCTCCTTAGAAATATATTCCGTCCAAGCAGAAAGCTCCCCTGCAGTGTACCGGTCGTGGAAAGAAGGCAAACCCGTTGAAGCTCCCAATAAAACACTCGCTGAGGGAGTCGCCACAGGAACAGTTTTTGAGTTTCCTCTTAAAATTTTGAAAGAGGGGCTATCGGATTTCTTTTTAGTATCAGAAAATGAAATCAAGGAATCCATCCTCCATTACCTGATACACACTCGAAACTTGGTCGAAGCCGCAGGAGCCACTCCATTAGCCGCTCTGATCAAAAACAAAGAGCGGTTCCATGGTAAGAAGGTTGGATTGGTCATCTCCGGAGGAAATCTTTCGATCGAACGGTTGAGAGAGATCTTAAAGGAATAGCGCGCTACTGTAGGACACCCCTCTTCCCAATCGATTTCTATGCTGAGTTTACGATTTATAAAGCGAGCCACATTCACGAAAAATGACTTTCTGTGGTTCGGCTGCTTGCTAGCATGGGGTTTGAACTTAACCTTCATGAAAGTTCAAGCTGAAGAACGATTTTCCTACCTCTCGGAATACTCCGCTCGATCAGAAAGCGAAAAAGCCATCTTAGGTGAAAAGCTTTTTCAAGATCTCAATTGCGGGCAGTGCCATCAAGAAATCGATCAAAAGAAAATCCTCAGCCGATCGACAGCTCCCAATATTTTAGTTCGGGCTCTCCAATTGGATCCTCACTACATCTCTAAATTTTTAGAGAAAAAGGGATCCGATTGGAAACTGAACCGAATGCCAGAAATTAGGGCGCTCGATGACCCAGAAAAAAAAGAAGAGCTCACTCATTTTCTCACTGAACTTTTTCTTCCGGCTCACAAAACGGAAAAAGCTGAACGACCAAAAGCTAAGCTGGAAAAGATTGAGCATGGAAGAACTCTGTTTCACACCATCGGCTGTCTCGCCTGCCACTCTCCCGAAAAGGGAGTTCAACCTGAAGGTGTTGACTCTCAGGTGGAACTTAAAAAAACTTTAAGTACGGGTCGTCCATTAGAGATTCTCAATGAGAAATACACCTTCAACGGGTTAAGTGATTTTTTGCAGAATCCTGACAACAACTCGGCCTACTTCCGTATGCCAAAGTTTCCATTGAGTCGATCGGAAAGTGAAGCCCTCGCTCATTACTTGCTTCGCGATAGAACTCCAACCTTAAAATCCTTTTCGATCGATAGAGAAAAATCGAAAAAAGGGAAAGAACACTTTCTCAACCTTGGCTGCCAAAACTGCCATCTCTCACCCTCGCAAGGTCCTCAATTGAAGTCTTTACCTCTTAGCTCTCAGAGCTTAGAGAGGGGCTGCCTTTCAAACCCAAAGACAGCTAAGAGTTTTAATTTTCACTTGAACCCTCAGGAATCAGAAGCCCTCAAAGCCTTTTTAAAATCCTTTACTCAAGTCAAGGCCAGTGATCCAAAATCTAAACTCCGATTGGAAACAGCTCGGTTAGGTTGCCTCAAATGCCATCAGCGCGATGGTCAAGGCGGGCCGAATGAGATCATCGCGAGCTACTTTAGCTCTCAAGCTTCGGAGGAAGATCTGGGTGACGAAGGGCGCTTCCCTCCACCCCTGACGGGGGTTGGAGCTAAAATACTTCCGAAGGTTCTTCCCGATATTCTTCAAGGGAAAAAAACACTACGTCCCTACTTAAAGACTCGCATGCCCAGCTTCGGAAACCATGACGCAAAAAAGCTCGCTTCGCTCTTTGTTCAAGCTGATCAGCATCTCTTAAAACCCGAACCCGAGCGGGCGGGTAGGAATGCTCGAGGCCGTCATCTGGTGGGCTCAAAGGGCATGAGCTGCATCACCTGCCACACTCTCAACGGAAAGAAATCATTGGGTATTCCCGGCCTCGATCTCGGACAACTTTCAGATCGTCTTCAGCCCCAATGGTTCCGACGATTCTTGGTGTCCCCCGCCGCCTACCGTTCTCAAACTCGCATGCCGGCCTTCTTCGATATCGAGTTAGACGATAAGACTTTACTCCCCCTCAAGCCGATTCCAACCTCGGTCTTCCGGGACTTAGATAGTATATGGGTTTACTTGATGGAGAGCGGACACACGAGGCTTCCCGTGGGACTGGAGAAAACGAATGCGTTTGAACTTGAACCGAAGAAAAAACCCATCGTCTTCAGGACCTTTTTAAAAGGCTCTGGCCTTCATGCCATCGCCGTTGGGCATCCAGAAAATATTCATTACGCGTTCGATGCTAAGAATTGCCGATTAGCGATCGCTTGGAAAGGAAAATTCCTCGACGCTGAAGCCACTTGGGAAGACCGCTTCACCCCGCTCAGTATTCCTTTAGGAAAAAAAATCTTAACGGTTCCAATGGAGCCCTTGCTCGCCAAGTTACCTCAACCCACAAGCCCATGGCCTTCGATCCCCAAGGGGCACAAGTTTAAAGGATACAAGATAGATAAGCAGGGCTTTCCGGTCTTTCAGTACACTTGGGATGAATTCACGGTTTCTAATTCGATCAAACCCCTGCCTTCACAATCGAAAAAGAAGCAAGGCTTCGTTCAAACGATTTCTCTATCCACCTCAGTAGAGAGAGCCAAACGCCCTCCCATCTATTTAAAGGAACCTCAATCTCCCCCAATTCAAATCATCGAGATCCTATTCGACGGCCTGCCCGTAAAGGGATTCTACTCAGATAATAAACGGAGAATCACTCCTCCTCTTTCATTTGAAAAACGATTGAGCGTGAAGCTGGAGGTGACTTGGTGATGCAATATTTACTCATTCTCCTCCTCATTTTAGGTACGACGTTCGCTCAAGCGCAAAGCGACGGCTTTAAAATAAAGCTTCCCACCGAAGCCGACTATTACCCTATCGAAACCATCTCCGGTCCCAAAGGATTGCGATTAGAGGTCAGTGGAATCACCCTCGATTCCCAAGGGCAGATTTACCTCGCCTTGAGAAAAGGGGAAATTTGGATCTTCGATGAAAAGGAACCTCCGAGTTCAAAACATCGCTTTCGGCTCTTCGCCGAAGGTCTTCATGAACCTTTAGGCTTAACCTTTCGAGACGGTTGGTTCTACTTGACTCAACGAACGGAAGTGACCCGGATCAAAGATTCGGATCGAGATGGAAAAGCGGATACCTACGAGTGCTTAGGACAACCCTGGGGCGTCACCGGTAATTACCACGAGTACGCCTATGGCCCAGCCTTTGATCATGAAGGAAATCTATGGGTTTCGCTCAATCAAACTCTGGGAAAAAAGGTCATTAATGAAGATCATTGGCGAGGATGGTCGATGAAGATGACGCCTAACGGTGAATGGCTTCCCGTTTCAACGGGCCTTCGCTCTCCCTGTGGCATCGGAGAAAATTCGAGTGGAGACATTTTCATAACCGATCAACAAGGCAATTGGATTCCCACCTGTTCTCTTCAACATTTAGAGCCCGGTGACTTTCACGGTCACGTGAGTTCCTTAAGGGATGTTTCACGTCAAGGTTCACCCGTAAAAGATCCGGGGAAAGTCCCCTCGGGCCTCAGCATTCCTCAGGCTCATCAAAAGATAAAAGGATTTAAACGCCCAGCAATTTGGTTTCCCTATCGCAAGATGGGCCAAGCAGCGACCGACCTTCTCACGGATAACACTCAGGGAAAATTTGGCCCCTTCAAAGATCAAATCTTTGTAGGTGAGTTCACCTTATCCCAAATCAATCGAGTTTATTTAGAGAAGGTAAAAGGAGTTTACCAAGGAGCCTGTTTCCCGTTTCGAAAGGGGTTTCAAAGCGCAGTCTTCCGATTGGAGTGGGACTCTAAGGGAAACTTATTGGCGGGCGAGACCAATCGTGGTTGGAATTCGTTGGGTAGTCAGTCTTATGGATTTGAGCGCCTTAAATGGACGGGAAAAGTACCTTTTGAGGTTTTGAAGATCAATGCAAAGAGTCTTGGTTTCAGAATTACCCTAACCCATGGTGTCAATCCTGAAAGCGTTCATCCTGAATCCATTCAGATAGAGAGCTACACTTATAAATTGCACTCCACTTACGGCAGTCCTGAAATCGATCGAAAACAACACGCGGTGAAAGTTTTAAAGATCAGCCCCGACAGAAAAGTCATCGAGCTTCAAGTCGAAAACTTACGCCGAAGCTACGTGCATGAATTTAACCTGAGCGGGATACGCTCGACAACGGGACTCCCATTGCTTCATCCCAAAGCGTATTACACCCTGAACGAAATTCCCTAGTCCGCTTGTAGTCCGCACGTTTGTAGTCCGCACGTTTGTAGTCCGCACGTTTGTAGTCCGCACACTCCGTGTGCGGATTTCCTAAGCGACGATATCTCAATTTTCAGGAAAAAGAAAAACCCCAAACGAGTAACCCGTTTGGGGTTTTTCTTTTGAAATCATTACTATAGTAGTCGTCTCGCTCTGCGAGGCGGCTCTCACAACGGCAGCAAACTCAAGTTAGTCATCACTCCATACAATCGAGTATTTATCGAAAGATGAATTGCACTAATTCAACTCAAGATTCACTTCGATCCTCTTTTTAAAACTCTTCGTAGGAAGAGTAATTATTTAAGAGGCTTTAAATCGCCTCTCGGAGCGAGACGACTACCAAGGTGACGTCTGCTTAGCGGATATTGGATTTAAAATTGAATGGGGTTAGTTCAGAAAGGCCGCACACGGAGTGTGCGGACTACAAGCGTGCGGACTACAAAGGACGACACACGGCGGGTGCCTACTACTTTAGCTCGATACTTTCTGTCAACCGATCCAATTCTGGAGCCCAGCGTTCGATGGTTTTTTGCGGGCCGGTAGCCTTGAGAAACAAGTGACGTCCGCCAAATTTAGAGGATTCAACGGCGGCTCCCCAAAGACCATAATTGGTTTTTCCTCCACCGTTGGATTTGGGTGCGAAGGGTCCACCGCCCATTCCCTTAAATGTACCGCTGGCAACGAGAACAGTAGCTTTTCCACCCGCAAAGGTGAGAGTTTTTTCAGAGCCTTTTGGATTTTCAACAAACTGCCCCCGCCAACGGTTGATGTTATCTACTACGGACCCTCCCGCCATGATCACTGTCATTAAAGCATCTGCAGAGTCACCTTCAACTCGGGGAAGTCGGAACTGGCCGATTCTCATCGAACCTGTTGGCTTCTCTTTGATCACGCCTTTGGGAACGACAAATGAAACGGGACCCACCGTTTCTCGTCCTCCCTCAGAGGGAGTAGCTTTGCTGTTCTCAGTAGAACTCTTCGTTGGACTAGTATCTTGCGTTGAAGTTGAATTCGCTTGAGTCCCTTGGTTGTTCGTGTTGATCGGAGGATGTCCTGCCGGTAAACCACGGTTTTGATGACCTGAAGGGCTCGAAGAAGAGCCTAAATTCGAAGCTTGCATCGCCGGATGCTTGGGAGCTTGCGCATCGATATTTCGATTGATCTTTGACTTTGGGTCGGGCTCACAGCCGACAAGTAGCACCAAAATACTAAGGGTTAAACAAATCCCACTGATCTGATTCAACATGACTTCTTCCTTTTAATAATCTCAAACGTGCTGAGTGAAGGTCTGGACTCCCCTTTGAAGAAAGGCCCAGCTCTCCCATCGGGAGAAAGAATGGGGAGACACAGCTCTAAAGCTTAATTTCCCTTCAAGAAAGTTTTAACTGAAACTTGTACCGTCTCCCAGGGAACTTCATCCGTGATAAAGGTGTTTCCAATTTTAGGAACGAACACCCATCTCAATCCGGCCGGCCCTTTTTTCTTGTCTCGCAACATCGCGTTGAGAACTTTCGCTGGGGAAAGTTTCTTGTTGTTGCCGAGGGTCGCCGACTGTAGATCAACCGGTAGTTTATAGTGTTTAAGCAATTCCAGCAAGCGCTCAACCACCTCAGGTTGAGTTTGACCTAATGCAAGCCCCAATCGAGCCGCAAAGTGCATTCCGATAGAAACGGCTTCTCCGTGAAGCAAGCCCCCATAGCCCAGCGCTGCTTCTAAGCCGTGGGCGAGGGTGTGCCCAAAATTTAAAATCATTCTCAAGCCCGCTTCGCGCTCATCTTCCGTGACCACCTGAGCTTTGATCTTACAGGCAGTTGCGATGACGGCATCTAAACCGATGGGCTTCTTCCGAGTTAAGTTTTTATACTCTTTTTCCAAGCGAGTGAAGAGGCGAGGATCTCGGATCGCGGCAGCTTTGATGATTTCGGCCCAGCCGGCACTGACTTCCCGAGGAGGTAAAGACTTGAGAAAGGCGAGATCGACGAACACCGCTTGAGGCTGGTAAAACGCACCGACTAAGTTTTTCCCCTCTGGAAGATTGATGCCGGTCTTACCTCCGACCGAAGAATCGACCATAGCTAAAAGCGTGGTGGGAATCTGAATAAAGTCGACTCCACGCAAGATCGTCGCAGCGGCCATTCCGGCGAGATCCCCCACGACCCCACCCCCGAGCGCCACCACACAGCCCCGACGATCGATGCCCTGAGAAATGGCATCGCGCCATATTTTCTCAAGCTTGGAGGTCGATTTTGATTTCTCTCCGCTGGGAATGATGGTGGTCGTCACCGGGACGTTTAAACTTTCCAAGGCCTTCACGATCTTTTTTCCGTGAATAGGAAAGATTTTCGAATCGCTGACGAGGTGAAAAGAGGAGGGGATCTTCTTCTTTTTCTTAATCCAAGGCACCAGGTTTTTTGTCGAGCCCTCTCCGATCAGGATGGGATAAGACCCCCCCGGTGCCTCGACTTGAACTTTCTTCAAGGTTTGCTCTCCTGTTTACTCTCTTCTTTACCGGCTTCCTCGGCATCACTGGATTCAGGATTCGTTTCAGAACTCGAATCAGGACTATCCTCTTCGCTTCCATCCTGAGCTTGAGCCCCCTTACCAATACGCACTCGCTTGCGCTTGACGCCAAGTCGTTGTCGAGTTTCTTTCAGCTCTCGACTGTATTTCTTATCTCCTTTGCTGAAGATCGTCAAGCAAGCTACCAGAACGATAAAGAACAGGGAAAGAAGAATAATGGCTGCGGGGCCAATCAGATTAAGTAATGTCGGGCTTTCTCTTGGAGGTAATTTACTGAGCTCAGAGCCCACGATTACGGGGATATTCGCCTTACTCACCACTCCTTTATGAACCACATCATTTTGATAGAGATTCAAGAAGAGCCCCTTCATGCGAACGTAGGCTCGATCTTTAACCTCGAATTTCGGTTCTTCAAAGAAGGCGATCCTAAAATATTTTTCTCCATTGTGGAGATACCCTGAGAAGTATTTAGATACTCCACTGGGCATTTTTTTTCTAAAGCCTTCGAGGTAGTAGGGAACTTGACTTTTTTCCGTCGCGACCAAGATACCCTGCAAAACGACTTCTTTGCCCCGCATCTTCATGGGTTCTTTAATCGTTGATAGCCAAAACTCATTCGACTTTCCGTAATCCCAAACTCCATTCTCATTCGACCAATTAGGATCGGTACGAATTCGATGAAAAAGGTAATCTAAGCCTTCCTCATTGAGCTTCCAATTCGGAACTTCGTCGACAACAGCAGCCAGGGTTTCTCGTTTTTCAATAAATGGATCGGGAGGAACGAGTGGGTCAATCGGTGCAGGCTGCTCTTCGGGATCAAAATCCTCGAGTCCCTGAATATTGGTGATATCGATCACCGGAGTACCTGAATTATCGACGGCATGTTCCTTGGGAATCAAAGCAGTCGAAGGACCTTTCGGAGAAAAGATCCTCAACATACTTGGGGCTAGAGCCAAGCAAGCAAGTATCAACACTAAGAAGATCCCCAATGCCACCAAGCGTGATCGAGCGTAAGGATCTTTATTTCCGCTTCGAGGATTCGTGTACTTTCCAGTACTACCAAATAGCATATTGAGAGACTCCAATCGGAAAAATGTTTGGAATGATGATCACGGACTTGAGGATGGGCTTGAAAATATAGAGTCGAAACTCAAACAGAAGTCAGCGGGCACCCGTTGCGGAAGAAATAAGCGAATTTTTTCTGCCGATTTCATTCTGCTGATTCCTTGAGAACTAGGCGCGCAAAACATTCTTAGAGTCTTACGTAAGTATAACTCTCATTTTTCCTTTACACACGTGAAGATGTGAATTCTTGAGCAGATAGGCACCTAGGGCCCAGCTGGCGGACATTTCTCCAGGAACTGACCTAATGTGTCGGCCGCCTTCTGACTGGCTCCAGGCTTAAAGACCTCTTCTCGAAGCCGTTTTAAGCCTTTGAGGCACTTTCTTCGAAGTTCGCTATCGGTGAGAAGTTCCTCAGCCAAGAGCGCTTGTTTATCAGAACCATCCCGATAATCAATCTCTTCAGGCACGATTTCTCCCCCACCCAAAATATTGACCAAGGAGATGTACGGCGAGGTACAAAGCCATCGAAACATCCGGTAGTAGAAGACATTGGTAATTCGGTAGAGAACGAGCATCGGTTTTTGGTAGTAAGCCAGTTCTAAGGTCGCAGTACCCGAAGCGACCAGGGCCAGATCACAAGCCGCCATCAGGGGACGAGCTTCACCCGAAACGATATCCACCTTGAGTTCAAAGTCGCTAAAGGCTTCGTTGATTGGGTCAGTGAATTCCTCTCGGCAACTGGAAATCAAGATGCGATGGATGTCTCCATCCAAGCTCATTTTCGAAAGGATAGATTTAAAGTAAGGCAGCAGAGTTTCAACTTCATGGCCCCGACTACCGGGAAAGAGTCCGATGATCTTTTCCTTGTCAGAGATCTTAAACTCATCCCGAAGCCCGTGAGCAATCTCTTCTGGAGGAGGTTGATGGATGAGAGAGTCTCCCAGGGGATGCCCCACAAAAACCACCTCGTGATCTTCATCTTCGTAGTACTCGACTTCGAACGGTAAGATCACCATCAGAAGATCGGTGAGCCTTAAAATCTTTCTTCGCCTCCAGGGAGCCCAGGCCCAAATTTGAGGACAGATGTAGTAAACCACCGGTACGGAATACCACTTTGCCAAGCGAGCCAAAACGAAGTTGAATCCCGGCATATCGATCAGGAGAAAAGCATCAGGAGGATCATCATTGAGGAGCTTCTGAACTTTTCGAACCAGTCCGATGAATTTAAAGATATGAGCCACGAAACCCACCCCCATCGAGGCGAGATGGATGATATCAGCGTGAAGGCGACAGCCCGCCTCTTCCATCAGGGGTCCGCCGAAACCTTCAAATTTGACCTCGGGGTGAGTCTTCGCCATATTGCGAATCAAGTTTGAAGCGTGCAAGTCACCGGAACTCTCTCCGACACACACGAAGACTCTTTTGACTGTTTTGAGGCTATCGAGAGGAGGTTGGGTCATGATGGAGTACTCATAGTAGTAGGCTCAAGGTAGTCCGCTCACTCCGTGAGCGGGTATTCATGAAGAACAAGTAATCTTAAAACAAAAAAAGAGTCCAGCTGGCAAGTAGGGCTCTTTTTTATTCTTATTAATCGCGAAACTTCAAGATTCCGCTCACGGAATGCGCGGACTACTACCAGCCTACTACTACTTTTTTTCGCGAATTTGGCTACAAGATCTGGTTCGTCGAATTAAAATGCCGATTATAGTTCCGAGCTTGAGATAAACAAGGCCAGTACAAGCCTGTAAGTAGAAGTTCAAGTCTCTCAGCTCCCCCTGTTCCCTTGATCATCCGCATGAGCACTACCGATCAGTCACAGCCAACGAAAGCGACGGAGAAATTGCTTCCAATCTCCGATGATGAGAGCTTTCTTAAATTCATCCAAGCTTTCACGAACTACGAGACGATGAAAAACTATCGCTGTGACGACGAAACCATGCCCCTGGAGCGCATGCGCTCCTTAGCCGAGAGCTTGGGAAACCCACAAGACTCCGTTCCCAGTATTCACATCGCGGGTACGAAGGGAAAGGGAACGACCTGCCTCATTCTCGAAACTCTACTTCGCAAGCAGGGCTATCGAGTCGGAACCTACACCTCCCCCCATTTAAAAAATCTCCGTGAGAGAGTTCGGGTGGACGGGAAGATGATTTCGGAAACGGATTTGGTCGAAACTCTCAACTCGATGCTGAGTGAACTCGATCGCCGCTACCAATTGGGTCCCGAAGCCTTTCCAACTTTCTTTGAGATGATGACGGCATTAGCGATGCACCATTTTCAAAGAGCAGAAGTGGACGTTGCCATCTACGAAGTAGGCTTAGGCGGAAGATTAGATGCCACCAACATTCTTCAACCCGAATGGACGGCCATCACCGGCATCGGTTTAGAGCACATGGATAAACTGGGGAACACCCTTTCGAGCATAGCGAAAGAAAAAGCCGGCATCATCAAAGAGAACACTCCATTGGTTCTCGCCGAAGTCGATCCGGAGGCGAGAGAAGCCATTTTTAGCATCGCAAAGTCCAAGTCGGCTCCCATCCTTGAGACGGCCTCTAAGCGAGTACAAGCCGTCACCGAAGACGGTAAAATAGCGATCTTAATTCCTCCTTACGGAAAAGCCCTCCACCCCAATAACATCCGAGGCCCAGGACCTCGCGCTGATTTAGGTTTAGCGATTACAATTTGGGAAGAGTTCTTAGCGAAAAGAGGTCAAAAGGCTGAGCTTCAAACCATTGAAAAGTGCTTAAGTGAATTAGAACTCCCGGGACGAGTCGAAATACTTCACGAGAGCCCGATGACCATCTTAGATGGTGCACACACCCCGGAGTCCTTAGCTTCATTAGCTCAAGCTTTAAACGAAGAGTCAGTCCCCCGGCCGAGGATTGGCGTTGTCGCCCTCGCTCAAGATAAACGCTTGGAGGAATGCTTAGAGCAACTCGGGCACTTCGTTGATCAAGTGATTTTTACTCAAGCGGATTCAGTAAGAGGAGCTGATCCTCAAGAATTGAGCGAGACCTTCTATAAGATCACTCAAAAAGAATCGAGCTGGGAATTAGACCCTCATTCTGCGTATGAGAATACGAAGCAATCGAATTGCTCAGTGATCGTTACAGGATCGATTTATTTAGTGGGCGCATTGCAAGCCAAAAGTAGTCGGCTCAGCCCCTGAGCCGGATGGGCAGTGGGATCAAAATTTATAAATATAATAAAATTGGAACAGCAGGGTTTGTTTTTGAGATTGCTAAACGAAATTGCATTTCCGTCCCGGCTCACGGGGAGCCTGTGAATATTTAGATCAATTCAAAATTTAAGCCAAATAGTGCTTCATTATCCCTCGCTAAAGCTTCGGGCTTGGGAGGTTGGTAATTTCACTTATGACTCATAGATAAACCGTGTGAAAATCCTTGCAACAGCTTCAACATTGAAAGCGCTTCTCGCCCCTCAAGCCCGAAGCTTTAGCGAGGGATAGTGGAGCAATTACCAACTTGAAGTTGGGCTTTCTTGAAAAATTCACAGCCTCGGGGTGAGCCCGACGACAAGGATAATGAAATAATGAAGTCATTCTACGGAGGGAGGGCGTGAGCGAAGCGAACTTGCACGATGGAGTCGCCATTGCGACGACCATTATTACGGAGGGAGTGCACTGGTGAAATCAGCTTGCACGATGGAGCGGCCGATAGCCGCGACCATTAAATAAAAAAAGCTCAACTCCCTACGGGAGTTGAGCTTTTTTAAACTTAAAACTGATTTTTAAATAGGATCAGCTATCGCCGTTTCCGTTACCTTCACCTTCGCCTTCTTTCGACGGAGTGCCGGCACTGACAACCGGTGCTTCTGGCTCTTTGATCCCTTTGAGATCTTCAGGAGCTGAGCCCTGGAAGAAGAGCTTGCCATCACTGACATCGATATGGATGACGGGCTTATCTTTGAAGCTACCTCTCAAGAGTTCTTCGGCCAAAGCATCTTCAATTTCCTGCTCCAACGCACGACGTAGGGGTCGTGCACCAAAGTCGGGGTTGTATCCCTTATCGATCAGGTAATCACGCGCTTCGGGGCTGAGAATAATCTCGTAACCCTTATCGCGCAATCGATCCTGAACCTGGGCCAACTCGATGTTGATGATATGAGCCAAGTCATCTCGAGTGAGTCCGTGGAAGACGACGATGTCGTCGAGACGGTTCAAGAACTCAGGACGGAAGTGTTTTTCAACTTCATCGGTGAGTTCCTTTTTCATGTCTTCGTAAGAACGATCCGAGGCGGTCGACTTGAAGCCGAGGCTGGATTGATTCTTGATGATGCCGGCTCCGATATTCGAAGTCATGATCAAGATCGTATTCCTGAAGTCGATCGGTCGGCCGAAGCTGTCGGTCAACTGACCTTCTTCCATGATTTGAAGCAACATGTTGAAGACGTCTCCGTGAGCCTTTTCAATCTCATCGAAGAGGACCACTGAGTAAGGTCGACGACGGATTTTTTCAGTGAGTTGACCGCCTTCTTCAAATCCGACGTAGCCGGGAGGAGCTCCCACGAGACGAGAAACGTTATGTTTCTCCATGTACTCGGACATGTCGATTTGAATGAGGGCATCTTCTTCACCAAACATGAATTTGGCGAGGGCCTTAGCCAAGAGAGTTTTACCAACCCCAGTTGGGCCTAAGAAGATGAATGAACCGACGGGACGACGAGGATCCTTGAGACCCGATCGTGAACGACGCACGGCTCGCGAAATCGCGCGGATGGCATCGTGTTGTGAGATCACTGTCTTGTGAAGCTCGTCTTCCATGGCGAGGAGCCGTTCGGCTTCGGCCTTTTCGAGACGGGTCAAAGGAATACCGGTCATTTTAGAAACCGTTTCGGCGACGACCTCGTCATCGACAACGCCGTCGATCTCTTGCGATTTCTCACGCCATTCCTTTTTGATGGTCTCTTTTTTCTTTTTGATCTTATCGGCTTTGTCTCTCAGATTGGCTGCGCGCTCGAAATCTTGTTGAGCGACGGCTTCTTCCTTCTCTTTATTGAGATCTTCAATCTGAGCTTCGAGTTCTTTGAGATCTGGCGGACGAGTCAAGGATCGCATCCGTACGCGTGAACCCGCTTCATCGATCACATCGATCGCTTTGTCAGGAAGGAATCTTCCCGAGATATAACGAGTGGAGAGCTCGACGGAAGCAGCCAAGGCCTCATCGGTAATCTGAACGCGGTGGTGAGCTTCGTATTTGTCACGAAGACCTTTCAAGATCTCGACAGCTTCTTCTTTTGAAGGAGGATTGACGAGAATCGTTTGGAACCTACGTTCTAAAGCACCATCTTTTTCGATGAACTTACGGTACTCGTCTAAGGTTGTCGCACCGATGCATTGGACTTCACCGCGGCTCAAGGCAGGCTTGAGGACATTCGAAGCGTCGATCGCTCCTTCTGCACCACCGGCACCCACTAAGGTGTGAAGTTCGTCGATAAAGAGAATTACATTTTTAACGCGGCGGACTTCGGTCATCACCGCTTTGATACGTTCTTCGAACTGACCACGGTATTTGGTTCCGGCAACCATCATCGCGAGATCTAAAACGACGATTCTTCGATCGCGCAACAGATCGGGAACTCGCCCGGCGATGACGTCTTGAGCCAAACCTTCAACGATCGCCGTTTTACCGACGCCCGGTTCACCTAAAAGAACAGGGTTGTTTTTCGTTCTACGACTGAGGACTTGAATCACTCGTTCGATCTCATCGTGACGACCGATGACGGGGTCGAGCTTTCCTTCGCGAGCTAACTCGGTTAAGTCTCGCCCAAAGGCATCCAGGGCTGGAGTCTTCGAGCGTTGAGCTTTTCCACCAGTTCCTGTACCTGAAGGATTAGGAATTTGAGCTTCCTGACCTCCTTCAGCGGCACCTAAGAGCTCGAGCACTTCGTTGCGAACGTCGTCAAGTTTGATGCTCAAGTCCATGAGAACTTGCGCTGCAACACCATCGTTTTCGCGAAGAAGACCTAAAAGGAGGTGCTCCGTTCCAATGTAGTTGTGACCCAATTCATTGGCTTCTTCCATCGAAAGTTCGAGCACTTTTTTTGCTCGAGGGGTAAACGGAAGTTGCCCCATGGTCACCATTGAAGGACCCGACTGAACATTCTTTTCAATTTCTGAGCGGATGCGATTGATCTCGACGCCAAGATTTTTTAGGACATTCGCAGCGACACCACTTCCCTCTTGAATCAAACCAAGAAGAATGTGTTCGGTACCAATGAAATCGTGGTTGAATCGCTGAGCTTCTTTTCGAGCCAGCGCCATGACCTTCCTCGCACGGTCCGTGAAACGGTCGAACATTTATTGTTTCCTCCGACGAAGAGCTTAAGCGCTCTTCTTCAAGTTCTTCCAAAATGCGAATCAGCTTCACCAAATTTTCGCAGCCTCAACAGGGAGGGCTGCTTTAATTTGATACAGATCTTTGAAAGATCTGACCCCTGACTCGCGGCAATTTCCTCGAATTTATTCTTATTGTTGCTCCACAAAACGAGTTCAGCAAAGAATTCGAGAAGCAAATCTACTCTTCACACTCTTTAAACGAATTAACGCAGGTGAAAGTTCCATTACAACACTCCTTAAACAAAGGAGTAAAAGCCTCTTAGGCCATATCGATCCAATCGAGTGGCGAATGAAGTACCTTTTTTTGTATCGGAACTTTTTTTATTCAAAAAGAGCCCTCGGGCCCTCTACGGGCAAAAATAACATATTCGGAACATGGTACGCTTTCTCCACACCTCCTGCAAGGGCTCCGAGTCGCCCTATCGCCTAAAAAACGGCAAAATCTCGGTTTTTAGCGCTGGTTCCCCCGTTTTAGACTGGGTTTAGGTCGATTTTTTGAGTCGATCGCGAATTAATGTCGCACGGGTGACATCTCGCTGGGAAGCATTGAGTTCCTTCGTCTCAATCTTCTGGAGATGGGCGGGCTGAGAAAGGATAAAAAGTTCGTTGATCGTTTGAACTTTTAGATCGGGAATTAAATTGAGATTCACTCCCAGGCGAACTACGGAGAGGAGATCCATAGCCTCTTCGCTATTGATGATCCTGGCACTCCTGAGCATCGCTTGCGCTCGACAGGCTTTATCTTCAATTATTTCACGCTTGTTCTCTAAGAGAGTTTCTCGAACAGTTCGTTCAAATTTCACGATTTGCGGGATGACCGACTCGATATTTTGAATGATCTCTTCTTCGCTCTTTCCCAGCGTTTGCTGGTTCGAGATCTGGTAGAAATCTCCGGAGGCCTTGGTGCCTTCTCCGTAGAGACCCCGCACCGCTAGATTAATCTTTGAAACCGCCTGAAAAACTTTTTCGATCTGTTGCGTCATCACCAAGGCAGGCAAGTGCAACATGACAGAAGCACGAAGTCCGGTGCCGACGTTGGTTGGGCAAATAGTAAGGTAACCAAATTTGGGAGAATAAGAATAGTCGAGCTGTTGCTCGATCGCCGAATCGAGTTGATTCACTTCTTCCCAATTGTCTCGAAGCTGAAAACCGGATCGCAGACCTTGGATACGAAGATGATCTTCTTCGTTCACCATGATGCTCAAGTTTTCATCGGAAGAGATCGAAACGCCCCGCGGGCCTTTCCCGAAAGCGTGTTCTCGACTGATGAGATGGCGCTCAACCAGGAATTGACGATCGATCGACGAGAGATCTTGAAGCTCAAAATACTTCAAGGGCTTCGTAGTTTCCGCTTGCTCCAACTTCTTGTTGATGTGGCGCTCTAAATCCATTTTCTCTCGAGGCGTAGCTCGAGAATGGAACCTAAAACCAGCGACATTTCTTGCCAAACGGATTCTAGAACTGATGACAATATCAGAATCGGGTCCGGCTCCAGAGAGCCACTCACCGACTTGATTTTGAAGTTGATCAAGATCCATGAGCCTGTCCCGACCATCGTTAGAGGCTTGGGCGACTTGTTGTTCTACGTCACGGTTGTCGTGACTTTCCACTTCCCGCTTCAAGGCTATATATCTTATCTCTAAGTTCTGCGGCCCTCTCGTAATTTTCAAGCTCGATGGCCTTGTCGAGCTCTGTACGAAGATCTTTCACCAATTCAACTCGGTCGAGCTCGGCGTCGAAATTCTCTGGCGCCTTACCCGTGTGCTGAACCTTGTGGTGGATCTTCTCCATTAACTCTACGATGTGAGGTCCGAAGACCTCGTAGTCATCCGGGCAACCAAACTTACCCGTCGACCTAAATTTGCTGTAGGAGATGCCACAATTCGGGCAAACCAATTCTTGCCCGCCGGCTTCATCTTCCAACTGAGGAGTCATCAACTCGTAAGCTGGAAAATCTGGATATTCACTATCACTCTTATTGAGATGGCTCTTAATCGTCGTGCCCTGATCTTTCGCGCATTTTTCGCAAAGATGGACTTCTTTTTTCTCACCGTTGGATACATCCGTCAAATGTACATTGGCATCATCATCACAGAAATCACACTTCATCGATCGTCCTCAAGCCATCTTTTAGAAACCTCCAACCGACGACCCAGCCAACCCAATGAGTCAGCTAAATCAGAGGTGAGGCATTCATAATTAAAATTGAATAACTTCACTTAGTCTAACTTCAAGTCTGAGCCCCCACAAACGAGATCGAATGGAGCGACAGAGACTCTCTGTTTCTATCCGTATATTCGGCGCGTCCTAATAACACCTTTAACCCCAATCCTCAGAAGGAAATCAGGGATTCCTCTCAACCCGAAATCTCAGCTAAAAAGTTACCGGTTTTTCTGCAAAATAAGGCATTTTCGTAATTTCCCTCCAAATCAAATTCTTGAACCGAACGGATTTAAGACCAAATATCCTGGATGACGAGCAAGGTTTCGGGAGCAAGATCTGGTTGATTTCGAAGCATCTGAAAGAGATTCTTTAAGTCCTTTTCATCGTCGATGTCATCCCCCTCCTCTAAGATCACTGTCTTGAGGCCCAGGTTTTCACTTCGTTGGATCGTTTCCGAAAAAACGCTCTCCGTGCTCCAATTCACACCCTCGAAGAGCTCCGGATGCGAGTCCTTCATTCCGATAAGGTAATACCCCCCATCGAGTGCGGGACCCAAGGTGAGGTCATTCGAATCTAAAGCCTGCCAGGCTGCTTCTAAGGTGCTCCCTTTCAAAGTGGGAAAATCCGTCCCAATTAAAACTCCTCTCTCGACGGCTTTTTCCAATCTTTTGAAGGCCCGGACCATGCGGTGCCCCAGGTCGCCCTCCCCCTGAGGCACAAGCTGGATCTGTTCCCTAAGCCCTTTATCTGTAATGGATTTCAAAAAATCCTCTACGGCGATTTGATCGTCATCGGGGGTGAAGAAGACGAAAATCTGAACCTCCTGAAGTCCGTGAAGGGTTTTGAAGAGATCCGAGACGAAGGCCGTGTAAACTCGGGCGGCAAATGCGTCCCCCAAAGTCTTTGCCAATCGCGTTTTAACCTTCCCAGGTTCGGGCTTCTTTAAAAACAAACCCAAGCCTTTAGTCTGTCGATTTTCCAAAGTCATCTCTCCTCTTCACCCGAGTGATGTCACCGGGCACCCCATCGATGATGCACAGATGATGCAGAACCCGGAAGTCCTCACACCGTGAAAATGTTGCAAAACTTTCCTACAATTGAATTTATCCTTGGAAATCTTCACTTGCGAGTGTTTAATTCCATTTCTAATTTGAAGAGAGAAGAAAGCGTCGAGCCATTCTATATATCTCCAGGTAGGCCCTCTGAAGCACTGCCCGGGTAAAAGGAAGGTTCTGAGGACGCTACCCCAATCTTTTTTAGCCTGTATTAAAAGAAGTGAGAGAACCTCTTTCTACGGATGCGCCCCAAACCGTATCGAGTAGAAGTTTTAGAGAATCTGAAAGCCTAACTTCTTAAGGCTGTTAATCGTTTGGGATCCAGGTACAATACCTAGTCAATTTCGACTAAAGAAGGGATGAATTCCCCCCACTAGAAGAATCGAAAAAGATTTAATTCTAGGATAAACGGTAGATGACTGCCATTTATTCGCGGGATCTATCTCATTTAAACGCTTTGGACCTAAGTTCTTAGTAACTTATTTCCAAGTGAGTGAATGAATTTCTGTTGATTAAACAGGAACTCAGCCGAGTTGGGATCAACTCGGCCATGAATAAAGACCTAGGGTCTTTATTCCATTATTACTACATAGGGGCGAAGACCCTATGCTTAGCGGAGTGAAAGCAAATCTATGATTTGCTGAAACGGTTGAAAAAGGCTCCATAGGAGCTTGTTTCAACAAAAACGAATTAGTTATTGAGTGTGGAGGCTTGCCGAGAGCGAATTCTGAGTTCAGCTTTTTAAAAGCAGAAGAACACGAAAGAGCCCCTCTCGGTCCCTAAGACTTATGAAACAATCTGAGATCCTCAGGTTTGTCGACACTATCCATCGAGACAAAGAGATCGATAAAGAAGCGATCTTTTTGGCGATCGAATCTGCGTATCTAACTTCAGTGAAGAAGAAATACGGAGATTCCGAATCGATCACCGTCAACATCGATCGCAAGTCAGGTGAAATTGCGATCAAGGATGGTGAGACGGATCTTGAAATTGAAGATTTAGGAAGAATTGCAGCCACCACCGGTAAACAAGTCTTGTTTCAGAAGATTCGAGAAGCCGAACGCGATGTCGTCTTCGATGAATACTCTAGCAAAGTCGGCCAACTCATCTCCGGATTAGTTCATCGAACTGAAGGCCCCAACTTGATCATCAGCATGGGAAAGATCGAAGGATTTTTACCTCGCTCTGAGCAAGTTCCGGGAGAACGTTTCCGAGTAGGTGAACGCATCAAAGTACTGATTCAAGACATCAGAAAGAATACGAGTCGAGTCAGGATCATCTTGAGTCGATCGAGTGTAGATCTGGTCAAAGCCCTCTTCGAGATGGAAGTACCTGAGATCGCTGATAGAACGATCGAAATCATGGGCTTAGCCCGTGAACCTGGCTACAGAACGAAGATCGCCGTCACCACCTACGACATGAATGTCGACTGTGTAGGTGCGTGCGTCGGAGTTCGAGGTTCGAGAATTAAGAACATCGTCGACGAATTGTTCGGTGAGAAAATTGATATCGTTCGCTGGAACGAATCGATTGAAGTTCTCATCATGAACGCCTTAAAGCCCGCCGAAATCTCTTCGATGGATTTAGATTTTGAAACGAAGCATGCCAAAGTTTACGTCATGCCCGATCAACAATCGATCGCCATCGGAAAGAGAGGGCAAAACGTTCGCTTAGCCTCCAAACTCACCGGCTGGAACATCGACATTGTCACCGTTTCAGAAGAAGAGCTGGAAAAACTTCGCTTAGCGGAAGTCGACGAAGAAGGTAAACAAATCGAGATCGGAGTCATCGGAAGTGAAGGTGAAGGGGAAGCCCCCGCCGAAGCTTCAGAAGATCAAGCAGGAGAAACTGCGCCCGAATCTGAAGAAGCGAGCGAAAGCTCCGAAGATGATTCCTCCGAGAGTGATAATGAGAGTGCCCCCTCAGAAGCCGAACCTTCAGAGGAGGGGACCAGCGAGATTCAAGCTTCAAGCGAAGAAGAGACTCCCGAAACTGAGAGTTCTCCTGAAGCCGAGAGTGCTGAGAATCAAGATGCACCTTCAGCCGAAGCCGCCGATGAAGCCCAGGAAGTTACTGAATCAGAGTCAGTAGAAGACTCTGAAGAAAAGCAAACTGAGTAGTCAGGTTGAACTCATGTAAAAAAGTTTAACCCACCATCAGATCAAAGCTTTTCTAAAAGCTTCCTAGTTTGAGTTGTTTCTACGAGCCTCGTTGCGTTGTGCACCGAGGCTCAAGCATTTTCTACAATACCCGTTTTAAGAAGCCGTATAGGACAGGAATAGACCCTTGGGAGTTAGAATCTTTCAATTAGCCAAAGAGCTTGGGATGTCGAGCAAAGAGCTGATGACTTTCCTCAAGACACAAGGCCATAAAGTGACCAACCACATGTGCGCATTGGAAGACAATGTTGCTCAGATTCTCAGGGACCGTCTACCTCCTAAGAAAGCCACTGCTGATGCTGCTGAAGCAAAAGATGCAGGGGAAGAGGCAACGGGAACTTCTACCACCAAGGAAGGTGAATCAAAAGGTTCTGCCGACAAGACGAACGAGAATCGCAAAGAAGGTGGGCGCAAAGGCAAGAAATCAGCTAAGACTTTCGAACCCGAAGAAATCATCCGAGGTGCACGAACAGCCACACCCGGAGGTAAAACTCAAGGAAAGCGTACCACCACTCGCTTCTTCCCCGAGAAAGGTAATGGACGCGGTGGTAAAGGTGGTGGCAAAGGTGGAAAAGCTGCCGGTAGAGGGAGACCCCAAGCCAAGGGCGGCGTAACGGCAACTCAAGAGCCCCCCCAGCCTCAGAGACCGACCGAAGCTACGATTCAACTTCCAATCAACCTGAAAGATCTTTCAGCAGCGATCGGGGTCAAAGTCAACGACATCATCAAAGCCCTGTTTGCAAAAGGGATGATGTTGAATGTGAACTCTTATCTCGAAGAAGAAACTCTTCTGGAAATCGGAGCCGAATTCGAAGTCGATATCAATTTCCAACAAGAGAAACGACTCGAAGATGCGGTTCAAGCGATCGAGTCGTTCGAAAGCTCGGATCAAGAACTTATCGAACGGGCCCCAGTCGTAACCTTCATGGGTCACGTCGATCACGGTAAAACATCGCTCTTAGATTACATTCGTCAAACTCGCGTGGTCACCAAAGAACACGGTGGCATCACTCAACACTTGGGTGCTTATAAAGTGGATGACGATAAGACCAAGATTGTCTTTATCGACACCCCTGGTCACAAGGCCTTCACCGAGATGCGAGCCCGTGGAGCCAATATTACTGACGTTGCGGTCTTAATCGTCGCTGCTGACGAAGGCCCCATGCCCCAAACCGAAGAAGCCTACAATCACATCAAGGCCGCGGAAGTACCGATCATCGTCGCGTTGAACAAGATCGATAAACCGAATGCCAACCTCGACAAAACCAAAGATGGTTTAGCGAAGATGGGCTTGATGGCTCCCGATTGGGGCGGAACGACGGAAATGGTGGGCGTCTCCGCTCAAACGGGTGAAGGCATCGACAACCTATTAGAAACGATCGGATTAGAAGCCGAGTTATTAGAACTCAGGGCCAACCCGGCTCGTTCTGCAGTGGGAGTCGTCTTAGAAGCCGAATCGAATACGGGTCGAGGAAACTTAGCTACCATCCTTATCCAGGATGGAACCTTGCGGCTTGGAGACCACATCCTCTGCGGAGCAGCTTCTGGCCGTGTCAGAAATATGTGGCTCAACGGTTTAGATGCCGTAGACGAAGCGGGTCCTTCAACTCCAGTTCAAATCAGTGGGTTGAACGAACTCCCCGAAGTTGGAGATAAGTTCTACGTCTTTGACTCGGCTCAGAAAGCCCGCGAAATTGCTGAAGAACGTCAGCACAAGAAACGCGAGGAAGACCGCGCGAGCGTCCAAAAAGTTTCGCTTCAGAATTTCTTCGAACAACTTGAAAAGTCTGAAGTCACCGAGCTGAATTTGATTCTCAAGGCCGACGTTAAAGGTACTTTAGAAGCCATTAAGAAATCGTTGGAAGATTGTGGTAACGATGAAGTTCAAGTGCGTCTCCTCCACGGCGGAGTCGGGCCGATCAGTCAGGACGATATTCTGTTAGCGGATGCTTCGAACGGTATCATCATGGGCTTCAATGTCACCATCGATGATAAGAGTAGCTCCATCGCAATTGAGAAGCAGGTTGAAGTTCGAATCTACAACGTTATCTACGAAATCATCGACGACGTGAAGCGAGCGCTGGAAGACCGACTCACTCCGGATTACTTCGAAGAAGTTCAAGGTCACGCCGAAATCTTGCAAGTCTTCAAGGCTTCAAAAATCGGAAACATCGCCGGTTGCATGGTTCGAAAAGGTTCGATTTTCCGTGACAGCAAGGTTCGAGTTTACCGCGACGATGAGCTCCGCTTCGAAGGATCATTAGCCTCTCTCAAACGGATCCGTGATGACGTCAAAGAAGTCAAGGAAGGGTTCGAATGCGGAATCAAGGTCCAAGGCTACAACGACATTCAACGCGGTGATAAAATTGAAGCCTATACGATCGTCGAGAAAAAACGATCATTAGAATAAACTGCCGTCAACTGAGCTCACACCACTGTTATGCCATCGCGACGAATTCTTAAACTGGCGAGCCGAATTCAATTCTTAATTACGAACGCCATCCAGAGGGAACTCCACGATCCCCGTGTCGGCTTCGTTACCATTTTAAGGGTTGAACCCACGGAAGACCTTCGAGAAGCGAAGGTCTACTTTTCGGTATTCGGTGACGAAGGCGTTAAAAGCCGAACGGAGCACGCCCTCCACCAAGCCACAGGCTTCATTCAACGAGAAGTCGCTCAGAACCTCCACACTCGAGTAACCCCTAAATTGATGTTCATCTTAGATGACACTCAAGACAAGATATCACGAGTAGAAAAGTTGATTGAAGATGCAGTGGAGAGTGATCGAAAGAATAAGGATCAACGCAGCGAGAGTCCTTCAGAGAGCGAAGAAGATTCTGTAGATTAGTTCCTGATCTTCAAAATGACGTGGAATTTGTGTTCTATAAATTTGCCCAAATCATAGAGTCTTTCCCGCCTACTCAGCTCGAAAGAATATGAGAGTTAAAAAAAAGAAGAGAGGCTCAACAAACCAAAATATTCTTGCCCCTATTTTCTTGCTAATTCTCTTCTGCCCATTTAACTATCTCACCCGCGAAACGACTAAGATCACTCAACCATCTCACTTTTAAGAAAACCTATCTTCTATCTGTCACTTGGATGATTTTAAATGACTTCATCCATTCAAAACGGAAGAGGAATTGGATTTCAAATTCTCGCCCCATATTTAAAGCTATTCCCAACTACTAACTCAGCAAGAAAATGGGGGCAAGAAAATAAGAAGAGAGACTCAGCAGGCCAAACATATTCTTGCCGCTACTTTCTTGCAAATTCTCTTCTATTCCCTCGTCTGCGAAAATAATAAAATCAATCACGCCTTAAACTTCGAGGAAGCCCATTTTTGGTTTTATTTATAGATCTATGGAATGACTATGCGAGGCGGAGTTCTTCAGTAGGTTAGATTGAAATATAGAGATTCTTTTAATATTGCAATATTCGTTCAATATTCAGAAAGCTTATTTTCTCTATTACATTCACTCTTCTTCTTCATCGGGTGAGTTCTTACGAGCCACGGGAGCTTCTTGAGAATCCCCCCTCTTCTCGCGAAACTGTTTTTTAGGACTGAGATTCTCGAGAACTGGCTGTTCGACTTCGGGTTTGCTGACAACCAATTTATCCCGTCCAGTTTCCTTAGCTTTATAGAGAGCATCGTCGGCTGAACGAAGGAAGTCTTCGCCACTGATGTCTTTACCGCAGAAACAAATCCCCATACTGAGACTTAAAGAGAAGTTGTCATCCTCGATCCCGAAGTCATTCGAGCGGACGACATCTAAAAACTCTTGAGCGATTCGCCGGGCATCTTCTTCTGAAATTTCGGTAAGGAGAACCACAAATTCATCTCCCCCATAGCGACAGATAAAATCGTATCCTCTGAAATTACGTTTTAAGAGCTGCCCCATCTCAGCCAAGATCTTATCACCGGCGAGGTGACCATAAGTATCATTGATCGTTTTAAAATAATCGATATCAATAAAGATCAACGTGAGCGGAAATTCATGTTCCTTACAGCGTTGAACTTCTTGGGGCAAACAGTCAGTAAAATAATGACGGTTGTAAACTCCAGTCAAAGGATCGGTGATGGATTGAATTCGAACCTCTTCGTAGAGTCGAAGGTTTTCCATCAACAAGGCGATCATATCGGCAAAAGTAGTCAGGGCATCTTTTTGCCACTTTCGAACGAGGTTAAGTTCATCAAAAAAGATTTTTTCGCGTTCGTGTAATTCTATTTCGAGAAAGCCCAATGATTCTTCTCGTCCAGTGAGATTGACGAGGATCGATTGATCACATTCGAGGACCTTTTGTTCTTCGTTTTTAAAGAAATCGGTATAGCGATTTTTTTCTGATAGCTTAAAGCTCTCGCCTTCGGTGGCTTGAGTCGAGTATTGAATCTGAAGCTCGTCTTCTTCGACCAGATAAAAACTCACCCCTTTATAGTTGAGGCCTTCACTCGTCAAAATCTTAGAGGCTCGCTCAAAGATCTCTTCGTTGGATACGGCTCCCAACAATGTCGTGGTTAATAGAGGCGTCTTTTTGATTTTTTCCGTGAATTGATAAATCAAGAGCGAAGACTTGATCGCATCTAAAGTCTTCCTTTTTTGAGTCGTAATCCGACCTTTCAGTTCCTTTTCAATTTCGCTTTCTAGCTTAACTGGACGGATATAAGCAAGTAAAAACTCTTGCCTTTCCCAGCGCAAAGAACTGAAGACGACTTGGGCTTTAAAATAGTCCCCAACAGACTTAATTCGAACTTCGACGGGATCTTGATCTTCAACGGTTTCTTTAGATCGACTGAATTTAAAGCTACGAAGATCATCAGGGTGAATGTAGGAATCTAAATGGAGACGATCCACCCCCTCGACTTCGGGATCAATGAGCTCACGAAATCCTTCATTACATCCTTCAATCCGACCATTAATCGGATTGATGATGGCAACGGCATCCGGAGTACAAGTGCCGATGATGATCGACAACTCATCCGAAGTGAAGCGCGAAGCTAGTTGAAATACAGATGCAGTGCTTGGAACTTCGTTCCCCATTGATCAGATTACACTCAATTCAAGTTAAAGATTACCGGTCGTTACTATCGAGATAGAAAACCAGCACGGAAAAGCTGAAGAAGTATACAACAGTGAAGGTATTTGGCAGACCATAATGGATTTCCCTCAAATCCTGCCCCTAGTCTTTTCAATTCGTTTAAATCAATTCCGATAAATTCAATTTATAGAACTTTGAGCAAGATTCCAAGAGATCGAGGATTCAGCATTCAGGAACTCAAGCCTCACCTTGCTTCTCAGGTACATTGGAAATTCAATTGAACAAAAACAGAATCTCATTCGAGAGAACGTTAAAGGTTGGCTAAGAAAATTTAATATGCGTTGAAGAAGTCAAAATTTAATAACAAAACTCTAAGAACTCCTTCTCTAGTTCAACTTAACAAAGCATAAAAATCTTAAACTTTTTCCTGCGAAGATGACTTCGAGGAGTTAAGCTTCTTTTGTTCGAGTCAACGACTTGAACCTTCCACCAAGACTTCCACCCATCCCAACTTTCAACGATTCTCTGAAGCGAGCGAATAGGAGCCAATTATGTTTCTTACTTCCTCGTCTTTAAAACCATCACGTCATCACTTAAATCTCGCACTTCAATTTAATAAGTTCATAAAACTTAATAAAACATTAATAAGAACGTGTCTGTTTATTAGTTGTCTATTACTAATAAACAGCTTAATTCATGGCCGTTCTTTTGGAGATGAATTTGTCAGAGGAGATGTCAATTCCGATTTCACCATCAACCTAACGGACCCGTTAAACACCTTGGGTTATTTATTCTTAGGAAATGTACCTCTATCTTGTGAAGATGCATTAGATTCCGATGATGACGGCCAACATTCTATAAACGACGCTATTTATACTTTAAGTTATTTATTTCTGGGAACTTCTCAACCTCCAAAACCTTTCCCTCAAGCAGGATCCGACCCGAGCGACGATCAACTAAGCTGCGGTGAAGAAGACCCGGTAGACTATGAGCTTCCAGATCACATCTCTTCGATGGATAAACTGTTAAACCCTTCTCAAGCCATCACTCAATCCGAATTTAGCTCAGCTGTTAAAGTTCCTTTAGACTTACACGAAGCGATTCAGAGTTTAGAAGAAGGTCAAGCCATCGCTTCACTCTGGGAGGGCGCACCGGAGCATTGGGTAGAAGGGTTAAGTATATTAGCGCCCAAAGATAACACGAAACCCATCGTTCAATTTGCGAATACAACCTTTAAACTTCCTGTGAATGGTTGTGTCAAAATTGCGGCTCAGCAAGTTGCGAGAAACTCCTTCTTGCCCAATACGGAAAAAGACATTTTCTTGAGAGGAGATGTGTCAGCAGACGGCAAAGTGGATGAAATCGACTTAGAAATGCTGGAAAACTCGCTTCTCAATCACATCTTTCATTACGAAGATCAAATGTGTGACGATGCTTGGGATGTCAACGATGATGGGGAAGTCAACTCCGACGATTACTTTCAACTTTACGACTACCTCTTTGAAAGATCGTTTATTCCATTCCCGAATGAAACCACCGGTTGCGGTGTCGATCCTACACCCGACAATTTGGGTAATTGCGAAGCGGGTTACTGTCGAGCGGGTCACGATCAACTTCAATTTAAAGCTGAACCCGAAGAGATTTGTGAACCCGGGTGGCATCGAGTGAAGGTAAGTGTTTCCAGGCTTACAAATTCAGAAACAGGAGAACGCGTCGCGGACCCGGAATCAACGGTTGTTAGGGAAACACTGGTTTACGTGTGTTCCGCCGAAGAGGAATGCTCGGTGGAAACAGAACAGCATATTTTTCCTATCTGGCCTTTTTTTTACTGTAAAGCCTATCTTACTGAAATCGTTCATCCCCCCATTCGAAAATCAAAGTTCTATTCTAGAAGTTTCAACGAGTTGGGGGAGCAAACGGGAGTCTCAGCTGATTCTGTCCCTCTAACGAATGGAGCCATCAGCTCGTTAGCGAGCCACAATGGAAAAGGCCCCCATCATCAGTTCACAACGAGGAGATCACAAACAAACTGTAAAACTCCTCGCACTCAGGATCAAGCCCAAGGATCAGGTTACGTTAAATATAGAATCAGTGCCCTTTGCTTCGATTTGTGGGGAAGAAAAATTAGTGGCTTAATAAATCCGAGTGTTTCAGCGGAGGGATTTTATCGCTCCACTCTTTTCGTCAATACTGATTCTTCAATGGACTCAAAGTGTTCTTCTTTCACTCCAGAGGTTGAAGCTTTAAGCCAAGACATGACTTCCTTCACAGTTGGAGAAAAAATTGGTTTTGTAAAAAGTGCTAGCCTCCAAAGCGGAAACAAAATCACCTTCTCCCCTAGAATTCAAATGGGCAATGGAATCTCTGTAGACCCGGATGGAAAGCCAACGATTAACATAGATGCCTCAATTGAAATCTCTCAAACCGTTGAAGATGATACCGGTAGGTTAGAGCGAGATCTCTTCGCAAATAACACGGTTCATTATCCCTTTCAAGAAAGCGTTGAAATTGACTTGTTTGCTGAAGGCGAAACAAGATTTTCAGGAAAATTTCAATCACACGGACTTTCAGCCGTCTACGGGAGAGGGTGTGGAGTATGGGGAGTTGTCAAATTTGATATTCCATGGATGAGCCCCATACCCTTTTCATTTCGTCAACATTTGGAAGATGATGATGAAGTGAAAAAGGAGATGGACTCCCTTTATGAAAGTTTTATGGAACACAATGCTCGCTAAGGAAAAATGGATCTAAGCCGACCCAGATGCCCCCTCCAATCTAAAAGTCTAATTCTCTTCAAACCGAATCTTTCTATTCAAAAACCCCGCATCTGGAATTCGGCTTCATTCGCAACGACCCCGGGCGTACTCGTTACGCTCGGGGTTTTATGTAGTCCGCACGTTCCACGTGCGGCCCTTCTAACAATCACCACTAACTTCAACCCTCCATCAAAACAATGGAAGCTTATCTCATTCCGAGCCTCAAGCGTTGCGAAGGCAAGGAGTGACTGAAAACGGAAAACGATCCCGTTCACCCTCCGACCACGAACTTTCCACGCATCGAAGACACAGCTATAAAAAGCTACTATATTTAAACTTACAACAAAACCCCGGCAAAAAATGCCGTACTTTATTTAGAAGCAGGGCGCCCCAGAGAAAAAACTTCAGTGAACCCCTTTTCAAAGCATTCGTCCGGAGTTCCTGAAATTTAAACGTTGGACCTTTTGTAAATATTGATTAATCAATTATTTATCTCATTCAATTAGGGCTGTCCCTTTAGTTGGCTTCACCCATCGAACAAAATAGCAAGTGGATCACTCTCGAAACCCATCTACACATGAGTATCAGAAAAGTTATAATCCGGGCTTCACATCATTGAATGCCCTGAGAAAGGCCCTGAGAAACCAAGCCCTAAAAGCTTAATTCAAAAGTACTTGAAGCCCTCAGGTAAGCTACCCCAGCCGACTCTCAAAGCATTCAGTTTGCAACCAGTTGGATTCTAAATGACCCCATCGAATGAGCTGACTATCCATGACAGTTTCATCATGAACCAGGTCTTAACTTGAGAAACGAGTGAAGGTCTTAGTAACTATCGATCTCTATGACTCTTTCCTCACATTGAAAGTTAATTAAAGAATCCAACCCCCCTTCGTTCAACTGACAGGAGGCACCGCGGTGAAAGCCAAAGAAGTATTGAAGGATGTTTGGAGCCATATCTCTAAAAAAGAGACCCAAATTAAAACAGCTCTAGAAAACTACCCTGAAGAAATATTAGATCTGGTTATCTTCCACAAGATTAACTTTTACCTGCCCCCTCCCGAAGCTTTGCAAAGCTTTCAACGGCTTAAAACGGATTTCGTAGATTGGAATGAAATTAGAATCAGCCCAATCCCCGAAATTCAGGAAGCCATCGATGCGCCGGATCACTCCTTGTCTTTAGCTGTCTTTATTAAAGACCTCCTCGACTTCCTGCATCATGAAAAACATACCGTCAGCTTGGAATCCCTTGCAGAGGAAAACATCAGTGACATCCGCAGGTTTCTAAAGCAAATAAAAGGTGTTGAAAGTTCTACGATCAACTTGGTGCTTCGTCAGCGGAGAGAATACCCGATGGTCCCAGTTGATACCCGGATGGAAAGTACCCTCGAACGTTTGAATTTGGTGAAGGCAGACCTCACTTGCGACCAAAAGGGAAAAGCCCTTCACGAGATGCTCGAAACTGAAGATGGACTTATCCTCCACCACTTCTTTTTAGCTCACAGTCGAGACATCTGTCCTCCAGAAGACGAAGACGTTCAATGCTCCGCCTGCGACTTAAAGTCTTGCTGCCAGTTCTACGTCAAAATGTCGAAGAAGAAAAAGAAGAAAAAGGCTACTGCTGCCGCTAAGCCCGCAAAGAAGAAGGTAGCTAAAAAAGCGGCTAAAAAGGTAGCTAAGAAGGTCGCCAAAAAAGCCAAAGCAAAGAAAAAGGCGAAGAAGAAATAATCTTCCCCTCCTAGTATTAGAGGAACTTCTCAGAATTGGCCCCGAGGGCAAAATCACTATATATTTAACATAGGCCCTCGCCCCTTCTTCAAACCTGAATTTTCACTTGAAAATAGAGCGAAGCTCCCTTTTCATTGAGAAATATTCATCCTTTTATCATGCGGATATCCGCGTGGATCTAGTCGATGAGTACCGGAGCTAAACGGGTATAACCCAGAGACCTACACCAGATACAAATCGGATATAAAATGGCTGGACACTCAAAATGGGCTAACATCAAACACAAGAAAGCAGCTGCCGATAACAAACGCGGTAAGTTGTTCAGCAAGTTAGCCAAGCACATCATGATTGCTGCAAGAAACGGCGGAGGCAATCCTGTCGACAATTTGAAGCTTCGATATTGCATCGAACGAGCACGTGCAGTCTCAATGCCTAAAGACTCCATCGAGAGAGCCATCAAAAAGGGATCTGGCGAACTCGAAGGTGGCGAATTAGCCGAGATTACCTATGAAGGTATCACTGCCGGTGGCGCTTCCGTCATCATCGAAGTGGTGACGGATAACCGCAATCGAACGGGAGGTGAAGTTAGAAACCTCTTGGAAAAACGTGGCGGCAGCTTAGGAAAGACCGGTTCGGTCACCTGGAAATTTGATCGTGCGGGCGTCCTTGAGCTCGACAAATCGGCCCTTGAAGAAGAAGAACTTTTTGAAGTGGTGATCGATGCCGGGGCCGAAGATCTCAAAACTGAAGGCGACGTCTACCAAGTCATCACCACCCCCGATGCCCTGGAGACAGTGCGGGAAGCCATCGAAAAATTAGATAACGAAAAGAACCCCAAAAAAGAAAAAGCTTGGGGTGAAGATGATGATGCCGCTCCCCTATTCAGCAAATTTGAATTGGACTGGATCCCGCAAAACTTAATCCCTCTCGATGTCGACACGGGTAAAAAAGTTTTAGACGTCTTGAATATCCTTGAAGATCACGACGACGTTCAAAACGTTTACTGCGATGCTGACCTTCCCGAGGAACTCTTTCAAGAGTAGTCCGCAGTAATGATGGTCGCTTCCTCCTTCGTGCAAATTCGCTTCGCTCACGCACTCCCTCCGTAATGATGGTCGCGGCTATCGGCCGCTCCTTCGTGCAAATTCGCTTCGCTCACGCACTCCCTCAGTAATGATGGTCGCGGCTATCGGCCGCTCCTTCGTGCAAATTCGCTTCGCTCACGCACTCCCTAAAGTAATAGGCACACGTCGAGGCTGAGACTTTTTAAGACCCTCCAACTTAACTAGCCCGAAGCGCTAGCGAGGGGTTCTTTCCCTCGCTAGCGCTTCGGGCTAGTTAAGGCTTTAGTTCTACTAGATTGGAATCCGACTCTGACTAAGTTGGATAAAAATTCACAACAAAGTATTCAGCACCACTATTAATAAGCCCGGAGCGTAAGCGACGGGACAATGCTAAGATATTTCGTGGGTGGAAATTAAATGCCTGAATTATCCCTAAAGACGTACCGATGTGGATTCATCGCAATGACGTATCCCGTCGCTTACGCTCCGGGCTTACTAATGTATTTCGCAAAAATTTACAACCTCGGCACGTGCGGACTACCTTAAACTCCGAATCGATTGCTCAATCGAAACTTCGTATTTTTCGTATATCTCTACCGGGGCTAAATATTCGGCAACACGAATAGTATTTGCCGACCATCCTGGGATGACAAACATAGCAAAGAGATAGCGGTGGGGAACTCCATTGAGAGTCGACTCAAAAGTTAACAAAGTACCTTCCCTGCCCGTTCCATCCTGAATTTTTTCTTCAGAGATCGAGAGATACCCCCGGTTTTTGACAAACTCTTCCTGAATCGCTTCTGACCAAAAGGCGAGATCACCTTGATTCGCATCCTTAAACTCTCGCACCCAAAATCGTGCTTCATCGGACGACAGGGCCTTGATCTGGTCGAGTTCCTCCTGAACGATCAAAAAATGTTTCGGTGGATCGATCGTTAAACATCCTGAAAACCAAAAGACGCTCATCACGCCCAATAAGACTTTTTGAATACAGCCCCAGCTTTTTTGGATTTGATACTTTCTCATCTTAAAACTCCTCCAGCAGACTTTGAATACCAACTCGACGAATCCAGGGAAAAGGGCTTTGTGTCCGATGGCGGTGATGGCGAGGAGGAGGTGCATTCGTACGAAATTCGATCGTTAATGTTGAGAGAGCGATTTGATCTTGGAGGTGGCGCATCTCTCCTTTCATGCGCTCTAAGCTCTCAGTCAGCCGATGGATCTCTTTTTCTATCTTTAAGATATCTTCAACCTTTTCAGCTTTTTTCAAGAGTTCGACCAGTCTTTCCAATGCTTTTTCTGCCGTATTAATCCTCAATTCCAAATCGAAATAATTGCGAGTGACATCCGAAGCTTGAATTTCTTTTTTCAAGAGCTGTCCATATCGAGGAAGAGCTTTCACCACTTCTTGAAACGACTTTGCCGGCACTCGACACACGATCATGGAATCTCTTCTCAGAGAAAGATGCCCTTTGAGGGAAGAAACGTACTCGATGAGCTTATCAATAGAATCTTCAATATTCGGAGATAGAACCGTAAACTTCCCGGTATAAATCACCTTCCGATTTGGATGCCCCTCTTCTCCTTCCGGTGGATCCGCTTCGGGTTCACCTCCCTCTAAACTCGCATACCGTGTTTTTTTCGACCCGGAAATGCTGCTAGGGGAACTATAGTCATCGTAACTCGTCAATCCTCCGATCGTTTTTTCCCGTGATAATTCAAACGGGGTCGAAACTCGCTGAGTACTAGAAACACTTTCAGGGACCGGAAGTTGACACCCGAATCCTCCAAGCATTACCCATACGGCGATCAGTATTATTCGTTTCATGAGATGATGTTTCCACTTTAGGTTCCAAATACCGTTAATTCTAAATACGAATTGGATTCACATCTCATTAAGGAACGAGAACGCACCTTTTGTTCAATTAAATTCAATTTTTACAAAAAAAAAGCGCGCCTTCGAAAAGACGCACTCTTAATTCTATTTTCAACCACTCTACTTGATCGTCGGTGACCGATCAGTTTTTTTCCTTCAAAGTGGAGCTATCGGGGCTCTCACTTAGGAATTGACTTCGATCTTCAATTTTGACTCGATCATTGTAGCTTTCGTCGAGCTCATGCCAAAATTCGACGGACTCGTCATCCAATCCCCAACAGAGGAAAACCTTTCTTCCGTGATAAAGAGAAGGGAAATTGATGATCCCTCTTTTAAACTCTTCGACGAAACAACCTAAATCTTCAACTTCGCGAATGTAATTGTTGATTCGTTCGATCAAGAGGTTGAGTTCGGTCTTAAGCTCTTCAATCTCTTGATTATCGTGATCACCTTGATCATCTCTTTTAGATTTTTCTAACGACTCTAACTCACTGCGCTTTGAAATGATTTGGTTCCAGCTCGAGCGGATGTCAACAACGATGCTTCTTAAAAGCGGCAACATTCGATTAGCTTCGTGAATCGTCAACAGCTTGGATTTCATCTTCAGATTCCTTACATACCTCTGAGGCGGTCCATTAAACGGCTCGTCTCAAACTTCTAACTTCCTAATGAAATTATAAGTCGTGGTTTCTATGAGTAATTTTTTGGATTCAGCAGCTCAAAGAACTGCTTGCCTCAAAAAGAGAAGTGTTTTCTGTCCACATCTGGGAGGATCGAACAGAAGAAGTTCACATGGAGAACCTTTTTATCGCCTATCAAAGAAGATCGAGGAGTTGAATGATCTTTATCTTCAGTCACCTTGATTTAACTTCATTGAATCGTTCCGTTTCAGATTCACAAGAGTGAAAATCTTATACCGAACTGTCAGAGAATTAAATACAGGATGTTCATTTAAGGCTCTAAAAAGAAAAGAGCGTGCTTTGAAGAAGTGAAATCTCAAAGTGAACCATCGAGACTTCAAACTCTTCGAAGGGTATCGAACCATCTTGCAAGCTATAGGCCGGTTCACTCACTCCCATGCTTGAGACGGTTTAAGACCCAATCGTGAATCGAAAATTCAAAATTGAATCTCTTAGACCGATAAAGCAATCGTGGTGCCATCGGAGCCAAAAAACGATCGAATTTTCTAAAACCAGTTATGAATTGACTTTTTACCTGTAAGTTTCCAATTGGAAGGTCCGTCAAGATAAACAGAGATCAGGGAAATTGGATTACTGTCTAAAATTAGGATGACTTTTCCTTAGGGTTCCATTTTGGATCGGTCTCTCTATTGGAACCGTCAGAGCTTGGTCCCTCTTGGCCTCCCCGCTCAGGGATCAAAGAAGAATCTGAAATTCATACAATTGACCAGATTCTGCCGAAGGAATTCGGTCCCAACTCCCATCAAGAGGGAGAGAGCATTAAGTCTCGCAGCTTAGAAAAACCTCGATTTCGACGGTTTTCAGGTGAGATCCCGTCAATTTTAAGCAAATTCAGCGAAATCCCCTCGGAGTTCGTTCTTTTATTGACACTTAGCGATTGATAACTACCTTATTCCTGAAGATACTTACACGATCCCCAGGAGAAATAGAGAACACGATTAGTTAACTCTAGAACTTGAAGTGAAACCGCCAGTTACCGATGCTTGGCAAGGAAGTTAATCGAAGAGGAGAATCAGAGAGGAAACCTTCTTTCTCTCTGAGTAAAACAGAGTGACAAAGATATCGGTCCCATCTTCATTTACCCCGGTCGGCGTCCTATTGGGAACTCTCCTATTCGCCACGCTTTCGGCCCCCTTTGTTCAGGGGCAAACTTTGAGTCAACTCGAAGGTAAGCCTATTCGCAGGATCACCATCGAGGGGCTCAAACGTGTGCCAGAAGCCCAACTCCTCGAAGAGCTGAAAGTTCGCCCCGGGGATCCCTTCGACTCCAAGATCGCTAGCGATGAAACAGGCCGGCTCTACCGCCGAGGAAGTTTCAGTGAAGTCTCCCCTTACCAAGTGGCTCCTTTCGAAGATGGAGTCTGGTTGAAATTTTTCGTCGTCGAAAAGAAGCGAGTTCGACTCCTCCTCTTTGAAGCCACCGACACCGCCGATCAGACCATCAGCCTCAACGAAAAAGAAATTCGTGAAAAGCTCTCCAATCAGCAAGGTGGCTTGTTAAATCCTTACACCCTCGACCTCGACACCCGTGAAATTCTTAGTTACTACCGCGAAAAGGGCTACCACTTTGCTGAAGCGGAGCATCTCATTCGCGATGAGGGTGGTCGCATCGATTTAGCTTTCAGGATCACTGAAGGCCCGAAGCTTCGTATCATCAACATCACGTTTAAGGGCAATAAGACCGTCTCGGCCAAAACTCTAAAGAGCTTGATGTTAACCCGGGAGAAAGGTTTTCTCTTCGGCTGGTTCACTGCGGGCTTCTATAAACCCGATGACCTCGAACGAGACATCAATCAAATCCGACTCTACTACCACCGCTTAGGCTTCTTCGAAGCCTTAGTCGCTGTCAACAAACGCCGCTTCTACAACAATAATAGTAACCTCGATATTGAAATCCTGATCGAGGAGGGAGTTCGCTACACCCTAGAAGGATATGAGTTTGTTCACAATGATGTGATCCACACCTCCGTCATCAAGTCCTTGGTCAAAGAGAAGCCGGGCTCGTTTTTCTCAGCAGAAGCGATGGACGCTGATAAAAAAGAGATCGAGAAATACCTCAAAGACCGAGCGTATATCGATGCCGAAGTCAAATGGGAGCCGGTACCCAAGTACACTGGGACGAGCGTCCAAGTGAAATTTGAGATCGTGGAAGGTCCCGAAGTCTACGTCGATCACGTTCATATCCGAGGCAACCTGAAAACCCTGGATAAAGTCATCCGAAGGGAACTAGAATTTTACCCCGGTGAAAAATTCAACTATTCGGCATTAGAGAAGAGTCGCTCCAATTTAGCTCGCCTACAGATCTTCTCCGAAGTGGACTACCAATTGATGCCGACTGCCAACAACAGCAAGGACGTTGTGGTTCAGGTCGTAGAACAGCCCACCGGACGCTTGATCTTTGGCTTTGGTGTCACCAGTGGATTCGGAATCATCGGTAACTTTGCCCTCAATAAGAAAAACTTTGATATCACCGATCTCCCCACTTCGTTCTACGATATTCCGGAAGCCTTTACGGGAAGAGGTCAAACCCTCAACATTTCAGTTCAACCCGGTACAAAAAGATCTCGTTACCAATTTCAATTCACGGAACCTTACCTCTTTGAATCGCGAAACTCGCTGACCTTAGCCGCATCAGCTATCACAATCATCCGTCGAGATTTCGATGAACGTCGTCTGTCCTTTACTCCATCGTTAGGAACAGCTTTCGATTTCGATCGTGATTTAATTTTTAGTATTGGCGCGAGATTAGAAGAAGTCACCATCGATGAGATCGACTTCACTTCGGCGCCGGATGTCTTCGAAGCCGAAGGCTCGACCAGTATCGTGGCCTTGAACACCACTTTGGTCTACGACAAGGTTCTCCAAGAACCTTTAGAAGGTCCCTACGATGGACACCTCGAAAGGATCACCTACGAGTTCGGTGGCGACCCTCTCGGAGGTCACATCGATTTTCACAAGGTTCAAGCTTCGATCGAACTCTTCTTCCCTCTCTACACTCACGAAGAAGGCAATCTACACCATGTCATCGCGGTCAACTCGAAGATGGGTCTGATCGAGCACCGAGGAGACACCACTAAAATCCCGATCTTTGAACGCTTCTTCCTCGGCGGCCCGAACACGGTGAGAGGATTCCGATTCCGTGGCCTCGGGCCCCATTACTTTGGAGATGCCCTGGGAGGCACGGCGGCTTGGTACGGGAATGTTGAATACATCTTCCCTCTTTTTCAGAAGATCTTGAGAGGTGTCCTCTTCTTTGACTACGGAAACTTGGAAACCGATCTTCAAGCTTTCGATCTGGATAAGATGCGCTACACCGTGGGTGCTGGAGTTCGGATCAACTTCCCCTTCTTAGGTACGCCCCTTCCTGTGGGTCTCTATTTAGGAGATGCGATCAAGCACGAAGATTTCGACCGTACTCGATTCTTCCTGTTTACGATCGGTGCGCCATTCTAGATCTTTTAATTGAAACAAGTCCCTTCGGGGCTCGTTTCAATCGTTCCAGCAAATCTACGCTTTGCTTTCACTCCGCCGAGCAACGGCTAAAAAGCCGATGCTCGCGGCCGAGTTGATCCCAACTCGGCATTTGCTTCCTGTTCAATAACTGGACGATAAATAAGGGTGATCCTTCCAGAAAGAGAAATGCTTAAAATCAAAGTTGGCGGTAGATTTCAGTTCCGTGTGAAATCTCGTTTTTGAGGAAACAGCATCCATTTACGTATCGCAATGCTGACCCTCATTGACACTTCGGGCTTGAAATTGAGCTGGAATAGCCAGTGGATGTTTCATTCCAAGCGCGAAGCGTGAGCGAGTGCATGCGGTTGATTTAAAATCTAAGTTCGCGGTAAATTTCAGTTCCGTGTGAAATCTCGTTTCTGAGGAAACAGCATCCATTTACGTATCTCAATGCTGACCCTCGTTGACACTTCGGGCTTGAAATTGAGCTGGAATAGCAAGTCGATGTTTCATTCCAAGCGCGAAGCGTGAGCGAGTGCATGCAGTTGATTTAAAATCTAAGTTCGCGGTAGATTTCAGATCCGTGTGAAATCTGGTTTCTGAAGAAACAGCATCCATTTACGTATCGCAATGCTGACCCTCGTTGACACTTCGGGCTTGAAATTGAGCTGGAATTGCCAGTCGATGTTTCATTCCAAGCGCGAAGCGTGAGCGAGTGCATGTGGTTGATTTAAAATCAAAGTTCGCGGTAGATTTCAGATCCGTGTGAAATCTCGTTTTTGAGGAAACAGCATCCATTTACGTATCTCAATGCTGACCCTCGTTGACACTTCGGGCTTGAAATTGAGCCGACTACTGTAAACCATGGCCGAAATCCAACTCATCCAAGGCGATATCACTCAGTCCGACTGTGATGCCATCGTCAATGCCGCAAATGCGATTATGTTGGGTGGCGGAGGCGTTGATGGCGCTATCCATCGTGCAGCCGGCCCCAAACTGCTCGAAGAATGCCGAAAGGTCAAAGCGATCGATGGGATTCGCTGCCCTGCGGGAGAGGCCCGAATCACCCCAGCTGGAGACCTCAAAGCTAAATTTGTTATCCACACGGTAGGCCCCCGCTTCGGAATTGATTCAGAACCCGACCAACTCTTAGGTTCTGCCTACCAAAGGAGCCTCGAATTAGCCTTAGAATACAGCTGCCAATCGATCGCCTTCCCGGCGATTTCTTGTGGAGCCTACGGCTATCCGCTCGATCAAGCTGCAAAGGTATCTATTAGGGAATGTCTCAAATACTCCTCAAAATTAGATATATGCTTCTACTTATTTGGGGCTGAACTCCTTGAAATATGGCGGCAGGAATTGGCTCGTTAGACTGCTCCTTAAAGATTCTGCCTCCAGAGGGAAAAATTATCTAAATCGAATTAATATTTCACCTTGGCGACGATTTGCTTGTGGATTAACATCAACAATTGAGAGAATTTTACGTCGTGACCCCATCGCTTGAGAAACTTCCTTAAGCTCCATTGGTTACAATTAGTGTTAATTCTGTTTCAACTTTATTTAATCCCCCTCCCGAGGATTCTTATGAGCTTCACCCGGTTCATCTTCACCTCTGTAACGATTGTTACTCTCGCTCTTTCAGTTACCTCTGATTCCCTTCAGGCACAATCGAAGGAAGTCATCGCTGAATACTTCAAGCTCCTCAAGGACGTCAATCCTCGAGATGCCGAAGCGCACTTCGTGTTGGCCAATTGGTGTGGCCAAAACGGGATGACCAGCAAGAAGCAAAAACTATTAGAGCGCACTATCCTCATCGATCCCGACCACGCTTCAGCTCGTGACGCCTTGGGTTACACCCGACACGGTCTCGGCTGGCGCTTGGGCTCCGGTAAGGCTTCCAATGTGAAGAAAACGGAAGTTGTCGATGATGATGAAACCAGCAAGTCCGAAGCGACTGAAGTTGAAAATCCCGACGATCCCGATTCGGCAGGCAAGAAAACTCCCCAGCAACTGATTCAAGAAAAATTAGCCTTCGCCGCAAAAGCGGAAAAGACCTTAGGCATCAAGTTCAATACTTATCAAGATAAAGACTTCATTATTCATTCTTCTCACAAAGCGAACAGCAAGCAGGTTAAATCTTTGTTGGCGAATTTGAGAAGAGCAAAAGGTTTGGCCCAAAAATTAATCGGCATCAAATCTTCAGTTGAGATTTGGCCTGATCGTTTACAGTTCTTCTATTTAAAGCAATTGGAGTGTGAGTCTTTCAGTGAGTTGTTACTCTCAAGGCGTTTTATCAACACTCAAGACTTCGAACCGATTCACGATCGCGCCGTACTCTTTCACTCCTTTCCTGACGATGAGCTCACCCGCTTCGTCGGCAAGAGTGTGCTCACCCGCCTGGGAGGATCCGACAACTTCGTAAGCGGCTGGTTGAGTTCCGGAATCGCTGAATTGATGGTCACGCAAACAACAGAAGGGAAGAAGAATAAGGTTTACCAAAAGGCCTTCGAAATCGTCGGGCGACAGATCGACGACGATCCTCAGGCTTATTTACTGAGAGAAGTATTAGAAGAAGTCGAACCTGATTCCAAAAACCTGCGCCTCGGTCGTTCGATGTCGATGACCCTAGTTGATTTTATGGTCCGCACCAGTCGTCGCAATTTCGGCAAATTCGTGACGGACCTCAAAGAAGGATCGAAGTCCCCTCCCCCGGAATCTCAAGACTCCCCCGAGTTTCGCAAATTCTTACTCCAGTACCTCACTCGACAAGAATCGTTGATTGAGAAGAGCTTCAGAATGGATCCCGAAAAATTTGAAGCGCGCTGGAAGCTTCACGTCATGAATGAACGTAAGAAATTTAAAGGGGCCGAAGACGAAAATGAAGCCAAGACGAACCGCCGAGGGGGTAACCGCGGAGGCACGACCACCAACCGCGGAGGCAATAATCGTGGCGGTAACCGAGGCGGCACCACTCGAGGTGGTAATAACCGCAATCGGAATCGGAATAATTAAACTCGCTTCGCTCCACACAGCTCGAAGGTCGAGCCTACCACTAGTAGTCGTCTCGCTCCGCGAGGCGGCTCCTGACTCTCCCGCGCTGTTTTGGATCTCTGCCCCTCTTCCCAAAAAGATATTTCATTTCATACGCATAGCGACGTAGTCCGCACGTTCCATGTGCGGCCCTCCCAACAAATGCAATACGTTTTATTTTAATCATTGTGACAGCATTTCATTCCAAGCGCGAAGCGTGAGCGAGTGATGCGTTTGATTTGAAGGTTAGGGGACGTTTTTGCATTCAAGCATGAATGTAGATCCGAATGCATTCAACGCTGACACTACGCCTAGAGCGTCTCTGCATATAAAAATATAGTTAGATGCCTGACCCTCGTTGACACTTCGGGCTTGAAATGGGCCGGTTCTGCGACCAAAGCGTCGTGGCGTTATTAAAATGGTTTGACGCCTGACCCTCATTGACACTTCGGGCTTGAAATGGACCGGTTCTGCGACCAAAGCGTCGTGGCGTTATTAAAATGGTTTGACGCCTGACCCTCGTTGACACTTCGGGCTTGAAATGGACCGGCGCTACGACCAAAGCGTTGTTGCGTTATTAAAGTGGTTAGACGCTCATCCCTCGTCAGTCGGGCGGATACACTGGCTAACCAGGTTAAATGTTGGTAGTAGAATTGATGGCTTCGAGTTAGGAGAGTTTTGCCTAACCTTCCTTCGGCCAATCGACCGTACCGGCAGTATTGGTGGGTACCTGTTCGTCGAGGGCGACTTCCAGAGCGTCGCGATCCAAACTTCGGCTGGCTTTGAAAACGAAGGTGATCGTTCCCTTCTTAGGGTTCTTCTTTTCTTGAGTGATCGTCAGGGGGAACGTTTCTAAAATCGATCGATAGTAAACCGCCGAATCTTTGACACTTTTCTCCGCCAAACCTCGAACGACCATCCGGACCCCGATCTTCCAATCTAAAACTAAGATCAAGAGCCAAGCGACGATCACCCCGAGAATGACGGGAATCCAGAATTCTAAACCGCAGAAGATCCCCAATATGGTAGCAGCGATCACTCGTCCCGTATCCCGAGCAGCCCCCACATCGGTTCGAAAACGCATGAGGCCTCCGATACCGAAAATCACCATCCCCATTCTTGGGTCAGAGGCAAATAAGACCCCACATAAAGCTCCAATAAAGGTATAGGTAATAATGATCTTGGGTTGATCCATTGCCTCAAGACTCATGGTTTTCCCAAGATGACAAGGATGGTAAGCAAGTAGCGCACCAACGATAAGAGAGGCTCCAATGATGTATAAAAGAATTAAGAAGCTTCCAAATTCGTCAGAGTTTAATTCACCCAAACCAAATTTCTCAATGGCTTTGAGTAAGGCGGGATGAACTCGGTGCTTATCTGCCAGCACAAGATCATCTTCAGTGACCTCAGTATTCGATCCCCCCTCGATGAGGTTCGTTGGGTCGATTTCGTTTTGTGCCCAACTCAACTCCCCGATTGAAATTGAAACGAGGAATACCGTTAGCCACAGCAAACTTTTGCCCTTCAAAGTCAGGCCCCTCAAAATCAGGCACTGTCGGTTCAGGCTTTGTAACATCAACAATCTCTGAACAACTGAAGACTGACTGGAATTCTTTATGGGTGAGGAATTTTGATAAAAGATCATACTTTATTATCGGAGAATCAACCCCGAGATCTTTAATGATTAGTCGGTGATTCGTAGAGGACTTGGCTTGAATCAAAATAGATTGGAGCAAGAAATTTACGCGAAAATGCTCCTTCTCAGCCACTTAACTATAATACGTATTTTTCAAAAAGATACTTTTGATTGATTTTTTACCTAAGATTGCTGCTTCGCTGTTGCAAACAGTTGGGAGTGTAGCGCCTGGGCCCAGCATCGGCTTACGCCAAGAAGGGGCCAGGCCTTTTCCTAACAAGGGCTAACCAACCTTTACGACTCTAATCAATTTTAAAAAGGCCACCCACAAGGGGTGGCGCTACAGGATCTTTTTCCAATTTAGGGATGACGTATCTTATACGCCCTTAGATTATCGTTTCTTCAGCCAGTCAAAAGCGTACTACTCCCCCACTCCTCCCGGCTCCGAAATCCAAGTGACATCGTCGAAGGAAACTTGAGTTGGAATCCCGTTGAGAGTGACGGTGACGATGCGCTCACCTTTATTGATCTTTCGAACTTTACACTTCTCTTTAAACTTGGGGATAAAAACTTCGTCTTCTTTTTTAAGCGACCGAGCAAACTCTTCTCGTTTCGCTCCGAGTGGGGTTCCCGTCAACATCAATTCAACCGTCCACTTCAAATCTTCCGCAACGGGTTGAAGATTCTTAGGTAGATTTTGGAGTTGCTTCAATAGAGGGTAAAACTTTTCACGAGCTTCTCGAAGGGTGGTATCGATCATCTCATCGGCTTCTTCTCTCAAAATTTCTCTTTCGAGTTGAGCTTCTTCTCGCTCCTGTTCTGCTTGACGTCGTTCCCCTTGAGCTCGTTGGCGTAATCGAGTCATCCGTCGACGTTCTTTTTCCATCTTGCGATGGGAATGTTCCATCTTCTCGATGATCTCGCGGGTGGGAGCTTGAATCTTTTCGATTTGCTCCTCGGCCTCCTCGATCAAAGTACTATCGATTCCGATTCTCTTCGCGATCTCCAATGCATGAGATCGCCCCGGGATACCCGTGACGAGTCGGTAAGTGGGCTCCAGAGTTTTTTGCTCAAACTCCATGGCGGCATTTTCAACTTCTTCATTTGAAAAAGCGTACTCTTTCAAACTCGTTAAGTGAGTCGTGATGATCGCATGCCAACCCTTGTTTTTAAAATGATTGAGGAGGGAGGTGGCTAAGGCCGCCCCTTCTAAGGGATCCGTACCGGCTCCCAACTCATCGAGAAGGATCAAGGCTTTCTCATCGGCCGTCTTGAGAATTTCAACCAGATGGGTCAAGTGGGATGAAAACGTACTGAGGCTTTGCTCGATACTTTGCTCATCCCCGATATCGACGAAAAGATCCGATACCAAAGGAATTCTCGCCCCGGCTTGGCTGGCGATGGGAATCGCACATTGAGCCATCAACACCGCTAAACCGATGGTTTTAAGAACCACCGTTTTTCCTCCCGTATTCGGTCCTGTAATAATGACCAAGCGGTAGGGAGTACCCAAGCGAATATTGAGAGGGACGACTTTTTCTTTAACGTACTCAAAGTGGTCCTCAGCGAGTTCTTTGTTCGTATCTCGTTGAAGCCACATCAAATAGGGATGCCGAGCCTCTTGAAGCTCTATTGTCAGTTGGTCCTGTTCAGGCTCATCGACAACTTCGGGATAACTCAAATTAAAGGACCGAGCGTAACGGCATTTCGCGTAAGCCAAGTCGACCTTTGAGGCGTGGTCTTGAATACGTTGAATCTTTTTTTCTTCAAGCAATGCTGCTCGAGTCAAATCCCAAAGGATCCGCTGAACTTCATCGCGTTCGTCGTCGAGTAAATTTAAGAGTTTATCTCCATCCTCAACGAGTTCTTGAGGCTCGATATATAGGGTTGATCCAGACGTAGAGCGATCGCGAATCACTCCCTTAACGTGCTGGCGAAACTCTGCTTTGACCGAAAGCAAATAACGGTCGTTTTTAAATTTCACGCCTTCACTTTGAAGAGCCTTTTGAAGTCGAGATTCCCCTCGCATACGCTGAATACGGGAACGCACCTTATCGCGCAGCTCCCGAAGCTCTCGGCGAATGAGAAATAATTTTTCAGTGGCTTCATCGCGAATGCCTTCTCGGGAATCTAACTTTTCTTCGAGATCGTGGCGAAGATCGGGAGCATCTTCAAATTTTTCACCGAGCCTTGATAAAACAGGGAACTCTTTCGAGTCTCGAGTGAGAGTTTCCCTCAAGCTTAAACTCCCCCTAAGGAGAGTTAAAAGATTGTATAAGAGCTCGGGCTCGCCGGGTCTGCCACCTTCTGCGAGGCTTCTTAAAGTTCCCGCGACATCCTGAAAGCCAGCGAGGGGAAGTCTCGCCACATCGATGAGGCGCCCCATTTCCTGGGCTTGATCCAGCGATTCCTGAATCTCTTCTTTAGACGCCTTCGGCTTGAGTTTCAACGCCGCTTGACGACCTAAGCCCGTCACCGTATAGGAAGAGAGAATCTCTCGGATGCGATCAAATTCGAGAACGCTTACCGCATGATCATTCATGACCCCTTCCCCTGTTTCTTCTGGGCGGCCTGAACGTGGTAAGCGATTTCCGCCACCTCGGGAAACCTCCGAGTGGCACGTCGAGAATAGATCAAGCGCCCCTGAACACTGACTTCAAAGAGCATACCCGTGCTCTTCACCAGCTCGACCTCCACTTCGAAGTCGTGATCATCGCGTAAGCGCTCCGCGAGATGCTGAGCGCGATCTTGGTATTGCGCAGGCTCCGAGTACTCGATGATGACTTGAATGGGAGAAGGCGAAGGACTCATGAACTCAATAAATTAACGGGCAACTCGACCCGAGGCATCTCCAGAAGCGAGTTTTTCAACTTCAGAAATCGCCACGAGGTTGATATCACCAGGGATAGAATGTTTGAGACAACTCGCAGCGGTGGCGAACTCCAATGCTTTCTGATGGTCTTCGGGATAGGCGTTTAAACCGTAGATGAGACCACTGGCAAAAGAATCACCACCACCCACGCGATCGACGATGGGGAGGATGTCGTATTGATTAGCTTGATAAAAAGCATCTCGAGTTCGATAGACGGAAGACCATTTATTGTGACTGGCTCCCAGAGATGATCTCAGAGTGATCGCCACTCCCTTACAACGAGAAAACTTCTCGAGGAGTTGATCGGCGACTTGTTGATAGGGACCCGCCTCGACCTCCCCCGCGTGAACATCCGCACCTGAAGCTTTGATCCCGAATACCTTATCGGCATCTTCTTCATTTCCGATGATCACATCGCAATGCTCGACCAATGCGGGCATCACCTCGCCAGGTTGCTTCCCCCACTTCCAAAGTTTGGCGCGGTAGTTTAAATCACAAGAAACGGTGACGTTATTTTTTGTGGCTGCTTGAACGGCTTCTAAGGTAACTTGAGCGGCTCCTTCACTGATGGCAGGTGTGATTCCCGTCCAGTGAAACCAACCTCCATCCTTAAAAACATCATCCCAATCCACCATACCGGGTTCGATCTCGGCGACAGCCGAGTTAGCTCGATCGTATACGACCAAGCTCCCCCGTTGAGCGGCTCCTGTCTCTAAGAAGTAAATTCCGAGACGGTCTCCCCCCCGAACAACGGAGGAAGTCTGGACTCCATATTTGCGAAGCGCATTGATGGCCGCATCCCCGATCGGGTTCGCAGGAATTCTCGAAACGAAGCTCGTTTCCAAACCAAAATTTGCCAAACAAGCAGCAACATTGGCTTCTCCTCCTCCGTACTCGACATCAAATGTCGAAGCTTGAGCGAAGCGTTTTTGACCGGGAGGGGATAAGCGAAGCATGATTTCGCCGAAAGTTGTGATTTTTGGAAATGAACTCATCGCATTCTCAGCTGACTCCATGGAGTCGTTAAAAGGTTTATTTGATAATGATTTATGATTTTCAAGCAGCCTACAAAAAGCTGATATAGGCGGCTTGGACAGAAGTTCGCCGCTCGGGACGATCCGTCATTATAACGAAAATCACCGGGGGTTAAACCGTTGCTTAGCTCGAAAGAAAAATCCCTGAACTCCATGCTGAGACCCTTAATTTTGGAGTTCGACTTTCCCCCCCACTTCAAGAAAGGCGTGAGGAATGGAATGACCCGGCTTTCCTCTTACTCTTTGGAATCAATTTCGATATAACCACTCTGAAGAAGTGTTTAAAGATTGTTGAATCCAATTCAGAGGAGAATCGCGTGCAAACGATCGATTGGATTGTTCTTGGTGTCTACTTACTCATCGTCTTGCTGATCGGCCTCTACGCCTCCGGTCGTCAGAAAGACACCCGAGATTACTTTTTAGGGGGTCGAAGCTTGCCCTGGTGGGCGGTCTCTCTTTCGATCATCGCCACTGAGACCAGTGCCGTTACTTATATCGGCTTACCGGGCGTCGGCTATCGTAGTGGCACTTCCTTCCTTCAAATTGTCTTGGGGTTTGCCCTTGGACGGATCTTCCTCGCCTTTTATTTCATAAAATTTTTCTATCGGTTCGAACTGACGACGGTGTATGGCTTTCTGGAGCGCCGTTTCGGAGAAGTCACGCGTTTTGTGGGCGCCGGGATGTTTTTAGTTGGCCGAGTGATCGCCAGTAGCGTACGGCTGTTCGCAGCTTGTTTAGCCGTGCATGTGGTGACGGGGATGTCGATTGAATTAGCGATTGGGATCGTCGCCCTTCTCGGAGTAGCCTACACTCTTCTGGGAGGAATCAAAGCCGTCGTTTGGACAGATTGTATTTTGGGGATCACCTTCGTTCTCGGCGGAGTCCTTGCCGTATTCTTCATCGTAAGCCACTTCGAAGCGGGATGGAGTGAAGTTTTATCCCATGAAGGCTTCCGGCAAAAATGGCAAATCTTCCATCTTTCTGCCGGTGAGAACGCCACTTGGAAAGATTTCTTTGCGAGCAGCCAGCCCTTAGCTAT
>JANQLS010000135.1 GCA_028280485.1 Planctomycetota bacterium
CGTCACTTCCTAGCCCAGGGCAAAGCGAAGCGTCGCCCTGGGAAGGCTCACTCCGTGAGCCGGGATGACAAGAGTAACTAACATTATCTTTTCAATTAAATCCGCTCACGGAGTGAGCGGACTACCATCATGCCTCAAATATTTAGAATTCTTCTACCCGTTACTGACATTCAACAAGCGAAGAGCTTTTACACTAAAGTACTAGGTGTTGAGGGATTTCCTGTATCTCCCGGAAGACACTACTTTGATTGTGAAGGAATCATATTGGCTTGTTTCGATCCTCAAAGCGATGGCGATGGCTACACGGCTCAGCCTAACCCTGAGGATCTTTATATCGCTGTTGATAACATCGAAGAAACTTACACCCATTGCAACGAAGCCGGTGCAACATTCTCAGATTTCGAAGACCCAGATGTCGGAAAGATGGGAGTGATTGAAAAACGCCCCTGGGGAGAAGTGTCGTTTTATATAAAAGATCCCTTTGGAAATGGGATTTGTTTCGTGGATCGAAAAACGGTGTTCACTGGCTAAGAATTCAAGTTAAGCCAAGATCTCATGGATCAGCTTCCCACCATTATCGGTTAAGCGTTTAAAGCGGCCGCCGTGATAGTAGGTGAGCTTCTCTTGATCTAATCCCAAAAGATGCAAGAAGGTCGCGTGAATGTCTTTCAAATGGTAAGGCTTGTCCACGGCTCGGTCGCCAAATTCATCGGTGCCTCCAACGGATACTCCCGGCTTGATCCCTCCTCCTGCAAACCACATGGTCATCGCACCCGGATTATGGTCTCTCCCTGGCTTTCCCTTGTGGTTAGCGGCAGTTGTATCAGGAGTTCGACCGAACTCTCCTCCCCAAACGACGAGAGTTTCATCTAAAAGGCCGCGATCCTTGAGATCTTTTAGTAAGCCCGCAATCGGTCGATCGACTTGGCGAGCTGCGTTGCGATGCCCCCCAATAAGATCAGCATGGGAATCCCATCCCCCAGCCCAAACTTGAACGAACCTCACTCCTCTTTCGATCATGCGTCTCGCCAAAAGACAACGCTGGCCGAAGGCGCGAGTGTGATTTTCATTCAAGCCGTAAAGCTCTTTTGTGGCTTGTGATTCTTGATCGATATCAACCGTATTGGGAATCTCAGCCTGCATTCGATACGCTAATTCGTAAGCCGCGATTCGAGCTTCTAATTCTGGGTTATGAGGTTGGCGATCATTGAAGGTTCGGTTGAGCTTATTGATCAGATCGATGTTCTCTCGTCGCCTTTTGAAATCTACTCCGGGGGGCAGCTTCAAATTTAAGATCGGATGCTTCCCGCTCCTCAATTGAGTGCCTTGAGTGTGGGCGGGCAAGTAGCCGGCTCCCCAGCAGCCTGTTCCTCCAAAAGGCCTTCCATCCCGAAGAACAACATAGGCTGGAAGATTTTCATTTTCAGTCCCCAAGCCGTGAACCGCCCAAGCTCCCAATGAAGGGTTCCCTCCACGGGGATACCCCGTAGTGTACTGATAGATCGCTGCGGGATGATTGTCACTATCACAGTGGACGGATCTCACGAAGGCGAGATCATCAACGTGTTCACCCATCGCTTCAAACAATTCACTTACGGGCTGCCCACACTCTCCTCGATTTCTAAACTTAAAGGGAGACTGAACAAAGTACCGATTCCCCCGAGTTTGATTGGAGACTTGTTTTAAGTTCTTTCTAACGTACTTTTGACGATGAACTTTTTCTAAGGCGGGCTTGGGGTCGAAGGTGTCGATCTGACTCGCTCCTCCCTCCATAATGAGGAAGATGCAAGATTTGGCTTTCGCATTGAAGTGAGGTTTCTTTGTCTCAAGCGGATTGAGAATCCGATGTGTCCCTGAATCCCTCACTTTCTCAACACTGTCTTTTACTAAACTGTCCCCCGCTAAACTTTCTTGAGCTAAAAGCCAGCTCAAAGCGACGCTCCCAAATCCAGAACCCAGACGGTACATGAAGTTCCTCCGGCCCAAGCCTAAGGGCTGAGAACTGAACTCGTCATTGGATTTGGAAGGGTTAAGGTTCATTGGAACTACGCAACTTATTCGAGGTACAAGAATTCATTCGTATTGAAGAGAATCAAAGCGAGGTCTTTAAGCGAGTCTTTGATCTTTTCTTTCCTTAGGTCAAAGAACTCCAGACAGTCACTCAATTCAATAGCCGTTGGTTTTCTAGAAAGAGTGAACCAAAAAAGAGACCGTATTTTTGCCTCAGCTTCAGGGCCGACTTCGTTTTCTAATCGTTGAGCTAAATCTGACGCAGCTTTTTGAATCCATTCGCTATTCATTAAGGTGAAAGCTTGAGGAGTCGTGACTGAAGTTACCCGCTTGGAGCAAGAAACTTGAAGGTCAACAGGATCGAATGCCTCCATGAACGGATGAACCATGTTCCTTCTTTGAAACATGTAAAGGCTTCGTCTTCGTCGCTGAAACTCTGAGGAGGGATCCCAAGTAAAGAAGGGGAAATTTCGCCCCATCTCTTTAGGCAACTTTTCGAAGAATGCAGGTCCTCCCATCGAAAGATTGAGGCTTCCATTAGCAAAGAGAAAGGCATCGCGAAGAGCTTCGCCATGTAACCGCTTAAATGAGGCTCTCCACCAGAGATGGTTATTAGGATCTAACTTTGAAGCGCGCTCAAATTGAGGATTCACCGTCGAACTACGATAAGCACGGGACAACACCAATCTTCGAATCAAGGGTTTCCATTTCCACTCTCCCTCGATGAACTCCTTTGACAGATAGTCTAAAAGTTCAGGATGGTGAAGACCGGAGCCATTGATCCCGAAATCGTTAGGAGTCGCTACCAGCCCCACTCCCATCACTTTTTGCCAAATACGATTGACGATGACTCTTTGAGTCAATGGATTGGAATCTGAAGCGATCCAAGTCGCTAATCGTGTTCGTTGACCGAAGGCTAGAAGCTTATCTTGCTCCTCTAAAGCTGCCGAAACTTGCTTTGGAATTTCAGTAAGTGCCGATAGAAAACCCGGCTTCGCAACGGGGCCAGGACTGGTGACTTCGCCCCCCACCAAAACTTTGACCTCTGGAAGCTCTGCTTTTTTATCATCCGTAGTAATCGAACAAACAGTGGCCTGAACTCGCTTCGCTTCGGGATGCTCAGCGATAGCTTTCTTCAGAGCGTCGAGCTTGGTTTTGTCTTTTTTCTGAACGATCTTGTTTTCTTTAAAAGCGTTAGCGAGAGCATCTTTGGGTAAATCTTTGATCCCTACTTTTTGTGCTTCGGCGATTTTCTTTAAGAGCGAGTCTTGGAAATTTTTATGCGCTTGAACCCGCTTTTGATTTTCAGTTTGTACCTTTGAGAGTTGTCGTTGAAAGGCTTCCGTTTTTTCTTCAGATAGAAATTCTCCAGTTCGATCAGTTCGTTTTACCGAAGATAAGAAAGCCTGAATCTGGTAGTAATCGAGAGTCGGTATGGGATCGAACTTATGATCGTGACACTTCGCGCACTCCAATGTGAGACCTAAAAATGCGCTACCGATCGCCGTAGTGATTTCATCGAGATAATCTTGTCGACGATTAGCGGGAGTCATATTGTCGGCTTCGTAAGGTCCCAACCGATAAAATCCCGTGGCGATCAAGCCTTCACGATTTCCCTCCCATTCATCACCCGCCAGCTGCTCGCGAATCAAAATGTTAAAGGGCTTATCTTCATTAAACGCTCTCACTAAGTAATCGCGAAAGCGCCAAAGTGTAGGACGTTCACTATCGATTGCAAAGCCATCAGAGTCGGCATAACGAACGACATCCATCCAATGACGCGCCCAATGCTCTCCGAATTGAGGAGAAGCCAAGAGTCGATCCACGACCTTTCGACGCGCCAAGTCATCCGGAGAAGGATCCGAGATAAACGATTTTACTTCTTCGGGTGATGGTGGAAGACCGATGAGATCAAAGGTGAGACGACGGATCCATTGCCGACGAGTTATTTCAGGCGCGAAATCTAAACCCGACGAATCAAGTTTGGATTTCAAAAAGTAGTCGAGAGGATCTGTAAGGTCCTCAGCGCTATCGACAATCGGAATGGACGTTTGCTTTAAAGGGGCGAAGGGATCCCAACGCTCAGGTTTAGCCTGAACGTTTGAGCTTGCCATAACGAGAAGGATGACAAGCGCATAAAGTAAATATGAGTTTTTGGGAAGCGTTGACAACATGCCTAATAGTTTAGCAAAAGCTAGTGGGTTGGAATATATCTAAAAGGGATATTCGACCAGTTAGTGCATCCAGGATTCGATAAATTTTAAAAACAAGCAATCCTGTAGCGCCACCCCAGATACGTTTCTAAACGGACGATCTGATACGTTTCTAAACGGACGATCTGATACGTTTCTAAACGGATAATCTGATACGTTTCTAAACGGACAATCTTGTGGGTGGCCATTCCTAAACGACACAATTATACCTTCAAAATTGGCTTACACTTTAAGGTTAGGCCTGGGGCAAGCCCAGGCGCTACAGAACAATGGTCCTAAACGGCTATAATCAGGATCCGGCTCACGGGGGGAGTCGACTACTTTGACTACAACTTCGTGATCACAATTCCGTTGATCGTTGGATTATCTTTATGTGATATAAATCCAACATCAAGATACCCATCCGTCACTTCAATTTCCTCCACAAACTCAATTGTCTCTCCCATGGGTCCAATAGAAAAATTTTCCTTGATAAGCTTTCCTTCTAATTGGATTGAAAAGACTCTTTCCTCGGGGACATCAAAGTAAAGTTCTGTAAGCAAAAGCTTCACTTCATACTTCCCCTGTGCCAATGGAATTTGATAAGCAGTAAACGGTTGTTCCTTTGTCTTAATAAAATAGCGGTTAGATCTAAAAGGTCTTTCATCTTGAATTGTGGTGGGGCTCAGTTTAATTTTTCCGACGTACTCTCCTTGCCCGTTTAAGAAAATCCTACCCCATTGATTGAATCGATCTTGTCCCCAGGCTAAGTGGTCTCCCTTTGCTGGGTAGGATCCTCCACCGCAATTGATGCGTACTGTACCTTCATTATCGAGCCCATGAATTAACCACCAGAGATCATCCACCGGCTTTTTCGATTTCGAAAAATCAAATTCTGTCTCAGCATTGCGACAAGGAAAGATAGCTGCAACGGAACTTAAACTCTTTTTTAAGTCTAAGAAGCAAAGCTCGATCCATAAGTTCCATAATGCCCTAGAATCAGAGCAATTATTCTTTAAGTACTGCCTGAGCTCAAGCTCTGCTTCCAGGGAGCGGGAAACATTTCGATAAGCAGTCGCCAGTCTTAATATGATTTCTTCAGAACTCGGGTCGTGAGCTCTAGCTTCGATGAAATGGCGAAAAGCTGGTTCAAAATTTGAGCCCTTATTCTCCATACACCCCATGAAATATGCTAGTTTAGCGGAGCCTTTTTGATCTTTATGAGCGGCTTTAAATTGCTCAAGTTGCTCCTGATTCAATTCTCCATTCGTAAATCTATCAATTGCCTTGTAAGTCGGTAAATCAGGAAAGATATTTTTTACAGCTACAGTATAAGCAGCATTCAATGAGCGACTCACCGGAAATCGGGTCAGCCCAGCCTCTAAGGTGCTCAATGATTTTAATGGTCGATTCAATTTATCGTAGCTTTGAGAAAGATTTAAATACCAGGATGAACGAATAGCTTTTCCTTCTACTCCAATCTCAACGGACTTCTCCAAATTCTTAATTGCTGAATCTAACTCATTTCTTTTTATATAAATCTGACCCACATTGAAGTAGGCCTGCTCTAAGGGGAATACAAATGCTGTATTCGTTGCCGCAAGCTCGATAACCTTTTCAAATCCCTTTAAAGTTTCTTCTTCTGGAACTCTTCCACTTTGAGCCAACGCTAAGTAGTAATGAGCGACGGAGGAATCAGGTTCAACCTCAACGGCTTTTGTTAAAAATTCTTGTGCCTTCATAATTAAAGGAATGCCCTGAGCCGGTTGATTTTTCCTAAAGAAAATCTGGGATTGTTGAAAATTAAGATTGCTCAACATGATTAGAGGCAAAGCACTGTTAGGAGCCAATTTCTTTGCTTCCTCTAATTGCTGTATAGCAGTTTTATTATCCCCAACGTTTGCGTGTGCAAGAGCAGATAAAAACCAACTCAATGGAGCTTTTGGATTGAGCTTTGGTAATTCTTTGGCAACTTCATAACTCTCTGTGGTTCGGTGTGAAAATCCTAAGAAACTAGATCGCCAAAGCTCCCGAAAGAAACCTGTCGGTAATTTTTCTGCCCAATACAACCCACGATTAACATCTTTGTGACGCGCAAACATGACCGTACAGAAAGTATTGAGAATCTCCTCAGTAGGGGTCTCTTGATAGAGCGATTCTAAGATTTCGTCTGCTTTTTTATTGTCGCCTTCTAAATAAAACGACATGGCTTTAAATAGGCCCGGTTCAGTCGATTCAGGCCTAAACGCTTGCACCGTTGCAAATTTTTCTCTAGCCTTTTCAAACTCTTTTAGGTAAAGAAGATTAAGGCCCCAATTAAGATAAAAATTGACCTTAAAGCCAATATAAGGCTCCGACTTGGAGCGTAACTTTTCGAATAATTCTTGGTGGATTTCATCGGCCTTCTTCCAATCTCGATTCGACATAGCAATATTTGCTTGAAACCAAGACTCAGACCAATAAGTAGATTCACCTAGCTCTCTCGCTTTATCAGATAACTCCTGAGATTCCTCATCTTCGCTTGCAAATTTTTTAAAATTGGCGAGGAAGTAAGCACTTGGAGCAAAGCCGAGTTCGATGGCCTTAAGTAAGTCTTTCTCTCCCTTTTCCAATTCATCGATATTAAAATAGCTTTGTCCGCGGTAGAAATACGCTTCAGCTCGATCAGGGTAAATCTCTATCGCTTGACTTAAATTATCGATGGCTTGCTTGACAACTTTATTGACAGTCCCCAAATCCCCTAGCCCCGTAGTCATGGCAAAGTAATTGTAACCAATTTTATCCCACGCAAATAATCCGGTGTAACCTGAGTAAAACTCACTTCTTCTCAGTAACACTGCCGCTTCATTTACGAATTCATCATAAGCCTTCTCTTTACCTTCACGATTACTTTCGATAATAAAATTGGAAAGAACCCCGAGTAGTACGACGATCGCAACTACACTCGCAGCTTTAAGATAGTTTTTAGCTAGCCACCGCGTACACCTTTCCCAAGATGATAAGGGTCTCGCCTTAATCGGATCTCCACGTGTGAAACTGGCGAGATCTTGAGCCAATGATTCGATTGTTTGATACCGTTCCTGAGGACGTTTCCTCAGACACTTCATAACAATCGTTTCTAAATCGTTGGGAATACGAGGATTGATCTTCCCGGGTGAGCGCGGCTCCCGATTTAAGATCATTTCAATCGTTCTATGAGCTGAATTAGCTTCAAACACTGGAGAGAGTGTCAAAACCTCATAGAGCGTTGCGCCTAAACTGTAGATATCACTTCGATGGTCTAAATTACTGTCACCCGAAGCTTGCTCAGGAGACATATATCTGGGTGTGCCTAAGATCTCTCCACTCACTGTCAGTGACTCTTGCCCTTCAACTCGGGCAAGACCAAAGTCGAGGACTCGAAGTTTCCCAGTTTCTTTTTCTAAGATCAGATTGGAAGGCTTTAAGTCTCGATGAATGATGTCCCGTGAATGTGCGTGAGCTAGTCCTTCGGCAACTTCTTGAAACAATTTGGCCATTTTAATGCAGTAGCCCAAATCCATATCCTTGGGACTGGATGGAATCGGTGACCAAGTTTCATCCTGAGTGTCTTGGGCGGGCAATTCGGGAATGATCGCCGTTTCTAAAGCTTCTTGAGGCTGAACTACTGTTTCATCGGTATCGTTCACAGCCTGGGTTTGATCTTTTGGAAAAAGACTACCCTGCTGTTTTCGATTTAAAATTTGATCCAGTGGCTCTCCCCCGACATATTCCATGGCGATAAAGGGAGTACCGTCTTCGATTCCGGTGGCATAAACCTGAACGATGTTAGGATGCTTAAGCTTCCCAACAATCTTCGCTTCCTGTTGAAATCGACTGAGAGACTTTTCACTCATCGTCAATCCCGGTGGAAGAATTTTTAAAGCAACTCTTCGATCTAAGGAACTCTCATAAGCATCGTAAACAATTCCCATGCCCCCGCGGCCCAACTCACCTCGAATGGAATAAACTCCAAAGGTCTGCCCATCCACCTTATCAGAGGGAACTAAACCTTCAAACTCACGAAGCATATCGATGAGTTCATCGGCTCGATCGGGGCACCGTTTACGAATTTCATCGACATCGAGCATCTCCCCTTGATTGAGGCGATCGATCCAATGTGAAAAGAGTTCTTCAAATTCCATTTAGGACTCCAGGTCACGAGTCTTATCTTCTGAATCCCCATCGTTTTTTTTCAATGTTCGATGAGGTAAATGAAAACTGTCAGTAGATCCAAATTGTTCTTTAAGCTTTTTAAGGGCTCGCCACAGAAGTTGGCTCGTAGCCTCAGGTGAGCGCCCCATCTTTGAAGCCACTTCCTTGATGGGAAGCCTTTCAATTCTTGCCAAAAGGATGACTTCTCGATATTCCTTCGAAAGTAAATTGAGGGCTCCCTCCAAGCGATCAAAGCGTTCATGACGAGCTTGGTTTCGACTGGCCGTCACGGAGTCCTGACCCAAACCGTGATCAGAAGGTAAAATGACTTCTTTCTTATGCTTCCTCGTCGATTCTAAAAGGACATGGTGGGCGATTCCGCTGAGCCAATGAAAGAAAGAATCTTCGCCTTGATATTCGAATTTCTTCAAGTCACGAATCGCTCTGAAGAAGGTCTCTTGAACAACATCTTCAACTTGGATTTTCGCGCCCAAAGTTTTCCCGAGTCGGACTCGCACCAGTGCCTGAATTCGCCCCGAAAAGCGTTCAATCAAATCATTTACAACTTGAGCATCGCCCGACTGAGCCATTTCTAGCAAAGCCTTGAAGGTAGGATCGGAATCTCCGTCCAGGGGAGAAATCTGAGGATTATCAGGATCGGACATATAGAGTTAGGCATCAAAAAGCCCAAATTTAACGGAAATCTATCGAAGAAAAATAAAATTATTTTTCTGTGTTAAGTTTGCCTCACGAGGCTCCTATCCCCATCTCACTGGCTGTTAGCCAACGGATACCTCATTTTTCGAACCAGGAGTTTATCATGACTAATCTTTCAAAAGTGATCGGGACCTCTCTCGGAGTCATCGTCATCCTCGGCACTTTCACTTGGATCATCATCGAAAGCAATAAGTCGGAGGCCCAACCCTCAATCGACCCTCAAAAAATTGAGCGCATCGCTGAACAATTAAATCGCCTTGAGGAGAAGTTCAATGAAAGTATAAAAGACCTTCAGGAATTAAAGCAAACCTCCAACGCTCAATCTGACACATTTGATCAACTTAAAGAGGAATTAGCTGACGTTAAGAACCAAATTAAAGAAACTCAAAAAATCGCCGCCGCTCAGACTGAAGCCAAATCAGACAAGAAATCTGACTCTCCCAACAAATCCCTCCTGGAAGGCATCGAAGATAATCCAGAGTTAGAAGAAAAGATTGCAACTCTTTTAGATCCGAATACGAATTTCTATAAAAGATATCCCATCTGGCAAGAACTCGCTAAAAACGGTTGGATGGATGAAACCATCAAATTCTTTGAGGTCCGAGCTAAAGAGAATCCTCAAGATGCGGAGGCCCAATCGGATCTTGGCGATGCCTACATTCAAAAAATATTTACCGTGCCGGATCCAGAAAAAGGAATTTGGAGTATGAAAGCCAATGCCTCTTACGACAAAGCCCTGAGCCTCGACAACACTCACTGGAGCGCAAGATTTTCAAAAGCGGTCAACTTCTCTCACGCCCCTCCCATTTATGGGCTTCAAAGTAAAGCCATCGAACAATTTGAAATCTTATTAGGACAACAAGAACAGGTGGACCCTCAACCCCACTTCAGTCAAACCTATGAATTACTAGGGAATCTTTATGACTCCAAAGGGAACAAAGAAAAAGCCAAAGAGATCTGGCAACGCGGCGTGAAGATGTTTCCTGATAATCAAAACTTGAAGGGGAAGTTGAATAAGTAGCCCGTAATGTAGTCCGCACACTCCGTGTGCGGCCTTCTTAAGTTACGATTGCCAGCCGAAGAATAAAGACATCCATAATCGAGTCACTCGTTTGAGGTGTGAAGTGGATCTTAGGCGATTGGTTTTTTTGGGAAGGACGCACGCGGAGCGTGCGGACTACATTGCCTACTACTGACTCAGCCAAATTTCTATCGCCAAGGCAATCCCCTTACGACGGGGCAGTGTTAAAAGAAGCGAACCCGGCACTAAAATAAATAGAAGTGTGAAACCGACATACAAATTGGGAGCAGGGAAAAATATCATCCAAATTAAGAAAATGCCGATGAACGCTCCCATTGTCACGTACATAAAGGCCCAGCAATCTCCTTCTCGAGATAATAATTCACACCCACAATGGCTACACTTTTTATGAAGTTTATTCCAGCCTTCAAATAAATGACCTTCACCGCATTTCGGGCATCTCTTCTTCATTCCACGAATAACCGCCGTCTTAAGAGGCAAAGTTTTTGGCTTTGGAGCTTCAATCTTGGGAATCTGATTCATGTAACTTTAAATTTTTGTCCCCGAACAGGAATTTCAACTTTAGGAAATCCAAAATCAAATAAGTTTTGAGCGAAGGCTTCTTGAGCTTCTTTCTCGCCATGAATTAAGAATGTTTTCTTGGGAGGTTTTTTCAAATGCCCCAAATAAGCAACCAATTCATCTCGATCAGCATGGCCGCTCAATCCTCTAATCTGTTCGACCTTGGCTCTTAAGGGGTACTCATCGCCATATATTTTGAGAATCTCTCTCTCTTCTTCGATTCTTCGGCCCAATGTGTGCTCGGCCATAAACCCGACTAAGAGAATCGTATTTTTTGGATGGGGAGCCACATGTTTTAAATGATGCAGCACTCGCCCCCCTTCACACATGCCTGACGCTGCGATGATAATACAAGAGACCTTCAAAGAGTTGAGTGCCATCGATTCTTCTACGGACTCAGTATAGTTCAGCTTATAGAAGCCGAAAGCGTCATCGTTCTCGTGGTTGAATTTTTCTAACTCACGATCGTAACATTCAGGATGGTTACGATACACTTCAGTAACATTCACCGCTAAAGGGCTATCCACATAGATAGGTACGGGGGGAAGCTTGCCTTCTCTAAACAGCTGGTGCAAGTCGTAAACGAGGCGTTGAGTTCTTCCTAAGCTGAATGCTGGAATCAACAGCTTACCTTGAGCATCATCTGTCTCCTTAACGATTTTAAGGAGTCGAGCTTGCACATCCTCATCGGCTTCGTGAAGTCGGTTTCCGTAGGTAGACTCGCAGATAAGAAAATCAGCCTTACGAGGTGGGGTAGGATCCTTTAAGATCGGCTGGTTTCTTCTTCCGACATCTCCTGTGAACACAACGATATGTTCTTTACCTTTTTCGGTAATTGTTAAATGGACGGAAGCCGAGCCCAAAATATGCCCGGCCTCTTCAAACCTAACTTTAATTCCTTCAAAGAGGTCGAAATCGTCGTCGTAATCGACTCGCTTCATCAAGGCCAAAGTTTGCTCAGCGTCTTCTCGAGTGTACAAAGGCTCGAAGGGCTTTTGCTTTTTCCTCAAGCGCTTCTTATTTACATACTCGACATCCTTCTCTTGAATGAAGGCTGAATCTCGAAGCATATGCTCACACAGTGAAACTGTAGCTGAGGTCGCATAGATCGGCCCTTCGTATCCCGCTCTCACTAAGCTGGGAAGGTTACCGCTGTGATCGATATGAGCGTGAGAAAGGATGATGGCATCGATTTCTTCAACGGGAACATGAGATTTCCTATTCCGTTCAAATGCCTCTTTACGTTTCCCTTGAAGTAAACCGTAATCTAGAAGGATCTTCTTGCCGTTGACAGAGATTTGGTGACACGATCCGGTGACCTCTCCGGCAGCTCCGTGGAATTGAAATTCCATAGTTCTCCAATACTTTCAGGCTCTATCGACAGTGATAGCGAAAAAAAATCAGTTTCAAATGTGAATTCACTCGGAAGGCATTCTCTGCGTGGTAGCATGGAAGTTGAGAAATTGCTTGGGTGAGCGATTTTTCAACCCCCCGAAAAGCGAAATCGCTATACGAAGATCCATGTCCAAATCGAATTCCTCCCAACCATTTAACAAAAACAATCTACTACTTAGAACGATAAAAATCGCTTCTTTGATCCTTCTATTTTCCCTGGCAACTCGATTGTCTTTCGGAATCATCTTCGGAGATTGCAAAGATTTCATTCGAGGAGACACCAATGCCGATGGAAATACGGATCTAACGGATGCGATCAAAACCTTAGAGCATCTCTTTTTGGGCGATGACATTCCCTGTCACCGCGCTACGGATAATGACGCCTCCGGTGAAGTTGAAATCACCGATGTCATCATTCTTCTCTCCTACCAATTCTTAGGCAAGGAACCTCCCGTCGATCCTGGGCCAAACGAATGTGGTCCCGGTGGATTCGAAGAATTTCTCAGTTGCGATTCTTTCCCTCCCTGTGGACCTGGGTCAGACACCAAGGACCTCAGCGATTTCAAAAGTTTCACTTTCACTCAAAGCCCGGGCTTGGGCTTTTGCCCCTTAGGAGATTCCGTTTACTGCGCCTCGATCGATCTCAATGAAGATACGGGAGAATACATTATTCAGATCAGCTTCCAAAACAATGGAGATGGTACCGATCCATTCTGTGAGCCCGAATTCGGAGAATTTGAATCCTTTTGTGATATCGACTGTGGTCCCATCTTAAGGCTTGCACCTCGCCCCATGACGGAGACTGAGGTCGAAAGCATGATGGAAGCTTTCAGCTCACTCACCTTCAGAGTCGGGCCCGATCCCATCTGCCAATGCGTCGCCATCGACCCCTGCCTCATTCGCAACTTCACCTGGGATGAGGTCAAATCCGACGACTTCCAGTGCACTTCGTTGGGCTTGGAATTCGAGGCATTGAATAAACTAATGGGATTCTTGAACTCGTTCTTCCCAGGGTAGTCCGCACGTTCCACGTGCGGCCTTCCCTAATAACCCCCATCGTTTAAGATTTTCACAACGCTTCACGCAGGTGATTCGATATTGGTTGTCTTTAGCCTTAAGCTCATAGTCGCAACTTAAGATGGCCGCACGCTCCGAGGTTATGAATTTTTTAAGATCTCCAACTTAACTAGCCCGAAGCGCTAGCGAGGGGAAGGGCAAACAAAACGAACTTTCCCCTCGCTAGCGCTTCGGGCTAGTTAAGGCCTTAGTTCTAATAGATTGGAATCCGACTCTAACTAAGTTTGATAAAAATTCACAGCCTCTCCGTGTGCGAAATGCTTTAAATTCCTCAAGTCTTTAAGATCTTCACAACACCTCACGCAGGTGACTCGATAAGGGTTGTCTTTAGTCTCACACTTGTAGTCGTACCTCAGGATGGCCGCACGCAGAGCGTGCGGACTACGAAAAAACCCGTAAGCCTCTCCGAGGCTTACGGGTTTTTTAACTTTTTAAGCTTAACTAAAATCGAAACGCCTACTGCTCTTCAGCCTTCTGCTTGAGCCAGGCATCGAACTCTTCCGGAGTCACGATCTTAAATGTACCGATCATCTGGGCGTGGCCGTTTCCACAAAGCTGAGCACAGGCGATTTCCATATCGCGAATCTTTTTGTACTCATCGGCAGGGGCCGTATCGCTGAAGTCGATTTCTTTCTTAATAGTTTGTCCCGTTGCGGGATCCGTTGCCGGATAGGTTAAGGTCAAACCCTTCATTTTCGATTCTTTATAACGATGATCTTTAAATTCATCGCTCGTCGCTCGAGCCTCAAACCAAACTGGAATCACCATACCGGGGACGGCATCGTGCTTCACCCGAAGTTCAGGCAGGAAGAAACTATGAATCACATCCAGAGAGGTCAATCGGATAACGATCGGCTTGCCGACGGGGACCACCATTTCATTGTTAGTGACTACATCGTCTTTGGCAGCAGGATCCTTAGTGTCTAGACCGATGAAATTACCACCCGCCTGATCGATCTTAGTGGCATCGACTCGACCGTAGATGCCATCAGGTCCAGGATAGTGAATATTCCAAGCAAACTGTTGGGCATAGACCCTAACGTTCACCGCATTGTCTGGTGCGGGCATGCTTTCAACCCGGCTCTCCCACAGGGGCAGAGCTAAAACTACCAGCAAGGCACCCTCGATAAGGGCTACCGCTACTTCCACGTAAGTGGAGAAGTGAGAGTGAGTACCGTGATAGTTTGCACGCTTGTTTCGTTTGTTATGAAACTTAATCAAGACGTAGCAAAAGTAGATGCCCCATCCAACGAAGAGGACGACCATCAAAACATGGAGCCAGAAAATCAGGCTGTCAATTCGGTGCCCGTGAGTGGAAAGATCGACGGGCATATAAGGAAATCCGCGAGTGATATCGTTCATGGGCGCGAGTCCCTTTCAGGATTCGGGCTAGAGTTAGAGTCTGGGTTTTCAAAAGCGGCCCCCACCAAAGGATGGTTTTCGTAATAAACCTTTTGGCGGTGCCGTATGATCAAAATAAACACTGCAAAGGCCATCAACATGATTGCGGTAACGGCTAATAAGCCGATGACCGAAGCGTTCATGCCTTTGGTTTGGGGATCCTCCGGATCTTTAAAGCAAACCGCACAAGCTAAAAGCCAGCTGGGGCAATTCGCCAAAACGAATGTGAAAAAGGCAATCCCCAAAGTTGAGGGCGTGAATCTTTTGAAGTTCATAGATTCTCCTTTTGCGCCTTCTTAACAAAAAACATTCCGTAGATCACCAAGCCCACCGCTGCTGCGATAGAGGCGATCCCCATAAATAACGAACCTTCCACTGATTTCCCCGGCTCAGTGCCTAAACACCAGAAGCCAAATCCTGCGGACAGGACTAAGCAAACGAGGATAAAGATGATGTGGAAGTTTTTTAAACTCAATGGTCGCCGCCTCGGTTCTCCGTGTAGTGAGTAAAACTGGGGCGATCTTCAGGATCGGGCAAGGCCGTACCGTGATAGAAGCCTCCATTCGGCGACTCATCCAACTGATCCATTTCCGTTAAGATCGGCAGAAGGATGCAAGCGAAGAAGAAGATCACGGTGAAAAAGAGGCTCCAATAGATCAAACGCTTCTCAGCCTTCAAGTGCATGAAGATCAGCGCGACCATCGTGCCTTTACACAGGGCGACAGCCAGCCCGACGATCAGAGACATTGAAATGACAAAGGGGATATAGGAAACCCCTACCGTCAAGCCGGTAAATACCAGCAAGGCTCCGAAGACCAGCCAATAGGCCCGAATTTCTTTGTTAATGTCGTGTCCAGCCATAGTACTTACTGGAGCTCTCCTTAAAGCAGATAGAGGACCGGGAAGAGGAAAATCCAAACCAGGTCAACAAAGTGCCAATACAATCCGGTAATTTCAATTCTTCCTGCGAAGCGTTCAGGTTCGGTGTTCCACATCTTTTTACCGAAGAAAAAGAGGTAGGCCAAAACGGCTACTCCACCCACGATATGAAGACCGTGAAGCCCCGTCATCGTGTAGTAGATCGCGTAGAAGTTACTGGTACTGGGGAAATCACCGTGACTGAACTTTCCGCCGTATTCGATGGCCTTGATCACCATAAAGGCTAATGCCAAGCCGATCGTTAGACCCAGGTAAAGCTTATGCTTCGCCCAGTTGTTACGCTTGAGCTCAGCCCAAGCCATAACCATGGTCACACTGGAAAAAATCAGGAAGACCGTATTCAAACAAGCCAATGCCACTTTCAATTTTTGAAATTGAAGGGGCCATACGGCAGGGTTTTGAGCCGCTTCCGGGACTCCCATTTCCCATTCGGGAGCCGAGACTCGCAAGAAGATATAACTTGAAAACAATGCTCCGAAAAGCATGACTTCTGAAGCCAGGAACAACCAAATCCCCAGCTTAGCATTATTAAGCCCTGTATCAGGACGTTCGGTTACTGCGTAAGGAATCTGCATCTATTTTTCCTCCCCTGCACTCGCTTCGGCACCAGCGGGAGCCTCAGCAGGCTCTTCTGCGGGCTCAGGTTCTGGCTCGGGTTCAGGCGGCGCAGGATCGGGCTCGCTCTGAGGAGTAAAATCTTTGTCGTGACCGGGCACGCTATACTCGGTAGGTCCGCGGTAAACAACAGGAGTGTGTTCGAAGTTTCCGTGGCCGACGGGTGGAGATGGCGCATCCGTCCATTCCAGAGTCGTCGCCTTCCAAGGATTCGCATCGACCTTGCGGCCGATAAAAATACTCATGAAGAAGTTGATGATAAAGAAGACCTGGAACGCTCCTAAGAGGAACGCCGAGTGGGTCATCACCTTGTTCAACCAGAGATAAGGTTCGGCGTGAGCGTAAGCTTCACCTCCGTCGAACAAGCGGCGAGAGACACCGCCCAGACCTTGAATGAACATCGGCATGAACACTCCGTTCAGGGTCACGAAACTTCCCCAGAAGTGAAGCTTGCCTAGAACATCGCTCATCTTCCTTCCGGTCATCTTCGGGAACCAATAATAGATTCCGCCAAAGAGCGCCATCAGAGTTCCCGGCGCTACAACGTAGTGGAAGTGACCGATCACGTAGTAAGTATCGTGAAGGTGAATATCAGAACTGATCAATCCGAGCGGCAATCCCGTCAATCCTCCGATAGCAAACATCGGCAGGAAGGAAAGGGCGAAGAGCATCGGTGTGGTGAGGCGAATGGAGCCACCCCAAAGTGACAACAGTAAGGCCGTCAAAATAATCACCGACGGAATGGAGATAATCATCGTAGTCGTTTGGAAGAACGCACTGATCGAAGTTCCCATTCCGGTCATGAACATGTGGTGAGCCCACACGATGAACGACATGAAGCCCAAGAAGATGGAGGCGTAGATCAGGGTTTTATAACCGTAGAGAGGTTTACGCGTATTATTGGCGATAATCTCTCCCACGATTCCAATCGCAGGAAGAATTAAAACGTAAACTTCAGGGTGAGCTAAAAACCAGAATAAGTGCTGGTAGAGAAGGGCACTTCCACCACCCACGTTATTGAGGGGGTCTCCATTCAACATCAATCCTTGAGGAAGGAAGAAGTTGGTATCAAAGACGCGGTCAGACAATTGCATGAGACCCGCAGCTTCGAGTGGAGGGAAGGCTAGGAGGAGCAAGAAAGCGGTGACTAACTGCGTCCAAACGAAGAAGGGAAGTCTGAACCAAGTTAAACCAGGCGCTCTCAATTGAACGATCGTTACGATCGTGTTCACCGAACCTAAAAGCGAGGAAGTGATCAGGAAGACCATTCCAATCAGCCAAAAGGTTTGACCCGTCGCTTCGATAGTAACAGAGAGAGGGGGGTAAGAAGTCCAGCCCGATTGAGCGGCACCACCAGGCAAGAAGAAGCTTGCCAGCATGATAACCCCACCGGGGAGGTAGCACCAAAAACTCGCCATATTGAGTTTCGGGAACGCCATATCGGGGGCACCCACTTGAAGGGGAACTACGTAGTTACCGAAGGCACCCACCGCCAACGGCACGACTCCCAAGAACACCATGATGGTCCCGTGCATCGCACCGAATTGGTTGTAGGCTTCCGAAGGCATCGCGCCCCCAGTATCTGGCCAGAGCCATTGACCCACCCAAGGGACTTCAACTCCCGGGTAAGCCATACTCCACCTCATAATCATCATGAGGCCAAAGCCGAACAACAAGAAGATCAGAGCGGTCATCCCGTATTGGATACCGATCCATTTGTGATCCACACTGAAGACGTACTTCCGCATGAAGCCGTCGACAGGGTGATGATGATCGTCGTGGTGGGCGTGAGCCCCTCCCTCAGTCGAACTCATGGACGAAGGTCCCTCTCGCATCCAGAAATGGAGGACGAATTTAGTGAATGATTTAAGTAACGGAACTCCCGCAGCACCTTTTGATTCACTCAAAAGAAGATTTGAGAATCAACTGCAGAAGTTACTGCCATAGAGACACAGAAAACCTCAAAGGACATGCTGGTTTCTTTCGAATGAAAGAGGTGGCATTCCCTTTAAGGTTAAAAACGCATTCCTGTTCAACGAACAGGAAAGCCGAGTTGGGATCAACTCGGCCGCGAACAAAGGCTCACCGAGCCTGCGTTCAGCGGAGTGAAGGCAAAGCTCTGATTTGCCGGAACGATTAAAACGAGTCCCGAAGGGAATCGTTTTAATTTAAATTGAATATAGAGTGAGTGTGTTTATAGCAAATCCCAAGTCCGAGTTTTAGTTTTCTTGTGAACTTGTGAAAAAAAAATCTAAGCCGAACTCCATTCGACAGGACTTTGCACAAACAACTCGCAGATAAAAACTTAGGACAATGAGTCAGGAGAATCCTTAGAATTGTCCCGAATCATTGTCCTATTTAGTGGGCGATCGACGCCAAAACACTAAATGCTGATGGTTTGAACCCAACAAGCTGAGCTCTGCCTCAAAGCCATGATTCATTTTGGGGCAGAACGGTATCGCCTTCCCAAAATACTCATTTGCTTTATTCCGTCAAGGCAGCGGTTTCAACTTGAACCTCAGCTTGGCCCGCAGCAACTGTGACTAACTTGGTTGTCGCTTCCAGTTTTTCATGCCAGAAAGTGACGGCATACTGACCTGCGGGAAGCTTTCGGGGAAATTCCCAATTGCCGTACTCATCGGTGACGGTGAAGTAGGGATGATCGAAAACACCAATGTAAGCATTCATCCAGGGATGCACGTCGCATTTGACAAGGATGGGCTCTGGTTCAGCTTTTCTGAATTTTTGAGTGAATCCACCACCCGCGAGTGTTCCTTTGTTCACCTTGCGGTTTTTGTTGGCGCGAATATTCACATTGTGAAGCATGGGATCACTGTTGAGGATCTTTAAAGGCTGGCCCGTTCGAACAGTGACGACATGAGGAATGTAAACACACTTCTTTTGGTCGAAGATCTTTTCTTCAGAAGGAGTAGGGAACTTCTTTTCTTTCATTCCGGCTTCAACACCCTGACTGATGTAAACGATCACATTCTTGATTGCTTTGGCGTCAAAAGCAGCGTTGGCAGAATCACCTTTACCGATGAGATAGCGCTCACCTTCGGGTGCTCCATTGGGGTAACCCGTAGCGCAAGCTGGAGTTCCCATGAGGCTGGATACGGGCTTATTTTTAGGAATATCATCGCCACCGAAGACAACTTTTCCCTTTAAGGTAGCAACTTCTTCACCCCATGAGGTGGCTGCTACCACTTTCACTTTTTCCTCTTCTTTGGCACCACCACCACTTTCTGTTTGGGTCACTTGCCCATTATTTTTATCGCCTTTGTGTTGGTACTCTTCTGAACCTCTTCCCCCTCGACTATCGTCGCAAGAGGTCAAAGTGAAGGCGGATAAGCTGACTGCCAAAAGGCCCAAAAAGCTTACGTTTAAGATCTTTTTCATGGATCTTTTCTCCCGGGGATAATCCCCAATGGTTGAGCTCGTGTTCAATGCGGAGCTCTAAATGAAAAAACTAGGAATTGGCTCTCAGATACGAAGTGCCCTTTTGAAGAGATGCTTCATTTCGTTCGAGCTCACAGTGCTCGCCATTTAACAATTCTCATTCCATGAATCGTTAGCTTTTAAAGAGCTCTAGCTCTTCGCGAACACCTTTGGTTTATCGGCAGTGATTGCAAGTCGACTTGAGGAAGCATTAACTGCACATTGGAATTCTAATATTTGAATTGAGAATGGGGAGTGGAACCGTCTGAGGCGCTTTGACGCATGAATATAAGGGGGAAACGTCAGTTATCCAATACCCTTTTAGACAAGGTCTTGGAGGTGTTTCAAAGTGCACACAGAGGCCTAGCGCAGAGAATCTATGCGACAATCTGCCACATGATTTATGGGCCGAGAATGTAATCTCAGCGGCGGGTGGGACGGCGACGGATGCCTTTTCCGGGATAATTTGCACTAGGGGTGCGAACATTTCCCGGTTTCTCGGGGCGACGAGTGGACCCGATCGGGCAATGTTTCGTGCCCGGTGAATTTTCCGTCACTCGAACTGAGTTGGGGGAGGTCTTAGTACTAGCCATGTCCTGTGATCGGCTGATAGTGATGCGGAACTTAAGCCTAAACGTAAAAGACTGCTTTTACGCTCTTCCATCCCAAGGCTATGATGCCCCTTTTAAGGCGTCAATTTCACCTTCCCAAAACTCCTAATGGCAAAATTACCGCGAAACTTCTATTTGCAACCGACACTCCGAGTCGCAGAGGAACTCTTGGGGAAGGTCTTAGTGCACCAAAGCCCTCAAGGAAAACTCAGGGGTCGCATCACCGAGACCGAAGCCTATATCGGCCCTGAAGACCTCGCCTGCCATGCCTCTAAAGGACGCACTCCTCGAACGGAGATCATGTTCGGAAAGGGTGGCCATGCCTATGTTTACTTCATTTACGGCATGTACGACATGTTCAATATCGTCACTGAAAAGGCAGGGCATCCCGCAGCTGTTCTCGTCCGCAGCGTAGAGGTCATCGAGGGCTTCGAATTGGCCGTATCCAACCGGAAAATTAAAAACCCAAAGAACCTCACCAACGGTCCGGGAAAACTGTGCCAAGCCTTCGGGATCGATCGAAGTCACAACGGACTGGATCTAAAAGGGTCCACAATTTTTATAGAAGATGCTCCCCCACCGAAGGAAAAGATTCTCACCAGCCCCCGCATCGGCATCGACTACGCGAAAGAATGGAAGGATAAGCCGTTTCGGTTTTTCTTGTAGTCCGCATGCACTGCATGCGGACTTCTTAAAAATGCTCATGCTTATTGGGTAAGAATGAAGATCTGGAGCGGGTGACTCGTTCAGGTCTTATCAAATTCTGAAAGTTAAATGTCGTCGGTAAAGAAATCCGCACGTGGAACGTGCGGACTACCATAAATGCGCGTACTTCAACCCCGTGCCCGTATTAAACAACACGACGGTTTCATTCGCTTGAATCCAACCTTCGTCGATCAACTTACGCTGTGCCGTCAAACAGGCTGCGCCTTCCGGAGCGGGGAAAACACCTGTTACTTCTCCCATGCGTTTGGCGTCCTCTAGCATATCATCGTCATCGACAGCTACTGCCGTTCCTTCACTTTCACGGAGCGCATTGAGAATTAAAAAATCACCCACCGCCGCGGGAACTCTTAAGCCATCGGCTTTTGTTGCGGCCCCTTCCCACATCGTTGCGAACTGCTCACCCTCTTCAAAGGCTTTAACGATGGGAGCACAGCCTGAACTTTGAACGGTCACCATGCGAGGTCGGTGAGAATCGATTAAGCCCATCGCATCCATTTCTTGAAAAGCTTTCCACATTCCGATCAGCCCCGTTCCTCCCCCAGTGGGATAGATGATCACATCGGGCAGCCGCCAAGCCATCTGCTCGGCGAGTTCATATCCCATCGTCTTCTTACCCTCGATGCGATAAGGCTCCTTAAGCGTACTGAAGTCGAACCAGCCGTGGGCTTCCACTCCTTCGCGAACCTTCTTCCCGCAATCGGTAATCAGGCCATCGATCAGGGTGACTTGAGCTCCAAAGATTTCACATTCCACTCTAAAAACAGAGGGAACATCTTGGGGCATAAAAACATGGGCGGGCAATCCCGCCCGAGCTGCATAGGCACTCAAGGCCCCCGCTGCGTTCCCAGCACTGGGAACAGCAAGTTCTTTAGCTCCCAGTTCGACGGCTCGACTCACAGCCATCGACAATCCACGTGCTTTAAAACTTCCCGTAGGATTCTGAGATTCATCTTTGATAAAGGTGTTTCGACAACCGATCGACTCTCCCAACCGAAAGGCTTCTAAAAGAGGAGTCATACCTTCACCCAAACTGATCACACAGTTTTGATCCTGTACGGGTAAAACTTCTTCGTATCTCCACATGTCTTTTCTTCGCCCGACTAACTCTTTAGATGTCAGAGTTTTTCCGGCTAATTCTAAATCGTAACGAGCTAAGAGCGGCTTCTGCGCCTTGGGGCTTAAATTTTGAAGCTCATCGGCAGGGGAAATTTCACCCGTTAATCCACATTCTAAGTGGGTCAATGTTGAACGATTCATTTCGGATCGAATTCTTTCTCTTTTGTTTAGCTCGCTAAAGAAACCAGAGTTTTGAACGTGAAGAGGGATCACTTTAAGAAATTAAGAGACGGAAGAGGAAAAGAATTTAAAACTATTCGTGATTTTCTTCTCTATTTAAGCTTAAACCGTTAAAGTCGTAAGATTAGTAATCGCGGGACACCACTTCAATATCGCCCGCCAGAGTTCAACTAGAGAATTAAAACCGAGAATTCAAAACTAAGAATTCAAAGACGCCTCGGTATGCCAGCATCGACTTCGACAACTCTCTCAGCCCCAAAACCTCCCGGCCCAAAAGGATATCCCTTCGTTGGCATCTTGCCCAAGATTTGGAGAAACCCATTAGGATTCTTTCAAAGTGTCTACGAAGAATGCGGCCCAGTTGCTTGTATGGGCCTTGGAAAATTCACTCTTTACTTAGTGAGTGACCCCGACAGCATCGGGAAGATACTCCAAGCACCAGAAAGCGAGTTCTGGAAAGGCGAAGGTTTAAAAGCTGCCGGCACAGTAATGGGGGAAGGCCTCGCCACCAGTCACGGGGAGAAGTGGATTCAACAACACAAGATGATCCGACCGGCCTTCAGTAGATCTCAGTTAGAAATCTATATGAAGCCGCTCAACGAAACGATCGATGAGACTCTGGCGATTTTTGAAAGACTTTCGACTCAACAAACGATTTTCGATCTCCCCGAAATTCTCAATCAGCTGACCTTAAGGATCATCTGCAAAACTCTATTCGGTAGCGAACTGGGTGAACGCCAAGCGTCTCAACTTTGCCAAGCCGTATTGATTGCCATCGAATACATCAATCACGCTGCTTGGAGCTTCATCCCCATTCCCGAAGCCATTCCTACGCCCAAACGCATTCGCTTCAAAAAAGCGATGAAGCAACTCGATGATCTCGTTTACTCGATTATTCGTGAGCGAAGAGAATCAGGAGAAGATGACTCTGATCTTTTGGGGCAAATGCTCAAAGCTCGAGATGACCAGGGCCAAGCGATGAGCGATGTTCAAATTCGAGACGAGATCATGACGACCTTCGTCGCTGGACACGAAACGCCAGCAAACGGTTTGGCTTGGATGTTTTACCTTTTAGCTAAGCATCCGATGATCGCCGCCCGGGTGGATGATGAAGTCGAACGAGAAGGTGAACTCAACCTTCAAAATTTAGAATACACCGAACGGGTCATCAAAGAATCTATGCGACTCTACCCTCCCGCGTGGATCATTGTTCGCTCTCCCAAAAAGGATACTGAACTCTGCGGATTCTCTATTCCCAAAGAGAGCCCCATTCTTATGAGTCAATACGTCGTCCATCGTCGACCTGATCTGTGGAAAAACGCTGACGAGTTCAATCCCGATCGTTGGCTTCCCGAAAATTCAAAAGCACACCATCGCTATCAATATTTTCCCTTCGGGGGAGGAGCGAGAGTTTGCATCGGTCAAACCTACGCCATGATGTTTATGAAGCTCATCATCGCCAAGCTCACCAAAGAGTATCAATTTGAGCTTCCCCAAGGTCAAAAGGTCACCCCCCGCCCCCTGACGACCCTCCTGCCTAAAAACCTAAAAATGCTGGTAGCCAAAAGGTAATAGGCTCGACCATCATTTCAAGCCCGAAGTGTCAACGAGGGTCAGCATTGAAGAAAATTTAGGAATAGAAATTTTCCCGAAACGAATTTTCTTATCTGCCTTAATCCAAAACGAAATTAGCTTTTTAATCAAACGATGCACTCGCTAACGCTTCGCGCTTGGAATGGATTGACTACTAAGGATCCATCTCCTGCTGTAATTTTCGAACCGATTCCACCAACGGTATAAATTTCTTCCCGAATTCAGTGAGTTCATACTCAACTCGAGGCGGAACTTCGGCATAAGCGACTCGATCGATCACCCCGAATCGAGATAGTTTTTTGAGTCGCTCATTTAAAACTTTAGTTGAGATCCCCTCACAGGCACGCGTTAACTCTCCCGGCCGGCGCACTCCACTTACGATGGCATCCAAAACACTCATCGACCATTTACATCCGACGATGCTTTCTAACATCTCTGCGACAGTTGGTGAATTTTTCAAAATTTTAATCTCTTATCGATTCACAAGATGTACCAAAAAGTTCCTTTGACACTATTCAGTACCCGGTTGAAGAGAAAGTTTAACAAGTACATATTTAAGCTATGAATTGAGTACTCAAGTTAAGTTCAACAATCTTCACGATTACCCTACAAAGGAAATCAATTATGAAACAAGCCACATTCTATCATGCCGGTTGTCCCGTATGCGTCAACGCTGAAAAATCAGTTGCCGATGGATTAGATCCTAAAAAGTTTAACTTAAAATCCATTCACTTAGGTGAAGAGAAAAAAGAAGTTTCAACCGCGGAAAACTTAGGAGTTCAATCCGTACCCGCCTTAGTGATTGAAGGTCAGGTTTTTCACATCAACCACGGAGCCGATTTGGAGGCTTTAAAAAACTGAACTCGAGTATTTTCTTCCATCGCTGATTAACTTAGAAAACAGGCATAAAGATTTATAATTTTGTGCCTGTTTTTTTACGCCACCTAATTGACGAAAACTGCTCGATGGGATTGGATGGGCCCTCAAGAAAAGAATTGCCTTTAGAAGAAAAGAGAACTTTTTTGAATTCAAACACCGGGACCCCTGCTACGCCTCCAACTGTAAATTGGCTGAAGCAAACTTTACGAACTCTTCAAAGCGGTCCCGTCATCGCACAATTCATATTTATTATGTTTGCGATCTTAGCTTCGTACTCAACGTACTTTTGCATGTACGCGTTTAGAAAGCCGTATTCCGCCGGGCTCTTCACGGATTTAAAATTTTGGGGAATCGAGTTTAAAACAGCCTTAGTCATCAGCCAAACGGTGGGGTACATGCTGGCTAAGTATGCGGGAATCAAGTTTTGCTCCGAAATTACGCCTCAACGTCGAGCGCCGACTCTCATCTTTTTGATTCTCAGCGCTCAAGTGAGCCTTATCCTTTTAGCCATCCTTCCTCAAAACCTGAAAGTCTATGCACTCTTTCTCAATGGATTATCTCTAGGGATGATTTGGGGATTAGTGGTTTGGTACTTAGAAGGTCGTCAGACTTCAGAAATTCTTTTAGCCGGTTTGAGCTGCTCATTCATCATGGCAAGTGGTGTGGTTAAAGACCTTGGCCTATTAGTACAGAATCAACTGGGAGTTTCTGAATGGTGGATGCCCGCAGCGACGGGAGCCTTCTTTTTAGTTCCATTTTTTGGTTCAGTTTGGTTGCTCAATCAACTCCCTCAACCCACTAAAAGAGATGAAAAAGCTCGAGTCGAACGTGAGCCGATGGGACACAAGGTTCGTTTGAAATTTCTGAAAACATTTTTACCAGGGCTAGCCTTTCTGTTCATAGTTTACTTCTTCGTCACCGCATTCAGGGATTTTCGCGACAACTTCATGCGGGATCTTTTTCTTGAACTAGGATACGAAGGGAAACCTGCGGTCATGAGCCAAACCGATACCATAGTCGCCTTCGGAGTCATCATTAGCTTAGGATTATTAAACCTGATTAAGAATAACCGCTGGGGCTTGTTGGGAGTCTACGCCGTGATGATCGGAGGACTCACTCTCACGGGAGTGAGCACCCTACTCTTCAATTCCAAACAGATCGATGGCTTCTGGTGGATCACTCTAACGGGCTTGGGAACGTACTTAACTTACGTTCCATACGGCTCTGTCTTCTTCGATCGATTGATGGCTTCAACCCGATTCGTGGGGACTGCCGTGTTTGCGATTTATGTCGCGGATGCTCTGGGCTATACCGGAGTTGTCGGTGTGCTTCTCTATAAAGACCTGGGGCAAGCCGAAATGTCGAAGGTGGGCTTCTATCAAAATTTCTCTTACTTATTAACGGCGATGGGAGTCGTCCTCCTTCTTGCGAGTTGTTTCTATTTTGATAGGAAAGCCCGAAAGGCGGAGTGAGGTCTCGGAATTCTTAATTAAAACCTAAATGGTGTTAGTAAGCCCGGAGCGTGAGCGACGGGATTCGGGGTCAAACAAGACTCTATCCCGTCGCTCACGCTCCGGGCTTACTAACCGATAGTTCTATTAACCCTCACCCCAAATTCCCCAATCTCAAAAACGTCCCAAAGAATTAAGTTCTTTCTATAAAATAGGGTACGGAAATTAATTTCCTTAATTTCTAGCAGAAAAAAAGTAGTTACGTAGGGCAATTGTCCTTAGTATCGAGGTGGTCGATTGTCCGGTTTGGCCACCTTCCTACACTTGCCTCGAAGCCGTGACCTGAGCCAAAATATTCCCCGAATGATGAGCCCTCTGGGTGCTTGTCTGGCGTTGGTTTTCGAACCATTCCCGAGCAGGGTCACCGCTCAATCTAATTCCGACTCCATTTTTAACTGCTTAATTGATGTTAAATATTTACCTGACAAGAGTTAAGCAACTCTTTGTTCTCAGCTTAGTATTGGCATTTGTACAAGCGATTCCGCTGGATGCCAGCACGATCATTCCGCCCAAGAACCTAGCCGAGCTAGGAAAATGGAGCGACGCCGTCGTTTTGGCTGAAACGGTTGATGGAAAGCCTGAGCGCCGAGGGTCCCTAATTTTTACAAATTCTCAATTCCTGGTGATCGAATCCCTCCGGGGAATTTATGAACCCGGCGATCAAATTGAAGTTTCAACTCCCGGGGGAACTCTCAACGTCAAAACACCTAAAGAAGAAACCTGGCATGTTCCCGGATCCCCGCAGTTTTACCTCGGGGAAACGTATCTTCTGTTTCTCAAACAAGACGAAGATGGCACATTAAAAACAACCGCCCTCTCTCATGGAATTTTGAGAGAACAAAGGGCAAAAGATCGAACTGAGATGTTGGTCTCACTTCCCGATTCCTTGGGACTCGATCACATCGATGGTGAAACCGGTTTACCTATTCATAATCATAGTGACCACCTCAAATGTTTTTACCAGCAACCTCTCCTCGACCATCTTAAAGAATGCCTGAATCAAAAAGATTCTTGGAGTGAAAAACTGGTCGTTGTTCCCGAAGAAGAGTCCCTTCAACCCGAACTTCAAATCGTTCAAAAAGCCGTACCGAATGGTTGCTCTTTCTTTGAAAGCGGGGGCCGAAACTTTCGTTGGAGAACTTTCGACAGTGGCGGAACAGCAACGATCTTTGCCGATGAAATCGGGGATAACTCCGTCAGCCGTGGCGCCTTTAAGTTAGTGGTTAACGCTCTCGATTGGTGGCACCAAATTTCGGGGACAAGTCTCAACTTACAATTGGGAGGAACTCGAGCGAGGTCGATCAACTGTGGCAACGGTCAAGACTCTGAAGCGAACCTCATACTTTTTAACGACCCTTGCTCAGATATCGATGATCTGAACAACTGTGGTGGAGTGTTGGCCTTCGGTGGTCCCCGATCATCCGGTTCTCATAACTTTGATGGAACGAGTTGGTTAACCGTTACCAGTTGGGTTGTAGTAGTCAATAACGGTTCGGGATGTTTAGGCGAATCTAACTACACCAGCATGATGGCTCACGAATTAGGTCATGGACTAGGACACGGTCACGTCGGTGATTCCGGGGCTTTGATGTACGCCAATTGTTGCCGAAGGGTCAACGATACCGACCGAACGTGTACTCGATACGTTTATCCCGCGAGCAATCCGAACAATCAACGTCCTACGGTAGATGCAGGTGAAGACATCACGGTGTCGGTCGCCAATCAATCACTGCGACTTCGAGGAACTGCCGATGATGACGGAGGCTTCAATTCTTTAAGTTTCAGTTGGGATGTGATCACTGGTCCCGGTGAAGTAACGTTCTCGAGTCCCAATGATATTGAAACTGAAGCACAATTTTCTCGCTCAGGTTACTACCTCTTAACGCTGACCGCCGATGATGGTCAATTGATCCGTACCGATCCTCTCGAAGTCAATATCACCATCAATGTTGCGAGTGAGGGACTCATTCAATTCCAACAAGGTCTCGACGGTTACACGGGCACTCACGACACCATCCTCTCAGAAAGTTCTTCACAAAATAATTTCTCAAACGCAATCAACTTGGTCGTCGACTTAGACACCCCCACCAACTCCGATCAAGAGACTCAAGTTCTTTTGCGTTTCGATAATCTGTTTGGATCTCAAGACACGCAAATCCCCCCTGGTGCTACTATCAATTCTGCCATTCTCAAATTGACGACAGTCGACACCGGAGATGGAGCTTCGCTCTATCGCCTTAACTCAGAATGGCAAGATACTGACACTTGGGTGAGCTCAGGAAGTGGTATTCAAATAGCCACTGAAACCGAAGGAGGCGAAGTAGCGTCTGTAACGGGTACTGACGGCATCGTCGAAATCGATGTAACTTCTAGCCTACAAGCTTGGTCGCAAGCGCCCTGCGAAAACTACGGCTGGGTCTTTTTTGCTGCCGATGATAATGGTTGGCAGTTCAACTCGTCGGAAGGCAATGATCCTCCACTGTTAGAAGTTTCGTTCCAGAGCCAGCGTAACTCGGTCATCATTCCTAATAATGGTCAGTGGGATTATTTCAAAGGGACTCAAGCCCCACCCGCGAATTGGAATGACAATGACTTCGTAATCAACGGCCAGTGGATCCCCGCGAGAACAGGAATCGGATATCAAGATAACGACGACCGAACGGTTCTCGATGACATGAGGAACAATTATATCTCGATCTTCTGTCGCCATGAATTTGAAGTCGATAATCCTAGTTCCCTCGAAGGTCTACAACTTAGTATCGACTACGATGATGGTTTCGTAGCTTATATCAACGGTGAAGAAGTCGCTCGCTCTTCGAACATGGGATCGCCAGGCACCCCGGTCGCCTACAATGCGGAAGCTTCTTCCAGTCATGAAGCAGGCACTCCAGAACTCTATTCATTGAGTTCCCAAGCCATCGTTCAAGGAACAAATGTTTTAGCGATCGAAATTCACAATCAAGATATCGACTCGAGTGATCTTTCCTTTATCCCAGAACTTACTTACAAACCCAACTTCATCGATGAAGGATCCATCTGGGCCTACCGCCGTGGAAATATCGCACCACCGGCGAACTGGAATGATTTTGATTTCGACATTTTAGCCTGGGAGGAAGGGCCCTCTGGATTCGGTTACGGAGACGGGGACGACCAAACGGAATTCCTAGACATGCAGGGGAATTACCGGTCGATTTTTGTGAGGAAAAGTTTCTTCTTAAGTCAAATTCCAACGACGGGCGAAGTGCAATTAACCGCTCTTTACGATGATGGAATCGTCGTTTACCTCAATGGGGAAGAAGTCTCTCGCGCATCCATGCCTACCGGAGCTATTTCGAATTCAACCTTAGCTTCCCAAGGCGGAGAAACCAAAGTCAGAACTTTCTTCCTTCCTAAAAACAGACTCCGAGTGGGAGAAAACATCCTCGGAATTAGCGTTCACAACGCCTCGACCGATAGCTCGGATTTAAGCTTAGTGCCCATCATTCAAATCACCTCTCAAAACGCTGGCAACGTCAACTGCGGTGAGTCTTTTATTCGAGGGGATGTCGATGCCGATGGCGTTTACACCATAGGAGACCCCGTCAATCTTCTCTTCCACCTGTTTAGAGGATTCCCCGCTCCGATCTGTCCCGATGCAGCTGACGTTGACGATAATGGTGCCTATGAAATCAACGATGTCTTGAGCATCTTAAATTTCATCTTCCTATCCGGCCCAGCACCAGCCGACCCAGGATTCACATGCGGTTCGGATCCCACCGAAGACGACTTCCCAACTTGTTTATTACCTTCGTGTATCAGTTTGTAGGCAATGTAGTCCGCACGTTCCACGTGCGGATTTCCTGAGCAACGATAAACTAACCCTCTATTCCTTCAAATCTTGAACGAATCATCGCCCTGTAGGGGCAGGGCTTGTCCCTGCCCTCTTCCCTAATGAAATAATCCAATATAAAAATTATTTGCTTCGTTCTTGGAATCGGGCGCCCACAAGGGACGCCCCTACAGATCGAATTTATTTTATCGTTAAAGGATGGCCGCACGTGGAACGTGCGGACTACTTCCAAATCCCATCATGCCAGTCATCTCCCTCCCAATGCATGAGTTCATGCGGGCGAAATCGCTCTTTGTAGGCCATGCTGGGGCAATCCTTAATCCAGTAGCCTAAGTAGTAATGTTCAAAACCATGATTTCGACACCAATCGATTTCATAGAGGGCGCTGAATGTACCCGGGGAATACTCTTTAAAATCGGGGTCCCAATAGAAATAAATAGAAGAAGCTGACTTTTCACCGGTATCTAAAAATCCAACTCCAACCAATTCGTCTTCAATAAAATAATTAAACTGATGAGTTTCGACCTGGCTTTGAAATAAAAACTCTAGGTATTCCTGTTGAGATATAGAAGTCGCCTCCTCACTCACAAACTTGGCGTGGCGATTGAACAATCGTAGATGTTCAGGATGAAATTCGGGTGGTTTAACCTTTACAGTAAATTGTGGTTGAACTTTATTGAGAAGCCGACGCTGACTCTTTGATAAGGCAAAAGATTGAACGGGAATTCGAATAGGTACGCATCGCCGACAGCCCCCCGGGCAATCCGGTCGATAGAACAACGGACCGTTACGACGATAGCCAAACTCGAGTAATCGATCAAATAACCCAGGATTAGAAATAAAGGGAATAGAATAAGCTAAACTGGCTCTACGATCTGCGAGGTACGGGCATGCCTCGGGATCAGAAGTTCCTAATTCGATCAATTCAGATTGTAATTCGGTGAAAGGATTATTTTTCATCTAAACTTCCACCACAGAGAACGAAACTCTGGGGAATAAACAGTGAAATCCCGAAGCCATCTACTGAGGAGTTATGAGGGATTCAAAGACTTAAAATTAAAATGAAGAGACAAGCAAAATTAATTTTGAACTCAAAGGTGGGTCACTGGCAAATAAAATCTTAATTCGTTCCAGTTATTCAACAGAAACTCATCCGAACTCCATTTAAAGGAGTACATGAATCGCTTCTTCATATTTTTCCATCGATTCATTCACCACTCCCTCTGCAATACTCGAAGTAAATCCTGAGCGATTCCAGGCGAAATCATCTAAGAGGGGAACATATTTTTGCCCACTGCTTCCTAGTTGTAAAGCATTCGCAATAAAATCAGCGATATGAATAAGGCTAGCGGCTTCGTGATGTCTAAAGGCGTCTTCAGGATTGTGATGATAGCCAGCGGTTTCTCGAAAGAAATCAGGAAGGCTCCAAATTCGACAAAGCTGAAATCCTACTTCTGCGTGATTAAATCCAAAGACTTTTCGTTCGGCTTCATGAAATAACATTTCTCCATCTTTGACCTTTTCAAAGACTTCGTTCATCTTTTCTGGGGCTTTTAAATAGAGAATCAACCGCCCCACATCGTGAAGTAAACCGGCAACGAAGAAACGATCCGGCTGTTCTTCTCCTTGAAGTTCAGCTAACTTTTTGGCTATGGCCCCACAAGCCACACAGTGCTTCCAAAAATCCTCTACTTGAATCAGATTATGTGGAATGCTTTTAAACATCTTGACGACTGAGGTCGCGATCACAAGCTGGCGGACTTGCTCGGCCCCGATCATCACAACGGCCCGATTCACCGTCTCTACCCGAGTTTTCAATCCGTAAACGGAGCTATTCACGAGCTCTAAAACTTTTGCGGAAAGTCCCGGGTCTCGAGAGAGAACATCACCCACTTCTGAAAGCGCGAACTGCTTCGACGCCAATAGCTGATTGAGCCGCAAGACCACTTTGGGGAAGGCGGGTAGCTCAAAATCGTCATTGAGAAATCTTTCTAAGGAGCGCGATATCAAGTTTGCACCTCACGATTTCTCATCATCTTTCTCGCTTCACGTTCTGAGACGATTTCATGCAGGGCTTCGACAAAGGGATGAACCATGTTGTTATGTCTAAAGATGGCTTTCATCTTTTCTCTAGCCTCATCGAGGATCTCGGGATCCAATGGGCCTTCCTCGATTTCTTCTCCCTGCCCTTCGATGTCGAGTTCAATAATTCCCCAGCGTCGAAATAGTGATAAGTGCTTTTCTGTTATCTCAGCTCCTTGCCCTAGAAGAATCCGCCCAGAAGAGTCACGCACTTCTTTCGCAAGAATCATCTCGGGTTCAATAAGATCTAAGCTAACAATTCCCATGAGTTTATATACCAACTGTTCTGCGACGAATCAGATGACGGCCCCTTCCCAACCTAATTACTGGATAAGGACGACTTAGATTAACTTGATAAAGTGATAGGAGTTCTTTTATAGTTTGGCCCTAAATTGATTGATCAACCGGGCTTATCAGTTAATTCTTGAGCCAACATTGCCAAATCAGCCCAAACATGTCCTTAACAATCAATCGGCGATTCTTTAAAGCGGACTTTGTTCTTTTTGAAGGGTCGGGGTAAAATTTCCCCTCTTTCCGTACCGATAATTTTAGTCATCACTTTAAGAACCATTAATAGATAAACGAATCATGAATAAGATCCAACTTCTCTATCTTTTCGGAACCATCAGTTTGATTGCGGCAGGACTTTCAAGTTGTGAATCTAAGCCCGAATTGGTTCAAAATACAGCACCAACCGTCACTTTAAGTTCTGGACTGAGCACTCCCGAATCGGCTCTCCACGACACTGTTGCCGATGTTTACTTAGTATCCAACATTAATGGCAGCCCCTTCGGTGAAGATAAAAAGGGTTACATTCTTCAAGTTAAGCCCGATGGAACAAGTTCTGGAACAAAGTGGATCGATGGGAGCCAAGATGGAGTCGAACTCAATGCTCCTAAGGGAATGGCTATCGTAGGAGACATACTCTATGTAACGGATGTCACCTCCGTTCGAAAGTTCGACCGCAAATCGGGTAAGGCCTTAGGGAGCATCGCCATCGAAGGATCGAGCTTCTTAAATGATGCCTATTCCCCACCCGGATCAGGAGTCGTTTATGTTTCGGATACCGGTTTTGCCCCTGGATTTGAACCGAGTGGATCCGATGCCATTTATAAGATCGATGCGGCTGACACCGTTACCCCTCTTTACAAAGGGAAAGACCTGGGAAATCCCAATGGTCTCTTTTCGGAAGGCGAAGACATCTTAGTGATCACTTGGACAACTGGAGCTCTCCTTAAAATCGATCCTAAAGGGACGATGACGGAAATCTTTAAACTTCCTAAAGGGCAACTTGATGGAATTGAAAAAGATTCAGAGGGTAAGTTCTTAATTTCTTCTTGGGAGGGGACGTGCATTTATCAAGCTGACTTGAGTAACAAGGATGCCACAACTGTAAAAGTGCCCGAATTAAACGCCCCTGCCGACATCGGCTTTGACTCCAAACGTAAGGCCATTTTGCTTCCTTACTTTAAGGATAATAAGTTGGATATTACGAAGATGTAGTCCCGTATGTAGTCCGCACGTTCCACGTGCGGCCTTCTTGATAATTCTTTGTAACAATAGAATTAAAAAGAGCCTTGAACAAATTACTCGTTCAAGGCTCTTTTTTTCGGAAACTAAATCTTCGTAACTAAAGAAATCCGCACGCAGAGCGTGCGGACTACTTCGCGCCCAGACTACCTTTTCAAATAATAAAAATGTCCGTCCTCAGCTCCGAGGACTAGGTCCTTTACCCCGTCTCCATCCCAATCGACTAAGCAGGGTGAAGTTGTATGAGATCCCACTGCTAACTTGTGAACTTTACCCATATCTTCAAACAAGTACTCACCCTTTTTCTCAGCTCGGTTTAAGAGCAAGTGAGCGTTGGTGCTATTGACCAATAGATCGAGCTTCCCATCTTGATTCCAATCGACTAAAGCGATTTTCCGCCTTCCACTTCTTCCTGCTCTTCCTGTGTTTAATCTCAAAAGAGAACCGACAGGTAAATTTTTATCTTTAACTCGATGACCCGAATCGTAGCTAAAACCGGATTGTGTTTTAAAAATCCTCCTGGGTGGTAGAAGCAGGCGTTTTCCGTTCAGCATTTTGCGCTCGTAGAAGGCCAAGTAGCCTTCCTGATCCAAAGCGACCAGGTCCATTAAACGATCTGAATTAAGATCGATCGCTAGTGGAGTAGTTCTCCATTGAGTGACAAGATTGTGGCCTTCTGGATTCCACCAATTCCAGGAAGGCTTGGCACTAGGTTTTGTCAATTGAATGGCTTGGGCTTCAGCAAACTCCGGTCGACCCTTCTTCCCGCGGTTTTTATACCAAATGACTTTCCCCCAAATGGAATTGACGATGATATCTTTCAATCCATCCTGATCCCAATCGGCGATGCTTAAAGTCGTGTAGCCCCACTTTTCTTCGGCGGGTCCCTGAATGGATCCGTTATAACCCGCTTGGATTCGAATTTCTTTTCCCCCCGCCGAGATCAAGCGAGGTGCCGCCCAACGGGGAGGATTTCCACCATCTAAATTTTCAAAATAGGCGATCTCCCCGGCGGTGTTCCCCGCGATGAGATCTTCATCGCCATCTTCATCCCAATCGAAGCTGTAAGGGGTGCTCAAAGCACCAAACTTTAAGTATTGAGCCTGCTGTTTAAAAAACTGAGGTTCAGAAAACTGCGGACGCCCTTCCTTCATCGCTCCTAAATGTTCGAGCAAAGCCACGCGCCCATCTTCCTGACCGACAACCAAATCAGTATCGCCGTCTCGATCCCAGTCCAAGGCAACTGGGACGATCATGCAAAGAGGCATACGAAAGACTTCACCCTTTGAATTTAGAAGAAACTTACCGTCGGAATATTTCGGTGATTGAACTCCACCCGTATTTTCGAAGTAGGTTAGGCGGTCTTTGAACTCCCCCAAGATGAGATCGAGATCCCCATCACCATCGTAATCAGCGAAACAGGGTGAGGGCCAACCGAAGACATCGATGGGGCCAGAGGGAGTTTTAATTTGAAAGACTTTTTGATAGTTTGGATTTTGATCGGTTCCCTTATTAATTGAGATATACAAATAGCCGTGTAGAGGACCATTCGTCCAACGTCCTTGATCGTTATAAGCATCGTCCCAGCCGTACTGCGTCCAATCTCCGATAGCGATATAAAGGTCTAAGTCTCCATCCCCATCGTAATCAACGTGCCCCCATTGTTGGGCTCGAAGCTTCCTTCCTTTGGGATGGATTTGCCCCGGAACTTTCAAGACTTGTCCCTGCTTAAATCCCTGTTGTCTAAAATTTGGATAACTAATACCACGTCGAGTGACGATGGGTTTTCCCTTCCAAAATGAGACGCGAATATTTCGATCCCCTCGTTCAATCTTCTTCGGAGCTTTGAAGACCGGAAGCTTCTTTCCGCCAGGGTTTTCGAAGAGGTAAGTCCCATTGAAGGGTTTGTCGGGGCAGGCAACAACGAGATCATAATCACCATCATCGTCGTAATCCATCGGCAGGGGCCAGGCCCAGAGCCCCACCCCTAAATCCACAATCAATTCAGGGTTACGGTACTCTAAACGCAGAAATCCGTCTTGATCTTCTGCGAGAGTTGAAAGGCTAAGACCCAAAAGAAGGCCAGCACAAAGAATCATTTTTCGACTTATCGGTAAGTACGTTTTCATATATTCAACTTCCTCGAAGCTGCCAAAATCACAAATTCAAATGCCGGGGTGACTCAAGCATCTTATCCTTACATAGACATAACACTGAGGTAAAACCTAACAGGTCGATAATCATCGCTCTAAGCACGAATACCTTCAAGACATGGGTGATTCTTCGACCCCGGTGGGAAACTCACTCAGTGCCACTACGAATTCCGTCTGGCTCAGATATTGCAACTGTTAACTCTTGCGTATCAAACCCACAAGAAGCGTTTTTGTAAACGTCTTGGTCTTAAAACTGTTTTCGCTTCTTGTAGTACCTGCCTTCAATTTCATAAGGCTTTAATAGCGCGGATGAATAGAAGCAGATCATTGGTGAGCCAGGAAGAAAGGTCATTGTAATCAAATGTTTCTCTTTAGATCCTTCAGAATCTTCGAGATCTTTGGAATCCCCATTCATATTCACACCACTTTGCCCATCTTAGCTTTATTGGTGGGTTTAGGGTTTGGACTGGAATCGGGAACTGAGAGCTTTACTCAAGCTTTAGGATTCTATGCCCTTGCCTTCGGTTTCGTCCTCCTCCACGAATTGGGACATTGTTTGATGGCAAGCCAGTGGGGCATTCCAACCAAAAGAATTACTCTCACTCCTATCGGTGGAATCGCAAGCTTAGAGAAGCTTCCTCGGAATCCAAGAATCGAATTCTTGGTAGCAATCGCCGGTCCTCTCGTCAATTTAGCTTTGGCCGGAACTTTCGCCATCTTCTTTGCTTTCTGGCCCGGAGTGATCCTCTTCCAATTGATGTGTATCAACCTGGCCTTAGGATTGTTGAACTTACTCCCTGGATTTCCCATGGATGGCGGTCGCATCCTGCGTTCGGCCTTAGCTAAACGCTTCTCATTTCTTAAATCGACAGAGATCGCAGTACGAGTCGGTCAAGTCACCGCCTGTGGATTAGGTGTAGCCGGAGTTTTCTTCCACCCTACCCTGTTCTTGATCGCAGCTTTCGTCTTATTCACCGCTCAGTCTGAACTTTCAAGAGTTCGAAAGGAAGAAGGCGTCGACGGATTCGATTGGAGTGGGTTCATGAATTGGAGAAACTCATTCTCGAAAAAAGATCAAACAGATCCCATCGAAGAACTCTTCGAAACGATTGCTAAAGCCCACGAGGAACGTGACCGTCAAAACGCAGGAGCCCCGAATCCCTTCCAATTCAGATCCTGGACGAGTTCCTTTGATAAAGTTATCTTTGAAGAGAAGCCCCGTAAAGAAGCACAATCTAAGAGCGAGAGTACGACTCAAGAGAAAGAGCGCACGATCGAAGTTATGCCCGACGGATCGATCATCGACGTTTAATAGTTGTCGCTCTTAGTAGACCGCTCACTCCGTGAGCGGAAAGGAAAACATGTAATCAATCTATTCGACCCTGTAGCGCCACCCCTTGTGGGTGGCCATTCCCGACAGGCCCAAAGAAACTTTCAATGCACAACCCCTTTTCACGGAAAGGCCTGGGACAAGCCCAGGCGCTACGGATGCATTATTAAAATTATTACCTACTACTTGCCCTCCAACCACTTGACCCCTTTCCTGATCCTGCCATAAACATCCCCCCTCCACCCATGCCCGCCCTTATAAGTTTCAAACTTAACTTTAGCTTTCGCCTTGGTAAGAGAATCTTTGGCAAGAACAGCTAATTTAAAAGGGCAAATCAAATCCTCAGGCGAGTGTTCAATAAAAAACCTGCGCCCCTTAGCTGGTTTTAAATCGGGCAACCATTGAGGCCTAAAAACCGACTGGCTGATGAAATAACCTGTCACCTGCGTTTTCTTTTGTAAGGCTGCGGCATATACAGCGGGCCCACTGGAGGACCACGCCATACAGTAAATCGATTTTTTATCGACCTTCACCTTTTTGCGAACATCTTTGATGATGTCTTCGATCATCTTTTCAGTCGTAAACTTTTGTCCCTTCTCTCGATTTTTACCCGTGGGCCAAACCACTTGTTGTTTGTCATGCCATTTCGGCGCGACCGGTTGCACTGCGATGTAATCCTTTGAACAGGCGTTCTTCAAAATTCGCTTCACGAAGATTTGAAATGTAGCGCTGCCATTTCCCCCAGGGAGAATGACGAAAAGCTTGTACCCCTTCTTGGGCGCCTTGCTTTCCTTTCGCTTATGTAAAAGATAAATCTTCTTCTCATCCTTACCGACTCGATATTTCTTCGTTTCAATATCGGCGATGTCTTTGGGTACTTGAGCGGATGCGAGACCCGTGGCGGACGTAAGTAACAACATAATGAGAGCTTGGCTGATAGATCTATTCATAATTTCAATCCAGTTCGGGGTTTTAAACTCCTGGATGTCGTTGCAAGTCCGTTTAGATTTCAAATTATTTAAATGGGTTAGGAAGCGCTGATATTTTAGCTTAATTGTACTTTTCTACAACTCGCCAAGGGCTGTTAGCCCGTAATAGCCTAGCCCAGGGCAGAGCGAAGCGCCGCCCTGGGTTATGATGTAAATAACACCTGAGCCCTGTAAGGGCGGAATAAAACCTGAATTTCCTAAACCGTTCATCATGCGAGAATACAACGAAGAAGAAGAACTAAACCGATATGTGTGGGAATTCTTCAGCCAATTTTTTACGACCAAAGAATTAGAAGCTCAAAGAGCTGTTCATTTTGAAACAAAAGCACAGGACACGGATAGCGAAGCAACGCAAAGAATGCTGCGTAAAAAGTATGATCAAAATAATCCTGAGTTAATTGAAGCGATGAACAATTGGCCTCAGTTCCGATCAAAAGCGAGAAAGCGGGTTATGGAAAAACATTCAGGAGAAATTTCGATCAATCGATGTCAGGACTGTTCGCGAATTCTTCGCACTCCAGAAGCTCTGCAGTGTTTATGGTGCGGGGCGGACTGGCATTAATCCGAAGACTTTCCCTCTCGCTAGCGCTTCGGGCTAGTTAAAACTCACTTCCATTATTATTACGCCCTTACAGGGCTTCACTCTTTGTGGTAACCCATCCCAGGGCGACGCTTCGCTCTGCCCTGGGATAGGCTATGACGGGCTTTCAGCCCTTGGCGAATTTTGGCCCTAAAGTGAATTCAATTTTTATGTATGCAGCTTCAGGCTTTATTCGTGACTTACAAGGTGAATTAACTAGCCCGAAGCGCTAGCGAGGGTGGAACTCGAATTGTATTCAAAAAGCAATCAGACACTAGGAATCGAATTCGAATCACAATTCGCATAGGCCAATTGAGAACTCATCGACCAGGGAGTGGGGACACTCATAAATACGATCTCGGTGAGTTCATCGGCGACGATATCAATATTGTCTTCTAAGGTCGCCGGAATAAAAATGGGAGAACCCGGATGGGTTTGAGCCACTACTTTCCCCTGTTGAATGAGCTTTGCTTGGCCCTTGAGGGTAGCGACTTGAAGGAATGAGCCGCGGGGAGGATGGAGCTCATACCGAGCAACATTCGATTCCTCACCATCTAAGACCATTTTATGAAGGGTGAAGTAAGGCCAAGCGATGGGGTCATCGATATACTCGACTACTTTTACCTGATCTTCTTCGAAGATAGTCTCACCGCCATAGCGAAGTTCATCGATCGTCTTTGGGTTAAAACTGAGCTCATCTAAAAACTTATTGAGCTTTTCATCTGAGATCCCGTTCTCTGGATCACCTTTTCGAAATGAAAATTTTCCGTTCTTAAACTCAAAGGGGGTGTAGAGGTCTAACCAACTGTAAGTAGTATTCGATCGTTGCTGAGGCTCGAGTAAAAAGGTTTCTCCGCCAAATTGAAAAGGGAGCCAAGCCTCATTCTTAGGTGGATCTTGTTCCTTGGCTTGTGATCGAAGTTGATTGAACTTCTCTTTCAAGTGACTGTATTCATCTTCAAGATCATCGTTCCCAGCCTGAACTTGATCTCTCAATTGACTCAAAGACTTGCTGAGTTCCTCTTTCAAAGGATCATGCGTATGACACTGATGGGAAAGTCCAAAGATGGCGTGTGCGCATCCCGATGGACTCAACAATAAATTCCCTGACTCTTGTTCCAGGTCCACTTCATTGAGAGTCCTCACCATGCGGCTTCGATTTTCCCGAAGCTTCTTTAAACAAGACACTGCACCAGTGATTCCGGCGTCCGTGGCATCTCTTAAAAAAGGCTCTATGATTTCGATAAATGCGTGATCAGCACTGTCTTCTTGCCAATTCGAATGGCACTGCCTTCCGACCCACTCATCGTGGGCTCGCTTAAAACTTTCGAAGACCTCTTGAGTTGTACAAGCTTCAGTATTCAACAAGGAATGGAACTGAAGTAACAAGTCTCGCTCTTGAAAGACCCACTTTGAAAAGACGGTCTTGAAGGACTCGCCGAACTTTTCTTCAACCTCTTTTACGGCTTCGGGATTAAATCCCAGGTGCACCTTAGAGGGAAAGCGCGAAGATAGAAACTTCAAAAACAGGGGTAATTTTTCTGAGTAGAAACAATCCGACCAAGCTCCCAAGATTTCGGGCCGCGCTTGAACCCAATCGATAAATTTAATATTTGCGCTTTTTAGAGAAGCAGAGGTTTCTTGATCTAAAGTCGCCGTCAGCCAGGCTTCTGCGATAGGCACATTTTTAGATGGCTTCGCCTGTCCCAATAAACGAGGGAGACCCTGACCTCCCCAAGCATAATGATTGACAGTTGGAAGCAAGCACTGAGGCTGCTTGCATAAAGCATCTAATGCTTGTTCACTTAAGTGTGCCGTTTTTTTTTCTGTGGATGCTTGGGAGACTCGAAGGATGTTTCCCTCTAGTTGAACCATTAAGTTTTCAACTTTAAAGAGTGCAACGGAGCCCACTGGGGATTCCACCGTACAGTTATCACACTCGTAGTAAACCACTTGATCGGCACCTGCAGTTCGAATGGCTTCAACGACAGGTTTAATTCCACTGACCTCGTCGGCATTTGAAATTAGAACTTCACCTTGAGCCGTGTGAATGATCGCGACATTCTTCAATCCTTCCACTTCCAAGGTCATACCGGACTCAGCAAGCAGAATACTATTGATGACGTTCTCGGCTTTCACATCACCGATGAGAAGGTTATTGTCGGAGTCGGCCATCAAAACACTTCTCAAGGCATCCCAACTCCCGATGTCGTGCCAAGAAAACTTAGCTGGAATCACGAATGACCCTAAATTCTCGGGGGGACGCTTCGACAAGGGCATCATGATCGCAAAGTCAATCGAATGATCCACCACTTGGTTGGGTAACTCAGGGTGTGGAATCTTCCCTTTGAGTTTGCTGAAGTTGTTAGCGGCTTCCTTATGGTTTCCTGTTCCCAACGACTCTACGATTCCGGTGTAGAGAACGGCTGTTTCAGGATGGAAATGCCCCATTACTTTTTCTAACACTTCCGCTCGGAACATGAACATTCCGCTGTTCCAAGCCCAGCCCCCTTCAGCGATCATTTCCTTAGCTCGCTCGATAGCTGGTTTTTCTTCGAAGCAATTGATGGGGTGAGCCGACTCACCCACTGAAGGAGCGTTTAGATCGGCTTGAATCGTTCCGAAGGAAGTCCAACGCAGAGGATCCGAATCGGGCTGAATCGCGAGAGTCCCCACCATATCTTGCTCTTGAACAATTTGAGCTGCTTCGGCGAGCGCGCCTTTAAAGATGGGTAAGTCCCCAATGATGTGATCAGAAGTTAAAATGGCAACCGTAGCTTGAGGTGACTTCAAACGGATATGAGCCAAGCCCCAAAGAATCGCAGGGAAGGTGTTTCTTCGATCCGGCTCAACGAGAATATTATCCTGAGGGATCGGTAAGTGCTTTTGAATTTCAGGTGCGGCGTCACTTCCACAAACCACGAAGAAACGATCCGATGAAAGCAGAGGTTCGTCGCCTCCAGCAACTCGATCATAGGTTTGCTGAATCATGCTGCGTCCAACTCCCGTTGGGTCAGCGAAGACTTTATTGACGGGGTAGAACCTTGTGCTAGCTCCACCAGCCAATACTAAAACATGCAATTGTGAAAGGTCTGCTTTATTCGTTTCCACCTGAAGGGCTCGATTCTGTGTTCAACAACTTAGCGATGAATCAGAAACTTCCTATTATTTCTGAAGATCGAAATCTTCAATCCATCTGGGGTAGCAAGGCTTGATCAAAAACCACCTTGGGTCCATCTTCACCGTCCTTGGCTAACCAAGAATCGGCACGATCGTGAATCGATCTAGCGTAAGCCTGAAGTTCCTGAAAAGTAAATCCAGCGAATTGATTCTTGTTCAAACCTTCGGCTGCTTTTTCAAAGTGCTCCACCGCTTTTTCCGAATGCTTTTGGACTCCCACGGTTTGTCCGTTCCGAGCCTTAACTCCGGCGGCAGTCATCTTGATCAAACCCTTCAAAAACTCGGCGATTGGGCCCTTTTTTCCGCTCGCAATCCAAACGGCTTCCCAGGCTTCGTGAGCTTCCCAGTAATAACCAAAATTAAAAAGATCGAACCCATAAAGATATTCTTCATTATCAGACCACGAAAATTCCTCTAATGCATCCGCCGGTTCCTCTTCGTGGCCCCAGCTGTGCCCCCGAGGATCATTGACGGGATGCGGCTGGGGAAAACCCGTGAAGGCATAGGGAGGAAAAGTACGATGGGGGACCAATCGATTTTGAGTCGTCACGAAAGTTGGCCTGAATGTAGTGTGAGAAGTTCAATTTTTTAAGAAATCGTCCCTTCAATTTCTGGCATGAAGTACCCATCGATCGTTACTATACAAGGCTTATGAGTTCCGGACTAGGAACCGAATCATGACCTGAATCTGGCGGGAACGATCCCCCTATTCAGCCATAAAATCACCTGTTTTACGAGACTTGAACCTTGAGCGATAAAAAGATTTTTAAAGACGATTTTGCCGATGACCTCAATCAGGTCTCCGGAATGAGCGATGCCGACCTCGAAGCTCTCATGGGAGGAGGTCAGGAATCCGCATCTGAAGGTCAGGCCGACGCCGAACAACTTCAAAGTGGAGACCGGGTTCAAGGTGTCGTCATCGGTCTTCAAGGTGACGAAGTACTCGTCGAACTCGATGGTAAAACTTTAGGTGTCGTCGATATCAAAGAGTTTGAGGCCGAAGACATTCCCGAAGTCGGCGATAAGGTCAAAGCCGAGTATAGTCATTACGACTACAAAAAAGAAGTTTGTGTACTCTCGACTCAAACCGTTCGTACCGAAGTCACCTGGGAACAACTCCACACGGGTGCCGTGATCGAAGGAAAAGTCACTGACACCAACCGCGGTGGTCTCATTTTAGACATCAAAGGCATTCGGGCTTTCATGCCAGTTTCTCAGATCGATCGTCAGCGCACCGAAGAATTAGAGCCTTTCATCGGTAAAAAACTTCAGGCTGAAGTCACTCGCGTGGATCGACAAAGAGAAGAAATCGTCGTCAGTCGAAGAAATATTTTAGAACGTGAATACGAAAAGCAACGCGAAGCGGCGTTTAGCAAATTAGTTGAAGGTACTCGCGTTAAAGGAAAGGTCCAAAGGATCAATCAGCACGGCGCCTTCATCGATGTAGGTGGCGTCGATGGTCTTCTACATATCAGCCGCATTCAAAGAATGGGAAAAGAAGAGGGGAATGAAGAAGGGCCTAAGCTCAAGGAAGGGCAAATCCTTGAAGTCGAAATATCTCGAATCGATCACGAACGAGGGCGCATCGGTTTAGACTTCGTCAAAAAAGAAACCCAAGCAGCCCAAACGGTTGAAGCTCCCGTCCATCAGATCGAAGTTGAAGATACCCCCTTCGAAACCGATTACGAAGTGGGAGAATCGATCACGGGCTGGGTCTTAAGGCTGGAAGGCGATGGAGCTACGATCTCGATTGAAGAAGGGGTAGAGGCCCACGTTCCTAAAGAGTCGATCCCGGCTGGCTGGGGAACTGGAACCGTCATCAATGCCGTAGTTTCTAAGATTCAGGATAAAGCGCCAAATATCTGGTTGGAGCCAAGGTAGTAGACACACGCCGTGTGCCGTCTATTTCTTTCAATTTTAAATTACGGAATTATGAAGGAAAAAGATCGAACTTAGCCTGCAATCAGGATCATCCATAGATTTGCAGGCTCTTTTTCCCACTTAATCAAGAACGGCACACGGCGTGTGCCTACCACCTTGTGGTAAGATTTAAAGCGATATAAAGCATTTCGAATCGGCTCACAGGGTGAGCCGACTACTTTAACCCTCTACGAACATGATCGCTCGACTTCTCATCTCATTCACCATCTTTCAATTGATATTGAGCCTTCCCCTTTGGGCTCAAAATGAAAAGAAAGATGCGCCTAAACCGAAGAATGGTAATCAGGAAAAATCGGTCGTCACCAAAGATACGCTTCAAAAACTATTTAATCTGTTAAAAGAGATTAAGGCTGGAAGCAAAGATCCTAAAGAAGTCATCAAGAAGATCGCTCAGGAAATTCTCGAAATTGAAAAAGACATTCAAGCTGAAATCAAAAACGAGAAAACCCAACGAGATAAAATTGAAGCCCTAAAAAAAGAGTTAGAAGCCTCACAAAAAAAGCGAGATAGCTTAGCTAAGCGCTTGCGATCGATTCGAGTTTTACAAGGCTTGTTAAAGCGAGAATTACCTAAAGAAGAATCATTAACCCATCTCGAGCCAGCTCGTCCAGAGATTCAAGGATCGAAAAATTTCTCCACTCATTCACAGAAAATCAGTGAAGAGAAGTTCCGCCAGGTCATCGGACCCACTCTTGCGTTGTCTTGTGTGCGTTGCCACAACCCAGAGAAACAGAAGGGGAAACTCGACCTCACCCAACGAACGACCACCTTGAAGGGCGGCACTCAAGGTCCTGCGCTGATCCCGGGGGATTACCAAAAGAGCATCCTTTTCCTTCAAACCGCTCATCTCGAAATGCCTCACATGCCTCCGGGAAGAAATAAAAAGCTCCCCCAAACGACCCTGGAGTCGATCAAACTGTGGATCCAAACGGGTGCCAGTTGGGGCGAAATCCCAAATCAAAAAGCGGCCGAAAAGGCTTTAGAAGAGGAAGCGAAAAAGCCTAAGCTCAAAATTCAAGCGTTCTAAGTCGTTCCGAGGCTTCCTTCTACCCAGCTTATCCCCCAAGATTCCAATCCTCTCTAAACTCGAAATGATTTTATAGGTCGTTTCTGACGATTTTCCTGATTGCTTCGTGCTCGTATTCTGGATATCGTAAAGGGTTATAGAAAATGCATTTAACGTCTCAATTCTCCATTGGAAATTAAACTGTAACTCTAGATTGAATTCTAGGGGCTCCATTCAGGATTGAACTGACGTAAACATTTCTTGGCGCGCGAGTATCGAGATGAAGCCCTCTAATTTGAAGCATCGTTCCCTCTTCCTCCCAAAATTAGCTAGGACCCTTCTAGGGTTCACGCTTTTGTGTTCCTCCTTCTTGAGCCCCATCTTCGCTCAAGAAAACAAAGCCTCATCATTAGATGAAGCCTTAAACCTCATCGAAAAATTCCAATCGGGTGATGCCAGTGGGGAAGTGGATCTGCTGGTAGAAAAACTCCGGGCTGAATTTGGTCGATTGAGAATTGAGGTCGATCACACCTTACGTGAACTCAAAAATGCCAACAAGGGAAGCAAAGAACACCAACACCTAAAAACCGAACACGGTCAATTAGCCAAGAAAGTCCACGAGACTCAATCCCTCATCGAATGGCTTCAAGAATTGACCCGTCCACCCGAAGCCGACGTTCTGGGCTTAGAAAGTGGAACTGAAATTCCCTTCAAAAATATTGATCAGCTCGCTCGCTGGGTCGATCAAGTTTTCTATCGCGTTTGGAAAGCTCGAGAAATCTCCCCCGCTGATCGCATTGACGACGCGCGTTATTTAAGAAGGGTCTCTATCGATATCATGGGTAGAGTCCCCAGCCTTAAAGAACGAGACGAATACTTCGCTCTTCCCGCTGAATCACGCCGCCAAACCTGGGTCGATCGTATCGTCGCCACCGATGAATACGGTGAAAACTTTGCGAACTACTGGAATGCTTATTTATTAGGTCGAGGTTACCTTCCCGACGATAAGCATCGCGAGCCTTTCATCGACTGGTTGAGGAGAGAGTTTAAGAAAAATCTTCCTCACTCTGAGTTCGTCAATCAACTCATCGCCGTCAAAACAAGCAACACCAAAGAAGTATCGCCCAATGCGTTCTTGTCAGCACGACAAGGAAATCGCATCGCGAACACCAATAAAATCTCTGCGAGCTTTTTGGGGATCGACATCAGTTGCGCTCAGTGCCACGACGATCCTTATCAGCGTTGGACACAAAACGATTACCACGCCATGGTCGCGTTTCTCGCCCGAACGAGAGAGAAAGGCCTGAGTGGAAACGTTTACATGCACGAAGATCTCAGCCGGGGAGAAGCCTCTTACCAAACTCCTGAAGGGATTCGACATACAGTGGGAATGCGTTACTTAGACGGTACGACGTTTTCCGACTACGAGCTCGATGAAAATAAAAAGCCCAAGGTCGATGCTAAAGGCAAAAAAATAAAAGCAAAACTCACTCGAAGAGAGATGCTGACTCAAAAGATGGCTTCCGATCTTCAATTCGCGAAAGCTCAGGTCAATCGCATCTGGGCGATCCTTTTCAATCGCGGAATCGTGAATCCCATCGAGAACTTCACTCCGGATAACCGCCCCAGCATCCCCTTAGTTCTCGATGTCTTAGCGAAAAAATTTCAAGAGAGCGGATTTGATAATCGCTGGCTGCTGAGAGTTCTCACTCGAACTCATGCTTACACCTTAGATACAAAAAAGTCGCCAAAACCCCTTAAGGGAAACACCAAAGAATCTTTGGTTTTCAAAAGCTTCGCTCAGTATCAGTTCAAATCCTTAACAGGCGAACAAACCTTTGATTCTGTAGTTAAGGCCACTCAGTTCGACAAGACCTTGCTTCAACGCTTAGGTGACAAGCAAGACACATTCAGAAGCTTCAGGGTGAGTAAGAAAGTACCTAAGTGGAAAAAATATGTTCTCGAACGCCGTGAAGCTTTCTTAAGAGTTTACGCTTGGGATCCAGAGAAGGTGATCAATCCCGATCTCGGTACCATTCCCCAGTCTTTGACTTTAGCCAATGGAAGATTGGTGGCGGAAGCGATCAAGGGAGACAAAGGATCCTTAGTCGCATCCATTCTAGATAAAGAACCTCAAGACCAGGTGAAAGCTCTCGTCAACGCAACCCTGGTTCGAGACCCCAACGAAAAAGAAAAACTAAAACTGACGGAATACCTGAACGCCTCAGATTCGAAGCAAAATGCTCTGGAGGATATTTTATGGAGCCTCCTGAATACGGCCGAATTCCGTTATTCTCATTGATGAAAACACCATGTCAGAATTATTAAGCCATCTCCCCATCGACCGCTATTCCTTCACTCGAAGAGGATTCCTGCGCTATTCGATGTCAGCCGCCACTGCGGTTACCGTTGGGAATTTACCCGTACCGTCCTTTGCCAAGGACTTGGCCCAAAATTCAAATCCCAAAAAGAAAGCCAAACGCTGCATCTTTCTGTTTATGGGTGGAGGCGCTAGCCAACTCGAGTCCTTCGACTGCAAGCCCGGTAACACGAAAATCGGTGGCGAACAAAAAACCATCAAGAGTTCAGTCCCTGGCTTGGAGGTCAACGAGTATTTGCCCCACCTGAGTAAGCAAATGCATCACCTCTCCTTGATTCGATCGATGAATACTGGCGAGGGGAACCACGCTCGTGGCGTTTACTACATGCATAATGGCTACCGCATGAATGGTGGAGTCAAGCATCCCGCCTGGGGTTCCGTTGCCAGTGAACAACTGGGAACTCCCGGCTTCGCTCTTCCTCATTACATCGCCATCGATCAAACGGTATCACACCATCTGCAAGGACCGATGCCTTCTGCGGGTTACCTCGGCAGTACCCACGAACCTTACCTGGTTGATGAAATCAATAATCCCGTCAAGAATCTCAAATCTTGGGGAGGCATCACCAATAAGCGCTTTGACGCTCGAAAGTCATTGCGAGAAGCCTTAGATCTCGACTTAGATTCGCGTCTCGGACAAGGCAAAGGTAAAGAAAACGCTGAACTTTACCGTCGCGCGATTCGCATGATGCAATCTCCCTTGTCGAAAGCTTTCGACATCGAAAAAGAAGACCCCAAGGTGCGAGCTCTCTACGGCGACTCAGCATCAGGTAAATGCATGCTCTTGGCGAGACGTTTGGTCGAGAGTGGCGTGAGCTTTGTTGAAGTCCTCCTGAATGGTTGGGACACTCACGGCAATCACTTCAATGGAGTTAAAAAGCTCAATAAAGCTTTAGATCAACCCTTCGCGGGTCTTCTTCAAGATCTCCATCAGCGAGGTTTGCTTGAGGATACCCTTGTCGTTTGGCTGGGAGAGTTTGGTCGTACTCCCAACATCAACAAAGGCAAAGGGAGAGACCACTGGGCGAACGGTTGGACGATCGCCTTAGGCGGAGGAGGACTTGAAGGAGGAAGAATCGTCGGATCCACCAACGATCAAGGACGAGTCAAAGATCGACCGGTCTCTGCCGAAGACTTCTTCCAAACCTTAGCGGCCATCACCGGTATGGATGGCGATCGCACTTACTACACTAAGAACGATCGTCCCATGCGAGCCGTCGCACCTGAAGGCAAGGTTGTACACGAACTACTTTGAAAATAATTTAAAACGGAATTCATCCAATCTCTGGCGAGATCGGCTACAGAAATCCATACTCATCCGAGTGTGGTTTAAAAATCTTTCGCAGGAATCATCTAATGAAAAAAATCATTTTCCTATTAACTCTTAGCTTTATCGCTTCCAACTTGGAAGCCAAAGATAAACCCACCTGGGAAGACTACCTTGGCAAATGGAATCTCACTTTAGCCAATTCGAAGTCTTCATTTCGATCCTGTAGTTTAGTTTTAGCGGGAACTCCCGAGAATCACTCCGGGGAGCTCGTCTGGCGTTGGGGTAGTGCCTGGAAATTTGAAGGAAGCGACATCGTTTCGATTTCTGAAGACGGAACGCTCTCATTGAAAAAACGAGGCTTCAAAGAACCTTTGAAGTTAAAAATCTACGGAGACGGCATTGAAGGTAGTGTCTTGCAAGGCAATACCCGTCATATCGTCGTCGGGGAAAAAGCGAAGTGGCACGCCAACCCTGCGGGATCTTGGGTAATGACAGTTCACAAGGAAGATGGTACGACCGATTCAGGGGGGCTTGAGATTGAAGAAATCGCCCCTGGATTCTACCGTGGAAAAGGAACGACTGGCGATGGTGATGAAGTCAAAGTTAAAGACATCGAAGTCAATGAAACCCAGCTAAGTTTAAAAGCATTGCTTCCAAACCCCGATGGTGATGACTATGTCATCAAAATAAAAGGTGAACTGACCGGCGACACGATGAAGGGTAAACTCTACAGCCCTCGAGGAGATGAATTCAGCCTCGACTTCACTGCCAAAAGAAAACGTACTTGGTCAAAACCCATTTCATTGCTTAAAAACTCTGGAACGGGCGGCTGGCACGCCAGAGACTTGAGTCGCCCCTTCAAATGGACCTGCAAAGACGGCGTTCTCAGTAACGGTAAAAAAGACGTCGACATCGTAAGCGATGCTCAATTCAAAGATTTCAAACTCAACATTCAATACAAAGTAGATCGGGCTAATGCCAATAGTGGAATCTATTTAAGAGGTCGCTACGAAGTTCAAATCATCGGAAACGATAAAGTTGGCAAGCACGGCAATTGCGCGGTCTACAGTCGACTTCCCCCCAAAGCCAATAACTTCACCGGAGCTGGGAAATGGCAAAACTTAGAGATTACCTTCATCGACCGTTACTTAACCGTCGTCCTGAATGGAGTCGTCGCTCAAGATAACGTCAAGGTACCCAACATTACGGGTGGAGCTGTAGGCTCGGCTGAACACTTAGCCGGCCCCTTTATTCTTCAAGGTGACCACGGCGAAGTTCACTTCCGAAAAATGGAAGTGAGTGTTCCGAAGTAAAATTACAATCAGATTCAAAGTCATCAAAAAAAGGCGAAGCGCAAGCTTCGCCTTTTTTTGTAGTAGTCGGCTCACCCTGTGAGCCGGGATGGCGTTTAGAAATCATCGCGATAATCTAATACAAACCAATTTTATTTAGCGCAAAAATGCACAACTCGGCAAGGTGAAACCTGAGTTGATGTGATCCTGAATTTTGGAATGATCGGAAGATTAGATACCGGCTCAGGGAGTGAGGTAACTATTTTCCTTCAACACCACGGGCACGAGAATAACAGAATCCTCAAATCCGTTAGTAGACCACTTGGATTGAATAAACTTTGGTGCTGCTTCAGGATTTGAACTGGAGAAAGCATCGATCGCCCAACAAAGTTGGAGAAACTCGCCATCCATCAGGGTAACGTGACCCCGAGCGATGGACTGGGAATCAACATTCAGCTTCCTTGGCGAGCTCAATTTAATTTGTGAGGATTGCTGCTGCGAGGAAAAAGATTGGAAATAAATCTGCCCCATTGAACTTTCCCATGTGGCAAAAGCTCCGTGGTCCTTTGAGTAGTTCAACATCAATTGAGATAAAACATCACCTTCAGAGTCTGTTTTAAAAAGAACAGACTGCTCTTCTGAAAAGGTCTTTCCATTATCCGTGGAGTAAGCCCACCAAAGTCGTTCACGCTCCCACCAAAGCGCCCAAACTTGACCCTTCTCACCTCCGACTATGGTTGGGCTGTTAACCGGGCAGCCCGGAAATTCCCATCCTTTTGACAAAGTCACAGTGGGATTAAAAGTACTGCCACCAGCGGGAAGAGACTTAGTCTTAATACACAACTTCTCTTGAATACGATCCCGATAAATTAAATGTAAGGATCCATCCAAGCTTGCCACCAGAGTCGGTTGGCAGCATGGGCATACTCCTACTGGTGATTGGGTCAATGCCCGATTCTTATCGAAGGACTTTCCCATATCATTGGAAACGGAGTAATAAATCTGTTTTTGATTCGAAGCAGTAGGGGGCGATTCTCGCTCGTCCAGCCAAACAACATGAATTCGACCATCCGCAGAAATTGCAACGTCGTGGTACTCCTGCCCAACTTCATAGCGTCGGTCGTCGTTGACTTTGAGGGGAATGGAGAATGTATTTCCTTCATCGGAAGAAACTGAAATGAAAATATCGCTGGAAGGATCTTCACATCGATCCACCCACGATACTGCAATAATTCCATTCGGTCCGGTGGCAATCTGAGGACCCACTTGACGGCCAGCAACCGCACTTCCCTTCAGAGAATTGAGTCGTTTAGGTGGAGTCCAGGACTGCCTATTCTCATCCAGCTCAGCGATCACGATGTCAGCGAGACCTTCAGAATTAACAATAGCCCAGGTTCCGATGACTTTGCCAGAAGGAAGCTTGACCATATCTGGCTTCTCCACATAAGCAAATCCTTGAACCTCAACCATTGGCAACTCTCGACTCATGTTGCATCCGCTTAGAATGGCGCAACTGACCATCAAGAGAAGGGTAAATTCCAAAGGCTTCTTTTCTGTAATTTTCTTCATCATTTTTAATGAAGTCCTGAGCTCACTAAATTCCAACTCGTTGAGGAAGACTCTTCTAAATTCTCTGATTTCACCCAGACTTTATAGATCGGCTTAGATTCAAGCATTTCGACGGCTCTGCTTCCTAAAACCGAAGCTGCGGTAGACCATGCATCCGCCGCTGTTGCTGTTGGAGCAACAACCACGGCCCCCCGTCGATAGGCAATGGGTGAACGAGTCTTAGGGTCGATGATGTGATGCCACTTGATTCCATGGAGCTCAACCCCTTTGTTGTAGCTGGCACTCGTAGAAATGGAGGCATCTCGAAGAACAATGGCTTTGTCAACTTGGTTGGGGTCAATCGGGTCTCGAACTGCAACTTCCCATCCACCAGAAGTGGAACCTGGGGGTTGACCCATGGCGTAAATACACCCCGAAAAATTGATAAGTGCACTATCGATACCTTGCGACTTTAAAACTTCAACGGCTTGATCGATGGCATAACCTTTTCCGATGGCTCCGGGGTCGAGTCGCATACCTTTTTTCAGCAGCCTTGCTTGGTAAGATTCCCTTCGTTCATCGAACTGAATTTCAATTTTTTCAAATCCGATTAAGGAATTAAGTTTATTGAGTTCACGTTCTGATACTCGCCTGGGTTGGCGAGAACGAATGCCCCAAGCATCCATCAAGGGTCCGATGGTCAGATCAAAAGCGCCATCCGTTTTTTCCGATAGATCGATGGATCGATTTAGAAAATCGTAAGTAAGCGGCGAGACTTTAACCCAGTCACTACCACTTTTTGAAAGCTGACTAAGCTCACTCGTAGCTTTGTAGTCACTGATTAGCTCATCGATTTCTTCAATCTTCTCAAAGGCTAAGTTAACTGCCATTTGGGTGTTTTTTTGAGTCGATCCAAATGCTTCGATACGACATAAACTTCCCATCACCAAGCGAGATTGAATGACTTGAGTGTGGGAGGAGCGATTCTCAACTTCTGGGAACGAGCTGACATCTTCGTCTTCAGTAAAGCTAAGGGGATGGGAGGTTTTTATCGTATCAGCTAGCTGCTGAGGATTTTTTCGATAAAGAACTTCTAGAGCGGCTAGTATCTTCTTCACCCCTCGATTCATCGAATTCACTGACATCGTAGCGCCCGTGATATTGACGATATCACGGTTGATATTGAGAGGGGCCGAAAGCTTTTTACCTTCGTATTGTTGAAGGTATCTTCGGTGGGCAATCTCTCCTCCGCGAGCTTCACGGTAAACCATCACCGCAGCACGGTTGACTTTCCCGCTAGCCGACACACTAACAATAAAGGTAAAGAGTTTGAACTTACCGATCTCCTCTTGAATGATTGCGTAATCTTCTAATTCGGATTTTTCATTTAAACCAAAGAAGATTCGAAAACGGCTTTGCCGAAGCGGGCGCTTGATCAAAGATTGGATTTGCGCACGCTCTTCTTTAGTGGGAGAAACGATAATCCCTTTAACCAGATGAGCGTCAGGGAGGGCAACCTCGATCGCTTGTTTTTCAGTGAGATGAAGAGTGGTATAAAAATCACCTCGGCCGCCCTCAGTATTGACGACACCACTTTGCTGAGAAGCACAGCCTCCCAGAAGCAGAGTCGTCAATACGTATAAAGAGAGCGTTTTAATTTTCATCAACCGATTAGAAGTAACTTGAGAGGGAGAAGAGGAAGGCATTGTCATCGGCTGAATTAGGAGCCGTGCCTGTTCCTCGGTTGATTTGATAATCAAACTTGAAGACAGCGGATTCGATGGGTCGATAGTTGAGTCCGAAAGTTAATCGACGCATCCTGTTTCCAGCGAGGTCGACTTGTCCCCAACGGGTGACGAAGGTGAAGGTCGATTCATCGGAGAAAACCACAGGAAGAGCATCGATCAAACACTGAGGCATGAAGTGGTAGTTCATTTGAACGTAGTAACCCCAAATGTCACCGGGAATCCCACTGGAGCGAGCAAAGTCATCTCGTTCGATGAAAGAGTAAGCACCTTCACCTTGGAATTCGATGGGACCGACGGGAACGTCACCGATATCAAATTGAGGAAGTGTAAAAAGACCGTCTAAAGCAACCGTGGTAAGGTTGTTGTCGGCTTTTTGATCGTAGGTTCCACTATGAGCGGATAGACCAAACTCACTTCCGATCTGAGGGCTGATGCTGATTCTTCCCACTCCGGCAAAGTCGTTATTGATGTCATCTAATCGACCCGTACCGACTGCTGTAGTATGAGGGCGAGCGTCTTTGAGTCCTCGGGAAGTACTGATAGCCGTATTTCCTGAGTTGTCGAGACCTTTGAATCCACTCACGACGTAAGCTTCGTATTTAACTTCGACGGTGCTTTCGGGATTTGAAAGAGTACCGAAGAGTCCAGCACCGATTTCTCTAAGGGTTGTGGGTATGACGTAGGTGTTGATCAGGGGTCGATCCGTGACGTCATTAATCGGGGAGTCGTGAATGAGGTTGAACTTTCCCAAGGGATCTAAGATGACCCCACCGCGGAAGTTCACTTGGTCGATCATCAAGAAGTCGAGGTAGGCGAACTCGACCGCAACATCGACACCGTCTTCAATTTCGATTTCAGTAGCGAAACGAATGTTTTCGCTGATGTCACCGTAGATAAATGGAATCAAGCGGTGGAAACGGAAATCGTGACGAGCGTTTTGGGCATCTTTGTATTCGATATCGAAGTAACCTCCGATATGAACCTTGGACCAAAAATCAGAAAGGAAGGGTTTGTCGTAGAGGCCACCCTTGTTACCAGGGAGACGACCTTGGCTAGCATCTTCAGTTTTTTCCTTTTCTGAGTCCGAGAATTTCAATTTAAGTTCAGCGATTTCGTCGAGAACCTTGTTGTACTCCTCTCGTGTCACCGGTCCGGTTTTATCTTCCGGATCGGCGAAAACCCCTTGTGGAAAAACTGCCCCCAATACGATACATACATACAAAAGTAACCATTTTGATAGTGACATCGGTCGTACCTCGCAAAATGTCTGCGGTGTATTAACGCCTCTCCGTGTCGCTAGCAAATTTGGAAGCTGGCTACTGCGGTTGAATGACGAATCCAAGGCAAATTGAACCGACCCTGGGCCGGGAATCGGGCTCAAAAAATGAGGCGGAACACCCGCCTCCGTTTAGCTAATCGAACCCGAGTTTTATATGCCAAACAACCGGTAGGTTATCCAACATTTGATATACTAAGTCAACCCAATATTCGGCAATCCCACCGATTTATTAAAATTCATAAGTCATTAAATTAAAGCCATTTAAGATCCACATCCCCAACCCAGGGTATCAGAATTTCTAATTCATCGCGCTCATTTGTCCTACCCTGGGTTCAGTTTGAAGGGAGTTTTCCCGTTTAAAGCTCTCTCACTCATGAACCCTGGGTCGGAGATGCCTGAGAGCAAAGTAGGTAATTGGAGGATTTGATTTTTAAACCCTGGGTTCGAGGGAGGAGGCAGATGGCAAGGGGGCCTTAATGAACCCTGGGTCGGTTTCTACTCGCATGAAATCGCGGCTGAGGGCTTAATAGCTACCGGTAGGAGGAGAAAAGGATGCACCAACAGGAATGTTGATGGCTTGTTGATAAAGTGTTGATAAGCCAGACCTCAATCCATGTCGTTCCAAGGGCTGAACCAACAACAGATTGTCACAAATCAGAACACATCGCCTCATCGAGGCTGTGAATTTTTAGCCCAAAACCTATGAAGCGTCTTTTATCCCTCGCTAAAGCTTCGGGCTTGAGGGGCACGAATCGCTTTCGATGTTTAATTTGTAGTAAGGGATTTCACGTATTCCATCTATACACAAGCATTGAAATCACCAACCTCCCAAGCCCGAAGCTTTAGCGAGGGATCATGAAGTGTCAATTGGCTTAAAGATTGACTTACCCTAAAAACTCACAACCTCATCGTGTTAAGTGATAGTGATAGGCCTGAAAGCGGCCATCGATCTCAAGGATTTGCTTTTTGATGGGAATGGAGGTAGAGCGAGGAACGCCATGAAAATCCAAGGGTCTAACCTTGAGAACCTTCTTCCCTAAGATCTTGATCTTGGCCTGAACGGGCTCAAGAAGCAGGGGCGGTCCACCGACGACTTTGAGAACAGATCCATCCTCAGAGTACTCGGATCCCGTTTGTTGATCCCGAGCCATCGCCGTGATGAGGACGCTTTTGGAACTCTTGAGGGATTGCTGATCCAATGAAGTAAAAATCAGTGAAACAAACTTTGTCTCAAGTTGAATCTCAAAATCGGGCAGTTCGATCTTCTCACCCCCTCCAAATCCGATTACCGCTTGCGTCTTCGGGCTCTTAACTAAAACGATTCCCTTCTTAGTGTTCCATTCAAGCTCCCCGGTTTGGGATCTAATGATTCCTGACTTTTGATCCCAATACTTCGTGAAGTCGACCTTCTCACTTTTTCCTCCCTTAAAGGAAGTCGTCACTCTCCCGATGGCTAAGACTTCGGGTGGAGTTAAGGGTTGCCCCACTAAGCTTTTTTCATCGTGCCCCCCACCCGTTAAATCTTGCCCTAAAACATCCGCGCCCTTAAACAAATCCTTAGGTTGAACTCGTCTAGCGGCAACGATTTTACCTTCTTTTATATGCCCCTCTCGAACAGCAATAGCGAGTGCGGGAAATTGGCCAGCATAATGAGGCGTATCTGAAGTGTAGTAACTCAAGCCGGGCCAGCCATCCCCAAGGCGCGATCTCGAACTGTTAAAATGATAACTGGCATCCCAGCCCTGTAAGCCCATTCCGTAAAACGCAATTAAGGGAGCGCACTCGGCCTTCCATTGATTGGGAGGACATTGAGTCCATTCCGTCATCGCAAAAGGTTGATCTTCAACTTGATAGAGCCCCGAACTTAAAATACCTGAACCTGCACGTCGAAGGTGAGTTCCGTTTTTTACTTTTCCGCTGATGATTCGATGACGCTCGGCCCCTCCGCCAAAATAATTATGTCGGTCGATCATATCCATGGCGGTGTCGCAGTATAAGTTAGCGGCATCCGCTCCCGCTCCCCCGGCTCGCCAAGCGGTGGTGACCGTCACTCCTTTAAAACCAGCTTGTCGGTATTCTTTTTCTCGCCTTAAATAAAATTTGCGCTGAATATCCGTCAAAAACTCAACAAACTCTCCGTGGCGCCGTTCGACTTTCTTTCCTCTCAACTCCCAAGCCGCATATAAAGCGATTTCCTTTTCGGCTAGATCGACACGCCTTCCCCAGAAGCTTCTGACCTTGCGCTCAGAGCCATGCTTCTTCAAAGACCATTTGAAAAACAGCTTTCGAAGTAGCCGGGAATGCTCAGGCCAAGTTTTACCTTCAGCTAAAACAGAAAGAGGGAAGTGAAAGAAGATGCAGTCTTCATTTTGAATTTCTAAAACAGCTAATGCGGGATCGTCTCGATAACGAAGTCCGGTGTAGGGATTCTTATGATCTAAAAGAACCTTCACGTATTCCATTTGAAGGTCCTGTAACTTTCGACTGAAATTTACCACGCCGTAGGTATTTCCCTTCTCTAACTCTTTAAGGAGAGCCCTCGGATAACCATCAGCAGCCGAAACTTTTTGACGATAGAAAACCGACCAGGTGGAATAAATTCCATGCTTCTTCAATTCAGCGAACCACCAGTCGTAAGCATCTAAACGAGCAGGATCTAGTTTTCCATTTCTAAGAGGTCCAAGAAACTTGGCTAGAGGATGTTCTCGCACCATGTTTAAACCCAGCTTCGCCATATACTTCACACGAAGCGTTTGTTGCTTCCTATCGATGCGAGCATCAATATTGGCTCCAACTCCCCAAAACTTGATGGGTGGAGATTGTTTTTCAAACTTTAAATCTTTCCCATCTCGTTTGAGAAACCCGTACTTTCCTGCCGGACGATGCAAAGCCTGGGTCTGATCCCAAACTGATTTTTTAGAATAAGTATCTTGATCGACAACCACTGGGAACCAAGCCGAAGGATTTTTCTTCTTACTCAAATCGGGCTTAGTAGAACCGGAGGGAACAAATCCTTCATCACTGAAACAAAAACAATCGATGGCTCCATGGTTCGCCAACTTACTCGAAATCTTGATTTCAATTTGGTTTTTGCCCTTCTTGAGTTTCACCGATCCCACACGCACCCAACCGATGAATCGATGATCGGGTTTTTTAGAAACCATCATCTTATCTCGAACTTGATTGGGATCTCTGTCATCGATCGAAAGACCTTTCCAGGATCCTCTATTGAGCTTGTAAGACATCTCGCTACGAAAATAATTGCACCGAAGCCAGAAAACGAAACTTCCCGATTTCTTACTCTCAAACGAGTACTTCGCGACTCCTGCTCGATCTTTTGTGTAGTGAGAAAGCCATTTCTTGCCCGAAAAAGACTCCTTCATGACATCGTCGTACCAGCCATTCTTGACGAAAGTATGGGAATCAGCAGCCTCGCCTTCAACCCAAATCGATTCAGCAGAAAGAGCTGATGTCAAAATGAAGTTCAACAAACTGAAATAGAGAATCGGGCAGATATTGAGCATATCTTTTGCTTGTGGTCGCTTCACGGTACCTGTTCCAAAAAGAATGTTATTGATCGTAATTCGTTCTGTGTTTATTAAAGAATCCTCAAGAGAATATTTTATCCCATCATCGAAGAAGGGATGCCCTTAGAATTCCTCTATAAATTGAAACTCCACCGAAGATGCAGAACACAATTTCCAAGATCGGTTTACTATCCGATAGCCACGGCCAAGCCCAAAGGACTCATTCTGCCGTTCAAACCCTGGTTAAGGCCGGAGCTGAAATCCTAATTCACTTAGGAGACATCAATTCGACAACCGTTCTCGACTCCTTAGCTCTCGATCTCGATGAGGCAGGCGAGCTCAAACCTCCAGTCGAAGTCGTGCTCGGGAATACGGACTGGAATTCAGCCGAGCTGATCAACCACGCTCAACATTTAGGAATTGGGGCCAATGAGGTGGAAGGTCGGCTTCAACTTTCAGGCAAGACGATCGTCTTTCAACACGGCCATCATTACGAAAAGTACCATGCGGCCATTCAGGAAAAAGTGGATTTCCTCTTTCATGGGCACACCCATACTCAAATCGATGAGTACGTGGAAAGAACCCGAGTGATCAACCCTGGAGCTCTTCAAAGAGCGCGAGAATATACCGTAGCGCTACTGGATCTAGAGACCTTGGCGCTCGAGCGGTTTACGATCACGTAGTGATACCGTAGCCAAATTTTTACAAATTCGGCTACAAGGAACTATTTCGCCTCCAACTCCTCAAACGTAAAATTATTCACCCGATACTTCTCCCAATCTTTGTAGTCGAAGTGCCACCACTCCAGGCGATAAATGGTAAATCCGGCATCGTTCATCGCATTTCGAAGGAGATCTCTCAACCAACGCTGACGAGTTGTTCCCCCGGGGTAATAGGGGAATGAGCGGTCGGTAAACTCATCGTACCCACCGAGCATCTGTACGGGCTCACCCGTTTCTAAATAATAGAGGGTCAGATCGATGGCACATCCTCGATTGTGTCGAGAGCCCTTAGCTGGATTCGCGACAAATCCCTTCTGTTCATCGGGAGTAGCATCCCAAAACATTTTAGTGACGTACCAGGGTCGATAGGCATCGTGAATGAGTAAACCGTAGCCTAATTTTTTGAACATGTGATGCACTTTGACTACAGCCTCAGCGGCGGGACGTTGAAGAAACGCTTTCTGTTGTTTGTAGAAAACCATCCCCATGAAATTGTTATCTGTCGCATAACGAATATCGTATTTGATACTCGGGTCTAAACTCTTAAGATCCACTAAGTCCGCATCACGAAAATCTCCTTCCTCTTTTGGAGGAGTTCCGGCGAGGGCGGCTTTTCTTAAGTTGTCTTCAGTATCGAGAGGTTCGATCTTATAAGTTTCACCTTCAGACGTTCCGACATCCCTTCTTGGAAAGAAAACACTTGCGACAGTGGCTCCTTCCATGAGATCACTCGTCGCCTTATTGAAGATAATTTTCTCACCGTGATAGAGGCCATAATTTGGAAAACTGAAGACCCCTTCAGACTCCTGAGTTAAAGGATACGAAAAGATCCATTCGATCAATGCGTAGAGCTTCCCATTCTTTTCATGGATATAAAGAACATTGTGATCCCAACCGTACTCCCCAATGATCGACTTCCACTCGTCGGGACAAGGGGCAGGGAGTTTATCTTCGAGCCGCTTATAACTATGACCTCGAGCCCTGACTGATTCATCCACTGGAGATATCTCCAGTGGAGTTTCCCAGGTATGCCGATCATCACTGACTAACTTACCGTGTCGTTCACCGATGCGACTGACATATGTTCCCAGATCAAGGAAGAGTTGACCTTCACGATTCGAGAGGCTCAATCCATTTTCGTAAACTCCATCTAATCCTCGTGCTAACTTGGGAGGTAAAGGTTGTGGAGGTACATAAGGATCCAATTCTTTCCCATCCTTGACATTGATCATTCCCCGAAGCGCTCTTCGAGCGATTCTATCAACTGTCGCATTCACCACATCCATGGAAGCTACCGCCGCTACGGCGAGATCCAACTCGGGAATTACGATAAAGGAAGTCGAAAAACCATAAACGGCACCGTTGTGCCCCACGGTTTTATGTTGATCCATTTTTCCTACTGAAAAACTTAAGCCAAATCGCCCCGGCTTATCAGGAGTGGAAAATTGCGGTTCCCACATCGAAAGAAGCGACTCTTCACTTAAGAATTGCTGCCCACCCACACGACCTTTGGAGAGAAGGAACTTGGCGAACTGAGAGAGATCATGAACCGATGCGTATAAATTTCCCGCCGGAGAAGTCCCCAATAAGAATTCTTTTGCCGGGTAAGGTCTTCGGTCGTAACCCCACATATAGCCTTCGGCTTTCAAAGGGCTGGATTCAGGGATTTTATAGGTGGCTGTAGCCATGCCTAATGGGATCAAAACTTCTTTTCGAATGTGATCCTCAAAGGAATCTCCTGTCACTTCTTCGATCACTCGACCTAAAACTGAAACCGCAACGTTTGAATACTTTTGCTTTTGACCGGGTAAGTAAACTAACTCCGTTTGATTTAAGCTTAAAACCGTATCTTTTAATGAAGGACTCGTAGCATCAAAATAGCTTCCCACGGGTGACTCCCGAACCAAGCCGGAACGATGAGCCATAAGGTGCCGTAAAGTAATCGGAATCCCCGATTTATTTTTAGGATTAAAATCAGATAGGTATTTTTTTACTGGAGCGTCTAGATTTAACTTACCGGCCTCCACGAGCTTCATTACGGAAATACCCGTCAAGAGCTTAGAAACCGATCCAACCCGATAGATGGTGGAGCTGTTCGCAGGAACTTCTTCCTCCAGTTGCGCCAAACCAAATCCTCTAGACCAAAGTGTTTCTTGTCCACGAATCAAAGCGATACTGAATGAAGGAATTTTCTTATCTTTAAGTTCGTGCTGAATTTCTTCCGTCAAGATTTGCGCCAACTCAACAACTTCAGGATGCGGTGGCACTTCGATGAGCGTGCAGCCCCATGAAAAGAATGAGAGGCTTAATAACCAAACGGTAAGTATATTTTTTGACAAGGTCGATACCTTCGTCATTTCAATTCTCCATCACTTTTGATTAAAAGAGCTCGTAGCCACCCAATAAGGATTAGATTCTTAAATTCCTATCAACCGAAAACTCAGGTTCAAAACTTAAGAACCATTATTAACTAGCCCGGAGCGTCAGCGACGGGTAGGAGGTCCCGTCGCTGACGCTCCGGGCTAGTTAAGCGTTTCCTTAAAATTCAATACCTATCTACGGAAGGCAATTCAAAATATGTTGCGTAAAATATAACCACTGGACCGATCAACCACCAGCCCGAATAAAATAATCAAAAGCTCTGAACGCGCCCCAAGGGAAAGGGCTGTAGTTTGTGTGAGACCTTATGGCTGCTTAAATCAATTATAACGATTTCACCCGACTTTCCGGTTGCGGCCAACTGATCGTTAGCGGGATTGAAGGCGAGACTGAAAATAGGTCCACTCTCCAGTTGAATATTGCGGAGAAGTTTTAAAGTGTTTTTAACTGAATAAATGTGAACCTGCGAATCCATTCCACTCACCGCGAATAGAGTGCCCTGAGGACTAAAGGCAGAGGCATAGATCGATGGCTTGAAGAACTCTAAATCTTGAATTTTCTTCTTTGCTTTCCAATCGAATAATGTAGGGCTCTGAGTTTGACCCCCAGCAACAAACTGAGGAGAAGTTGGTGAGAGAGCCAAGCTGTAATAGGCACCGTTCGAAAGGGCTAATCTTTTGATCAAGTTTCCATTTGCTGCATCGAGAACTTTTACCGTTTGGTCTCTACTCAGCGTGACTAAAGTTCGGTCATCGAGACTGTAGCCGATTCCCATGACCCAATCAGCATGCACTTCCTTTACATACACTCTTTTTCCGCTCTCAATGTCGACGACATAAATATTGGGGCTAGCACCCGAAACCGCGATTCGCTTTCCGTCGTGAGAAAAGCTTAAAGAGAACAAGGTATCTTGCCCCAGTTTCCATTGATCGATGAGCTTAAAGGTGTCTACATGAACGAACCTCACTTCACCAAACCTTCCCGGGCTTCCACCAGCGATCGCTAGTAATTTTTTATTCGGTGAAAGCTTGAGGTCTCGAACTTGTTCACCCTCAAACCGAATACGATGTAATGGGTAAGAATTTTTCACCTTAAGTTTATGGATATCATGAACCAAGACTTCCCTGTGACCTCCCACATATAGGTGTTTTCCATTTGGGGAATACCTCAAGGAGGCGACAGGGGCGGGACGTTTGTATTGAGGAAGAGAATAATTGTTAACGCTCTTTTTTTTCCCCGGGGGGCAACCCGCTTGAATCCATCGTTTAATCAATTCGACACTTTGCTGGGTGAGAGGATCATTTCTCCTCGGGGGCATGTAAGGCTTTTCTTGGTGCGTTATCAGCTGGAATAAAAAACTTTCTTCCGGCTTCCCGACGACGACCGAAGGACCCTCATCTCCTCCTATTTTCAAAGCCTCATAAGTCGAAAGATCGAGACCCCCTTTTGAGGTCTTATGATCGTGACAACCGACGCAACTCTCAGCGAAGATGGGCAAAATGTGCTCATAAAAATTGGGCTCTTCGGCCCTCAAGTTCTTCGCTGAAAGAAGAATGAAACAGGCCAAGCCCAAATGGAGTTGCGGTTTTTTTAACAACATAAACAAGGAAAACGACAAAATTAGAAAAAGAATCCCCAGTTCGATTTTGACTTGAGTAAACTAAGGAAAGGTAAGTTCTCCGTATAAGGATAAACCTTTTGGGTCTCAGTTTACTCCTCAAAAAATCCACGGAGCACTTAAATTGCTCCCCCCAACAAATAAATCTGTATCTGTCTTATCGTCGAAGGAAATGACATATGAGCATCGATAGAAGATCCTTTCTCTCTAAAGCAACTTTAGCTGCCGGCTCTGCTGCAGCCTTGACTGCAATTCCCGCCCAGGTCGCTCAAGCAGCTGAACCCCTCGCCGCTCCCCAGAATAAAATAAAAAATCGAATTGGAGTTTCTACTTACTCTTTTTGGCAATTCAACGGGAAACGCGTGCCGATCATCGATTGCATCGACCAAGCCGCCGAGATGGGATTTGATGGAGTCGAAATCCTTCACGTACAAATGAGCGATGAAAGCAACTCCAACCTCCAAAAGATCAAACAGCATGCTTTCAGAAGTGGAATCGATTTGATGGGCTTCTCAACTCACCAAGGATTTGTGAGCCCCGACAAAGAAAAACGCCAAAGAAATATCGATCACACCATTCGTACCATAGAGCTCGCTTATCGCTTGGGCATTCCCACCATCCGCCTCAATACCGGACGCTGGGGAACCACGCGTTCATTCAACGAGTTGATGAAGAACCGAGGAATCGAACCTCGTTTGGAAGGCTACTCCGACAACGATGCTTACGGCTGGGTGAATGATTCGATCGAAAAGTTACTCTGGAAAGCTGAGCAATGTGGCGTCGTTCTCGGATTAGAAAACCACTGGGGTCTGGGCTTAACCCCTGAGGGCTTATTGAGGATCCACCGCGAAATTAAGTCGCCATGGCTTCAGTTCACTGTAGACACCGGAAACTTTTTAGAAGATCCCTACGAACGCCTCGACATGATCGCCCCTCATTGTGTTTTAGTTCAAGCTAAGACGTATTTTGGTGGAGGGAAATGGTACACCCTAGACTTAGACTACGGTCGCATCGCCAAGATCTTTCAAAAGCACAACTACAAAGGTTACGTCTCTTTGGAATTCGAAGGGAAAGAGTCTCCGAAAACGGGTGTTCCGAAGAGCTTGGCTCTTTTGAGGAAGCACTTTAGCTGACTACAAGTTCGGCTACGACGCTTGAAAAAAAAAAGCCCAGCTTCAAAGAAGCTGGGCTTTTTTTAATCGTTAATCTTGATCGCTGAAGAAGATCAATACCGATAGTAATCAGGCTTATAAGGACCTTCAACCGGCACACCTATATAGTCGGCTTGCTCTTGGGTTAAGGTCGTCAGCTTGACACCTAAGTGATCTAAGTGTAATCGGGCGACTTCTTCATCCAAATGCTTAGGAAGCATATAAACTTCGTTCTTGTACTGATCGTTCTTGGTGTGGAGTTCGATTTGAGCGAGAACTTGGTTCGTAAAGGATGCCGACATCACAAAGCTGGGGTGACCCGTAGCACAACCTAAGTTGAGGAGTCGACCTTCAGCCAAGATCAAGACGCTGTGGCCGTCGGGGAAGATCCATTCGTCGTACTGAGGTTTGATATTCTCATGTTTGATTCCAGGAATCTTCTTGAGACCTGCCATATCGATTTCATTATCGAAGTGACCGATGTTTCCGACGATAGCTTTATCTTTCATGCGAGACATGTGCTCGGCGGTGATGATATCGAAGTTACCGGTGGTCGTGATGAAGATATCAGCGGTCTCGACTACATTTTCGAGAGTGTTGACTTCATAGCCTTCCATCGCTGCTTGAAGAGCGCAGATCGGATCGATTTCAGTAACGATCACTCGACAACCTTGGCCGCGAAGAGATTGAGCGGAACCTTTGCCCACCTCACCGTAGCCACAGACCACAGCTACTTTTCCACCCATCATGACATCGCTGGCACGGTTGATACCGTCAACGAGTGAGTGACGACAACCGTAGATGTTGTCAAACTTACTCTTAGTTACCGAATCGTTCACATTGATTGCGGGGAAGAGCAATGTGCCTTCTTCTTGCATTTGGTAGAGACGATGAACACCTGTGGTGGTCTCTTCGCTCACTCCTCGCATTCCCTCTGCAACTTTCGTCCATCGCTGAGGATCCGTTTTGAGAGTGCTACGCAAGAGTTCGAGGATGACTCCCCATTCTTCGGGTTCATTTTCAGCATCGAAATCAGGAACTTTTCCTGCTTTTTCGTACTCGACGCCTTTGTGGATAAGGAGAGTGGCATCGCCGCCATCATCAACGATCAAGTCAGGCCCTGATCCATCAGGCCATGCCAATGCTTCTTGAGTACACCACCAGTATTCTTCCAAGGTCTCACCCTTCCAGGCAAAAACTGGGATACCAGCAGGCTTGTCAACGGTTCCATTGGGGCCGACGGCTACAGCTGCAGCGGCTGAATCTTGAGTGGAGAAAATATTGCAACTCACCCAACGAACATCGGCGCCGAGGTCGACCAAGGTTTCGATCAACACTGCGGTTTGAACCGTCATGTGAAGACTTCCCATGATCTTGGCACCTGAAAGGGGTTTGCTTTCGGCGTGTCTATTACGCACCGACATCAATCCCGGCATTTCTTGTTCGGCTAAACGGATTTCTTTACGACCCAGGCCAGCAAGGCTGATGTCAGCGACCTTAAATGGAAGACGATCCACTCCGGCGACCGCTTGGGGTGATGCAGACATCTTTTTCTCCCTGTAAGAGGTTGGTATTGTGATGTTCTTAGAACATTAAGAGAATTTAAGTTACGACACCCGTTAAGGTCTAAGAAGAAGCGATCATCGTTCTTTCCTAGGGCTTAGTAGAAACCTGGATGTCGGCTCAAAAGCTAAGATTATCGGCCGTTTCTCCTAACACGCAAGGGTGTTCTGAAGTTTATCTTCGACCGAAACCAAGCCCTCATCTTTGATTTCTTATCGGTTCTTGTCAAGACAGTCCTTCAGCAATCTTCGAAAAGAATCAAAAAGCTTCTTCATCAGAGTTAGATATCAGTCCTAAAACCGCATTTTCAACACCATCTCAACAGAAAAAGGTCGAGATAAAGATGCGGCTCTTCCCTGAGCCAGAATCTTCATCTCGACCTTTGATGGCTTCCCATCCCCGTTAAAAGCCCCTCTGAGTATCGTGGTAATCGGCGGTATCCGTTTATTTAAACTTATTGATACGCTCGATCAGCTGATCTGGGGTAAAAGGCTTAACGAGATAATCATTAATACCTGCCTTGATCGCTTCTACCACTCGACTCTTTTCGGCCTCAGTAGTCACCATAATAATGGGAGTATCATTTCCAGCACTGCGGATAGCTTTAACCGCTTCTAAGCCCGTGACCTTTGGCATATTCCAATCCATTAAGATGAGACCAAAGTCAGGGGTGTCGCGGGTAGCGTCCACTGCTTCTTGTCCATTCGTCGCTTCCGAAACATTGTCGAAACCAGCTTGAGACAGCGCGTTTTTAATGAGACGGCGAATCATACTTGAATCGTCTACAACCAATACTTTCATCGATGCTTCCTCATAGAGTGTTTGTTAATTTTCTAGGAATTGCCCCTATCTTTTGGAAAATAGCTTGAAGCTAATCTTCCACCACAATGACTTTCACTCCGAATTCGCAATATTCACATTTAAACGGTAGACAGACGACCGTTGAATCTTGCGGACTGTTGACCCGGTAGTTTTCTCCAACGACTACGGTTGGAAGCCCTAGTGAGATATCTTCATTTCGACTTTCAGAAAGGCTAGCTTTCGCTCCCCCGCCGATCATATTGGCAAGTTCACCCATAGCGTCGACCGTTTCATCCTCTGAGAGTTCTTCATCCTCAGGGAGTTGAAAAAGCTTACGGGCAATTTTCTTCCCGGCTTCCAAAGGAAATGAAACCGTCATGTTCCAGTTCGTAGTGCTTTGTAAACCAATCACGGAAGTTGCGTGAACCCCAGCGGGGTTTGGGCATGCATCCAATGTTGGCTCACCACCTTCGATCGGCAATCCCACCATCACGTTAAAGATATTCAGCGTCGAATCTTTAAAGTATGCAAGGTCAGCCGCCAGAGCTTCTGAAATACCTGTACTTGTACTCATAGTCTCCCCATTGCTAAAAGCTCTCGCTAATAACCTGATAGATGTAGAGTTCCCATCTTCAGTAAACCAAGGGTGAAAGCCTCGTTAATTAATAACGTTTCAGGCCCGAACATTACCCTTCCAAATCGAGTGTAGGATGCCGCTCGTCCGTCGTCGACTTCGAGAGAAACTGTTCCGGTAATAAGCCTGCAATTAAAGCTGCGGTGTCTACTTCAAGTGCGAAATTGTAATCACCCGTTTATACGAACTTAAATTTGATCTACTAAGTGCCATAAATCTCTTTAACAAGCGGTAATCAACACCAGATGAACGTTCACGGAACATAGTTTCATTGAGCTAATTTTCAACCTCAAGATATTCACTCAAAAGATCCGAAATGACCATTGAGGCATTCCCTAACACTTCACTGAAATGAGGTGAAGGGAACGTGCAATTGGGGAATGGGTTGAAGGTCATCACTGATTTTAATGTTTCTAAGCAGACGGAATTAAGTGAATCGATTCTTGGATCCTTCACAAATCAAGAACGTCTAAAAGACGTTCTCGGCACCCTGGAAGAAAGATTCTGCTGTGGACGAGCTACTTAAAGAATTCTTGGTAGAAAGTAATGAGAACCTAAGCCAACTCGATCAAGAGATTGTCGAATTGGAAGCTAATCCTGAAGATACTGAGATCCTTAAAAGTATCTTTCGTACCATTCATACCGTCAAAGGCTCTTGTGGCTTCCTTGGCTTAAGCAGAATGGAAAAGGTGGCTCATCACGCCGAAGATGCCTTAGGTAAAATGCGAGATGGAGTACTGGCCGTAATCCCAGAAACCATCGATCCCGTATTAAAAGCCATCGATATCATCCAAGAGATTCTTCAAGTGATCGAAGAAACGCAAGTTGAGCCTGATGGGGATGATTCTGAAATTATTGAAGACCTAAAGCGGGTTTTAGCCGGTGATTTTACCGTCTCTGAATCAAGCCCAGAAGCGAGTGAACCTTCACCCGAATCCGCTCCTCAAGCCCCAGAAACTCCGAACCAAGAAGCAGAACAAGCCCCTCAACCTCAAGCTGAATCACCCGCAGAGCCAGTTCAAGAACCTGAAGCTCCACCTCCTGCACCCGCTCCTCCTGAACCACAAAATGCAACGCCACCCGCCCCAAAAGCACAATCTCCTGCTCCCGCTAAAAAGGCTCAAGGGGCGAGCCAGCCATCAGTTGCTTCTAAATCCATTCGAGTTGATATTTCGATTTTAGATCGATTGATGAACCGAGTTGGAGAACTGGTACTCACGAGAAACCAACTCAGCCAATTGGCTCAAAGCGATGAAAATTCTCCCTACAAATTAGCTATCTTGGAGCTCAACCGAGTCACCACTGAACTTCAAGAAGCCGTCATGCAAACTCGGATGCGAGAGATTGGAAACGCATGGAAGCGTATTCCTCGTATCCTTCGGGATCTTTGTTCTTCAAGTGGAAAACAGATCGATCTTGAAATGATCGGTGCGGATACTGAACTCGATCGTCAAGTTCTCGATGCGATTGAAGATCCTTTACTTCATATGGTGAGAAATAGTGCTGATCACGGAGTTGAGGCTCCTGACATTCGAAAGGCTGCAGGAAAGCCTGAAAAGGGAAAAATTACTCTCAATGCTCGTCACGAAGGTGGATTCATAGTTATTGAAATCACCGACGATGGCGCGGGTATCGATGTCTTCCGAGTTCGTCAAAAGGCCATCAATCAGGGCTTACTCGATCCCAGCGACGTCGGCGTTCTCAGTGAAGAGCATATTTTAAATTTCATTTTCGAACCTGGATTCTCCACCGCTCAACAAGTGACATCGGTTTCTGGCCGAGGGGTAGGGATGGATGTGGTAAAGACCAGAATCCAATCGATCGGAGGAACCGTCAGTCTCAGCACCAAGATGGGGCAGGGGACAACAGTCCACATTAAGATCCCGCTTACTCTGGCGATTATCTCTGCACTCATCGTGTCTTCGGGTCATCATTCATTCGCCATTCCGCAGGTAGGAGTCGTAGAACTTGTCCGAGTATCGGATGAGAACCGTCATTTGATCGAAACGGTGAATGGAGCTCGTGCGATGCGACTGAGAGATAAACTTCTATCCTTAGTCCGCCTATCCGACGTCCTGGGCTTAGATCGACCTTCAGATGAAGTCCGTAATGATGAATACGTCATTATTATCCAAGTCGAGAAACGTGAATTTGGATTGATCGTCGATGCCGTTCACGACACGGAAGAAATCGTCGTGAAACCACTCGGACGATACGCTTCAAATCTCAATGTCTACGCAGGAACAACGATTCTTGGAGACGGACGGGTCATACTGATCTTAGACACAACCGGACTCGCAAATAAATCTGAAATCCTCAACCTCTCTGAAGGCAAGGTCAACGAGGCCGCAACCAAAGTCGAACACACTGATATTCAATTGGACCGAGAATCCGTCAACCTACTTCTCTTCCATTCCAATGAGGGGACACGACACGCCCTTCCGTTGTCTCTGGTATCTCGCCTTGAAGAATTTGACAGTAAAGATATCGAACAATCTGCTGGGCGATACTTGATCCAATACCGCGGGCACCTCATGCCCCTCATTCCTGCTGATTCTTGCTATCAAGTCGGGTCTGTCGATCCCCAGCCGGTCATCGTTTTCTCGGACGCAGATCGTGTACTTGGACTCGCGGTTCACCAAATCAGCGATATCGTTCAGGATCGAATTGAAATCGAAATGAAGGCGAATTTACCTGGGATCTTAGGCACTGCCGTCATCGATGGCTTAGCTACCGATGTTTTAGATCTTCATCACTTCCTCAGGCAAACTCAGCAAGACTGGTTTGCTACCACCCAAATGAAGACGAAGAAGCATTTAGATCTCTTAGTGGTCGACGACTCTGATTTCTTTAGAAATTTACTAGGCCCGATCATCGTCGGCGGCGGACATAAAGTTGTATTTGCTAAGGACGGTCAGGAAGCTCTTCAAATTTTAGAATCTAATGGGAACGCGTTCGACGCAGTTCTCAGCGACCTCGATATGCCCAAGCTCAATGGTTTTGAATTGGTCAAACATATCCGACAACGAGAGGACTATTCCGAACTTCCTGTCATCGCATTAACAGGACACACTTCCGACGCTTCCAGGGAAAAAGCGTTAGAGTCTGGCTTCAACAACTTTATCACCAAAATTGATAAGGACGCTGTATTGGATGCCATTTGTGAATTAGGAAACATGAGCTCTTAATTTAGGTGAAAGACATGACTATTACCTCCGAAGATCCTTGTCGCTACGTCACTTTTAAACTAAAGGACGAGCTATTAGGAATACCAGTAGAACAAGTTCAAGAGGTTTTACCTTCAAGAGCGATCACTCCTATCCCTTTGGCTACTGAGGAGATTTCCGGGTTTTTAAATCTTCGAGGTCAAATTGTGACTTCGATCGATTTGAGACGAAGGCTCAATTTAGAACCACGAACTCCCGGGACAAAATCGATCAACATCATCATCAAAGATGAAGAAGATTTAATCAGCCTAGTCGTCGACGAAGTCGGCGATGTTTTGGACTTAGTTCCATCGGAGCTTACCTCACCCCCAGCCACATTAGATGCGGTCTGGAGGGAATACTGTCGTGGAGTTTTCCAGTTGGAAAGAGGACTTTTAGTCATTCTGGATGCTGAAAAAGTACTTGATATTCATGTAGGGGCTTAAGGATCAACACCGATGTCTAAGATTCGATTTAACTTTCAAAAGAAGCTACTCATTTTGCTTCTAGCATTTGGCATTTTACCAATCTTTATCATTGGTTCTCTTTCCATTCGAGCCATCCAACAAGTGGAAAAGGAAGTTTGCTTTCTTTACCAAAATCATGCATTGAATCTCGCTGACAAAATCGATCGCAATTTGTTTGAGCGTTACTTTGATGTTCAGGCTTTCGGGAAAAACCAAGCCGTTCAAGATATGAGCTCTTGGTATAAGAAATCTGCTCTTGAAAACTCTTTAGTTCACTCCATGAACGAGTATGTAGACCTTTATGACGTCTACTATTTGACTATCTTTGTTGACACTGAAGGAAAAGTTGCGGCGGTCAATACAAAAGATTCGGAGGGTGAGGCGATAAACACTCAAGCTGTTTTCGATATGAACTTTTCAAACTCTGAGTGGTTTAAGGCTTTAAAGAGTGAGAAGTATACCGAGAGCATGCCTTTCTCCGCCCCTGAGAACAAAGCAGCGACAGGAACTTTCATTACCGACATTCACGTCAATGAATTAGTAAGAAAAGTATACCCTGATGATAGGAGTGGATTATCCATTGGATTTTCTGCGCCCGTAATCAGGAACGGCCTAGTTTTAGGTTACTGGCACAATATCGCTAAGTTTTCTCTAGTTGAAAGCATTGTCGTCAAGTCTTATGAATCGCTTTCAACTGAGTTCAAAACGACTGAAATCACCTTGCTTGATAAAGAGGGAAGGATCATTGTTGATTATGACCCTCATTCCCGAAAGTCTAAGGCCGTCACTTATGATTTTGAAAATGTTCTTCTGAAATTGAATTTGGCGAACAATGGAGTAGCCGCTGCCCAAGATGCCGTTAATGGAAACACCGGTCACAACATAAGCTTGCACAAGAGAAAACAAGTTGAGCAAATTTCAGGCTACACTCACCTCCAAGGGGCCTTGGGTTACCCTGGAATGAATTGGTCCGTTCTTTTTCGAGTTAACGTGGATGACGCGAGAGAACAATTTGGGATCAATTCAATGGCTAGCCAAATTTACTACACCGGTGGATTAATTAGTTTGATCATCGGTTTATTCGCAGTCATCGGGGGCAAATTCTTCTGTCGACCTCTCTACCGTCTCTCAGGTGATTTTGAAGCTTCGATCAACTCCATAGTTCAAGAAGTAAAAAAATCTTCCTCACGATTCTGTGAGTTTAGTACTTCTTTAAACCAAAATGCGGAATTAGCCAGTCAAAGAGCTCAGGAAGTTTCAAGTTCATCCATAGAAGCAAGCGCAAATGTACAATCGGTTGCCGCTTCCGCTGAAGAACTCTCAAGTAGTATCGGAGAGATTAATAGTCGTCTTAAAGAAGCTGCCAATGTCTCTCAAGAAGCGAATCAAAAAGCCGGCTCCACGGTAAAAATCATGGATGGGCTAGCTGCCTCGAGTCAGGAAATTGGGGATGTGATTCAGGTCATCAACTCCATCGCCGAACAAACAAATTTATTAGCCCTCAATGCCACAATCGAAGCAGCGCGAGCGGGTGAAGCAGGAAAAGGATTCGCTGTCGTTGCCAATGAAGTTAAAGAATTGGCTAATCAGACTGGAAAGGCAACAGATGAAATCGCCAATAAAATTCAGGGCGTTCAGAATGGAACAGGCACTGCGGCCGAATCCATTCAAAATGTTTCTAACGTGATTGATCAAATCAACCAGATATCAATCACAGTGGCGAGTGCAGTTCAAGAGCAAGCAGACGCTGTGAGTGAAATTTCCGCGAATGTCAGACAAGCTTCAAAAGGGACGGACCAAGTGACCGATGCGATTACACAAGTTTCAGTTACTTCAAATGAAAACGGAGATATGGCTAAAACTCTCAACGAATCGTCTGACGAGTTAGTCTGCCATGCCGAACTATTGTCTAGCTCAGTAGCTGGATTCTTAAGCCAACTTAAAAATTTCTAAACTGACAGAAAGTAACCGAGGAGCACCGATGCACTCAATTTATTCTGAAATACCTCACGCAACTGGGGGGCAAAAATGAAACGCATTCTCGTAGTCGATGATTCCAAGATGATCAGGAAGGCGATACGTCGCATCCTAGAGTCGATGAACATCGAAGTTACCGAATCAGCCAATGGCCAAGAAGCAGTCGATGCTTGTAATGGGGAAGCGCCTTGCGCGGTATTACTCGACATCGATATGCCCGTGATGGACGGCATAACTTGCTTGAAGAAATTAAGAGAATCGTTCTCTTTTCAGCAACTGCCCATCATCATGTGCACGACACACACATCATTGAACAAGATTCAAGAAGCGTTGGGGTTTGGGGCAACTGAATACATCATGAAACCGTTTACGGATGACATCATTCAAGAGAAGCTTCAGCAAGTTGGACTCATTTGATGACCCTAAATTCTCCTGTAAAAGTTCTTTTAGTCGACGACTCCGCGGTTTGTCGAGGCTTTATTTTGCGCTTATTTGAAAAAGACGCGCAAATTGATGTGCACGCTGTTGCTACTAATGGCAAAGAAGCCCTCGAAAAAATCAAGAGGCAAGATTTCGATGTCGTTATTTTAGATGTTGAAATGCCAGTGATGAACGGCCTTCAAGCCATTCCTGAAATCCAAAAAGAAAAGCCTGATCTCCCGATCATCATGGCGAGTGCACTGACCGGGCCTGGTGCCCAGGCGTCATTGGAAGCTCTTGAACTAGGTGCCTCGGATTGTGTACTTAAACCAAGCACCACTTCCGTTGTTAAAGATTTTCAATCGATCCAAGGAGAACTCACTCGCAAAGTCCTTCAACTGGGGCAGCGCTACAAAACTGAAAAGGGAAGAAAAAGCACGACACAAGCTCCACCTCCAAAAGCCCTTCCCAAGGCCTCCCCCAGAGAGAATTCAAAAACTTCAACTCCACACGTCCTTGCAATTGGAGCCAGCACCGGTGGGCCAAATGCATTAGTCGAATTTTTTGCATCACTAGGGAAAGATTTTCCATTACCCGTTTTAGTCACTCAACACATGCCGCCCTTGTTCACTCAGATATTAGCTGAGCGCTTAGAGAAAGCATCTCTGATCCAAGCGGCAGAAGCTGAAGATGGTGAAGTGATCAAACCCGGAAAAATCTACGTGGCCCCAGGCGATATCCATATGTTGGTTAAAAAATCTGGCGGCAAAGAAGTTATATCCCTCGAAAAATCACCACCAGAAAACTTTTGCCGACCCGCTGTCGACCCACTCTTTCGGTCAGTCGGTGACTGCTACAAATCAAACGCCATCGCCTGTGTTTTCACCGGCATGGGAGAAGATGGAAAAAGTGGAGCTGAATACTTAAGTAAAAAAGGGGTTCCCATCTACGTTCAAGACAGAGAGTCCAGTGTGATCTGGGGAATGCCTGGGGCAATAGCATCTGCGGGCTTAGCGACAGAGATACTTCCACCCATCGAATTAGCCCGTTTAATTCGAAAAATTGTGAAAGGAGGTTCTCAAAAATGAGTACTACCTCCACTCAAGCATGTTACAGCTACCTTCAAACATTCCTGAAACAAGAGATGGGATACGATCTCGGAGCAGGAAAAGAATATTTAGCAGAAACCAGGTTAAATCCCGTAGCTGCTGCCTTCGAACTCAGCACTTGGGAGCAATTGGTCGAAGAGCTTAAAAAAACAAGCAAGCCCGCCATCAAAGAAGCTATCTGCGATGCGATGACGACGAACGAAACCAGTTTCTTCCGTGATAAGAAACCTTTCGATCAACTGATCGCTCGTTGCATTCCCGATGTGATGGAAAAAAACAAGATGACCAAGCAACTAAAAATTTGGTGTGCTGCTTGTTCTTCAGGGCAGGAACCTTATACCTTAGCGGTGATCTTGAAAGATCACTTTCCTGAACTCAATAACTGGAATGTGAATATTCTGGCAACCGATATTTCAAGTTCGATCCTGAATAAAGCGAACTCCGGCGCTTACACTCAATTTGAAGTGCAACGGGGAATGCCCATTCAAATGTTAGTGAAGTACTTCCACCAGAAAGCGGACCATTGGGAGATCAATAAAGATCTCAAGGATCTGATCACCTTTAAGAAGTTCAATCTGATGGATTCATTCGCAGGGATCGGTGGCCCCTTCGACATTATTTTTATCAGGAATGTCCTCATCTATTTCGACGGGGGAACAAAAGCTCAAATCTTCCAGAAGCTTTCCCAGGTCATAGATCCTTCCGGGTATATGTTCTTGGGAGGCACAGAAACCACCTTGGGCTTCTGTGACAAGTTCAAGCGCTGCCAAGAAGGGAATCATTTCTTCACTCTGAAATAGGGCTTCTTGCCCCATTTCATGATTTGTGCGAATCCACGACAGTAGAAAGAGTTCCAATTTATCCAACTGGAACTCATCAAAAACGGGCCCCAAACGGGGCCCGTTTTTGTTACAAAGACAAGTCTCACAGGGGCTTACAGATAGTTTTTCCCAGTTCTCTCTCAAAGAAGTATAATGCACGGCTTGGCCACGGAGGCCGATGCTTTTACAGCACCCTCCCAGCCTTATGGCTCACTTATGAATCACTGTCGATGATCAACGGAGAATCGTTGATTCACCGATAATTTCACCAACCTTTAAATAAGAGATAGAACCATGCCACTGGTACCGATGCGCATCCTCTTGGATCACGCCGCCGAAAACGCTTATGGTTTGGCCGCCTTCAATGTCAACAACATGGAGCAGATCCAAGCTATTATGGAAGCGGCGGAGGAGACCAACTCACCCGTAATCATTCAAGCTTCACGTGGAGCTCGTTCTTATTCACAAGACAACTATCTTCGTCACCTCATGTTAGCGGCTGCCGAGTTGCATCCCAATATCCCTGTCGCTATGCACCAAGATCACGGAAACAGCCCCGAGACTTGCCAAAGTGCAATCGATAATGGTTTCACCTCCGTCATGATGGATGGATCCCTCGAAGCCGACGGAAAAACTCCCGCTGACTTTGCTTACAATGTCAACGTCACTCGAACGGTCGTTGAAAGCGCTCACAAACAAGGAGTTTCAGTCGAAGGTGAATTGGGTTGTCTCGGTTCGTTAGAAACTGGAATGGGCGATAAAGAAGACGGTCATGGTGCTGAAGGAGTCCTCACCCATGATCAACTCCTTACCGACCCCGAAGAAGCTGAACAGTTTGTCTCTGAAACTGGTGTTGATGCATTAGCAGTCGCCATCGGAACCAGTCACGGTGCTTATAAGTTTACCAAAGAGCCTACGGGTGAAGTTCTCGCTATGGATCGAATCGAAGAGATCCATAAAAGACTTCCCAACTGTCACTTGGTGATGCACGGAAGCTCTTCAGTTCCTAAAGAACTTCAAGATATCATCAATGCTTACGGCGGCTCATTGAACCCCACTTGGGGAGTGCCCGTTGAAGAAATTCAAAAAGGTATCAAGTCTGGCGTCCGTAAGATCAATGTAGATACCGACAACCGTTTGGCGATGACCGGAGCTATCCGAAAAGTATTAGCCGAAAGCCCTGAGAAATTTGATCCTCGTGATTACCTCAAGCCCGCTCGCGCTGCGATGGCTGAAGTTTGTAAAGCACGAATGATTTCATTTGGTCAAGCAGGTCACGCTGACAAGATCAAGATCGTGACTTTAGATGAAATGGCAAGTCGTTATTAAGGTCCTTAGATAATGACATGCTTATAACTGCTTAGGTCACTTTGCAAATGCCCGTAACCTTCCTTACATCGGAGGTTACGGGCATTTGTCATCCAGTTTCAGTTGAATTTAGATCGAACACTCAACGAGCAACCCGATGTCCACCACTACTGAAGACTATCAACTGGCTACCGCACTCAAGATTTTTGATCGTGGAGATCCTCAAGAAGCCGTCAAAATCTTGAAGAAGGTGCCCCTAGAACCTGACACTTGCGGTCAAATCTTCACGACTTTATCTAGAGCTTATTCGGAATTGGGAAAGTTTGATCAAGCTATAGAAACAGCACAAAAACTTGAGGGACTCCCCTACGGCAAAGATCCCGCAAGGATCATTCAAGCTGAAATTCTCGTTGCGAATCACCGAGAAAAGGATGCTTTAGAAGTCTTAAATTCCGTCAGCCCTCAAAATGTCATCGCCAATGCCTTAAAAGGGATCCTCCCTCACGTCATCGGTGGAGAAGATAAAGTCCATTTCCCCATATCGAGTTCAAGCCTCTGGTTTCAATCCGTTCTTTCAGTTTTGTTTATCTATACGGAGCGAGCCTTAGAAGCCCAAGAAGGAAACATCGAAGCCCTGAGAACGAGAAGCCATTTACTTCTTCCTGACCTTCGAGCGGAGTCCTTTAGAAATCCCAATCCTGGGCCCATCAAACGAGCCTTCGAAAAGCTGAAGTCAAAATCGGCACAACAGCGAAACGCACGCTTGAGAACAGTCGTTCAATTCTTCTTTGATGAAGATTTAGAGGGAGCCCAGAAAGAACTTCAAAAGTGGATTCGTACGGAGCCTGATTTCTTTAGAAAGGAAGGCTACGATCCTCGGCCTGAATTTTTAGGCGGAGTTCTTCTAACACTGGGAAAACACGCTGAATATTTAAAATGGATTAAAAAGGCCGACCCCTTAACGGGAAAAGATTACCAAAACTTAACAAGCTTGAAAGCTTTCTCGCTGCTGGCAACGGGAAAATTCAAAGAGGCCCAAAGAACCTTAGTTGTCTCGGACGCGGTAGAATCAGCTCACCTTCATGCGCAAATAGAACTCGCTCAAGGCCATCGTGAGCGAGCCTTAGCATGGTTTCGACGCGCTTTTAATTTCGATGACATCGCTCATGTCGATCTAGCCTTAGCTGAGCTCAAATATTTGGGTTGGACCTTGAGTGAAAACTAACATGCCTCAACCATCCGAAGGCGAACGATTGACAGAGTACGAAAAATTAGAAGCTGCTGTAGAAGGATTCGATCCAAAACGAATTCTCTTTCAGGGAAGTGGCTTACTCATCATCGACAAGCCAGAAAACCTACCTGTTCACAAAGGAACTTCTCATCCTTACGGTTTAGCAGAACTATTGACCCATTGGGCCAGTGTTTTCCCCAACGTCATCGATATCAAGCCCGGCAAATCGATTCATCCACTGCATCGTCTCGACCGCGAAGCCTCGGGCGTGCTTCTGTTCGGACTCAATTCATCGATACGAAAATCTGTTCAAACAGCTTTTAAACAAAGGCGAGTCCAAAAACGTTACCTCACTTTTGTCGGCGGCCCCGTTGATTCTGAAGGGGCCATCGAGGGTAAAGTTAGAAGTAAATTAAGAGGAACATATCGTCGCATGCCGGCGAGCTTAAGTTATAAAAAAGTGTTTGCCGATGAACGCATGAGTTTAATTGAAGTCTATCCTAACGAAGGATACACCCACCAAATTAGAAGTCTTTTAGCCAGCTGGGGAAGGCCGATCGTGGGTGATTTAAGATACGGAAAACCCGTTCCTTCAAAAAAGTTCTTAAAAAAATTCAACCTAGCTTGCTTGCCGCTTCATGCCTATCAATTGTGCTTGCCGAAGGACATTCTAGGTGCAATAGAATCCTTCGAAGCGCCGTTACCTTCACCTTTTTTAAAGATCATTCAACAAAAAGACTGGGACCTCGATCAAATCATCACAAAACTAGAGGAGAATTTCGATCTCGGCCTCAAATAAAGTTTTTTTACCGATATTCAACTTTTTCGCATAATATAGAAGTACAAGTCATCGAACTATAACATCCGAATTAAAACCAAATTAATCGGACTTAATAGTTCATTTCATTTTTGAGTTGGATGCTTTTGGATTGCTTATGGAGGCAATTAAAACATTCCACTCAAACATCTATGTCGAAAGGTAACGGTGCATCTTCAAAACGCTTCGGCGAAAATTGAGGCTAAACCTAGCTCCATTTGAGCGCTAAGATTTTTAGCTTTGGAATAGATAAAAATCTTTTCAGTTAAGTCCTGCTTTTTAATGAATGAATCAACGCCAACGAAAATAAATCGAGAACCATCTGAAATAATTCAAATCCATTTTGAATTATTAAACACACAAACTTCTTAGTACGAACTCCAGTTGTCGTTCATTCTAAAAAAGCTTTATTAGGCGTCGCAAAAGAGAGAGTGCGATCATCTAAGAACTGAAAAAAGTAAGAGCCTTTCTTAAGGATCTTCACCTTAGGCTTCTTACAAAACCAGCGCACCGTCCTTTCGTTCACTCCAAGGTCGTTTGGAGATTGAACTCCTACGACCAGAAAGGACGAGCGACCATGCGCTGCTTGATCGTCACTTTGGGCGGAGACGCCCCCGGGATCAACTCTACCGTCCGTGCTGCCACCAGAATTGCAATCCGAAGAAACATGGAAGTCTTTGGAGCAAAACAAGGCTGGGTGGGGCTTCTCAATGATCAATTTTGGAAACTCAAAGAATCCGATGTGGGATCGATCATCAATAAAGGGGGATCGATCTTGGGTTCAACCGATGTCAAGATCCCAGAACAAGACGACAAAGCGCACGCCAAAATCGCTGAGTCATTGAAAAAATTTGACTTAGTCATCGCTACAGGTGGTTTAGGAAGCTTCACCGTTCTCAATCGGGTGTACGACAAATCTCGGATGAACACGACGACCACCATGTTCGTACCCGCCTCAGTCGAGGGCGAATTTCTTAATCCTGACCATGGCAGTATGAGCGATCATGACCCCATTCACGCCGAATCTATCGGCGCTGATACCGCAGGGAATCGCGCCATAACGGCCATCGATAACCTGAGAGACCAAGCCTTCCACAGCCGAACTGTTTTTATCGTTGAATGTGTTGGAACTAAAAGTAACTTCCAACCTTTGCAAATCGGCACTTCCTGTGGAGCTCAACGTATCTATCTCCCCATTCACCCTCGCCTGTCTGAAGAAGACAAGGAAGAGATTCAAGAACTCTACGGTACCGCGTTCGATCCTAATTATGTCGATATCAATGAAATGGTTCATTGGATTGAAGACACGTTTGAAAAGAGTAAACGAAAATATCTTCTGGTGATTTTGCCCAGCGGTGTTCCCATGATGAGTATTCGTCAGCAACATGGAGATACCGATGAAACGGCATACGAAAAAATGATCACGACTACGAAGCCTCTAGAACTGACAGTTCTACGAGTAGCTGAAGCCTTAGATATTCACTTCACCGGAAGAGCCAACCCGATTCAAGTGAGACACGTCCTTTTAGATGACCTTCAACGTGGAGGCGCCCCGAGCATTAAAGATCGGATGCTCGGAACAGTTTACGGTGAAGCTGCAGTCGAAGAGTATTTCTCTGTTCTCAACAACCCTGGTTTTGATACCGACCATCGAGGGAATTTAAATTTACTCGCCATCGATGGAGTGGGACAGATGAGTTGGAATTGCTTCCCCAGAGAAAAAGTGGGCCATCTTTTCAAAGGAAAATATGCAAGAAGTGGTGGTTTGAAACCTCTACCTTACTTCAGGCAAGCGCGTGGGTTGGTTTCGGGGTATCGACCGTTTGCGACGCTTTAATGAATTTAAATTAATTGGATAAACCCCTCGCTAGCGCTTCGGGCTAGTTAATGAGTTGGCATGCTGTCACGATTAACTAGCCCGAAGTTTTTACTGTAGGGGCGTCCCCTTGTGGGCGCCCGTTTCCCTGAACGAAATCACAAACTTTCAAAATCAAAAGACGCTTCAAGGAATTGGGCAGGGGCAAGCCCTGCCCCTACAAGCGAACTGGTTTTAAGAATTCTGAGGGTCAATTAACTATCCCGAAGCGCTAGCGACGGGAATTCTTATTTGAACCTAAACAATATCCCTTCCATGCCGAACCACCTCATCGGCGAGCAACTTCAAATCTGCCCGTCGTGTTCGATGATTCGTTAAGGCCAACCGAATAACAAAGCTTCCATGGAGCACAGTACTCGATGGCACAGCTAAGCCTGACTCGTGTAAGCGATGGAGGATCTCTAAATTAATTTCATTCAGACGCTCTTGATCGAGACCTCCCGGATTAAATCGTAAACAAATCACATTGAGGACCACCTCAGAGAGAAGCTCGAGCTGAGGATCTTCTTCGACAACACTTTTTAAATACTCGGCGTGAGCTATGTTTTGTTCGATTTGTTCTTTGAGTCGATCGACTCCTTGAGAGACCCAAGACAACCACACCTTTAAGGCCTTAAAGTTACGAGTAAGTTCAATTCCCAATGGAGCAAATGGTAATCCGGATTTTAAACATCCCCGATCGACCTTAGGAATGTAACTTCCTTCGATAGAAAAAGGCCGACGATGGGCTAAGGGATCTCGGACCAAGACGCACGCGACTTCAAAGGGCAAGTAACCCCATTTGTGGAGATCAAATCCCAAGGAATCCGCCCGTTCGATTCCGTTAACGAGATGCTTTCTTGAATCGCTGAGTCGCGCCCAAGCTCCGTAAGCCCCATCGATATGAAACCAAAGATCTTCACTCTGACAAACGTCGGCGAGAGCATCAAAATCATCGATGGATCCTGTGTTCACCGTACCGGCAGTTCCGATGACACAGAATGGCTTCAGACCCTGATGACGATCTTCCTGGATGGTTTTTTTAAGCTGGGAGACTTGAATCCGAAAATCGGAATCTACAGGGATGGGCCGAAAGGCCGAACTCCCTAGCCCTAATAAATTAGCAGCTTTTTGCGCCCAGCCATGAGTTTCACTCGATCCGTAAAAGACTAATCGAGGAGCCTTCGAATGCTGTAAGCCTTCGTTCCATACATCAAAACCCGCGCGATCATCTCTCGCCGCGGCTAAGCCCACGAAATTTGCCATCGTCCCCCCGCTCACTAAAACACCTGAGCTTTCACTCGGAAAGCCCATCACCTGCTTCAACCAATCGACAACCTGAAGCTCAACGTAAGTCGAAGCTTGCTCAAATCCGGCACAGTGAGGATTCATCGCTGATGCGAACATCTCGGCCATCGAAGCTAAGGGAGTTCCCGTACCTTGAACCCAACCGTAAAAACGGGGATGCCGATTCCCGTTGGTATAGGGAAAGATGTTTTCTTTAAAGAGTTGGTAGGCTTCTTCATCTCCCAGACCGGCCATTGGAAGCTCGCGTTGAATTTCTTTTCTGGCTGAAGATGGAACTTCTTGCCAAGCCGGTTCGTCTCTTACCCCCTTCACTTGATCGAGCATGTCGTCGACCATTCGATGAGCCAACGAGCGGAACTCATCCCAGTTTTTGGGGTCGAGGGATTTATCCTTGGGGTCTTCTTCACTCATTAATAGTTAATGTTTTTAGTAACAACAATCGCCCCTCCAAGCCCGAAGCTTTAGCGAGGGATCAGGTTAAATATCGAGTCCCTATCCCTCGCTAAAGCTTCGGGCTTGGAGGGGTTAAAATTGAATAACCAAAATTTCGAAATACTACTAAGGCGTAATCGGCTTGTAATATTTCTGAGCTTCGGGAATGTACTTTCTTAAGTCGGCCAATCGTTTTCCATGAGAGGGATGCGTTGATAAAAAGTCAGCAATTGAACTTCCTCTTTTATCTGCTCCCGTGGCTTCACCCATTCTTTGCCAAAACTCGATCGATTTTTCAGGGTTGTAACCGGCCTTAGCCATAAAGATCAAACCCACTCGATCTGATTCTGTTTCCATATCTCGACTAAAAGGTTTGATGGCGAATACATCGGCTCCCACTGCGAAAGCTTGTAAGATAAGATTTTTATCTTCAGGATCCTCATTTTGAAGAGCGATTAACAAACCAGAAGCAATGATATTCATTCCGAGTTCTTGGGTGAGTCGTTCAGCTCCATGTCGTTGAATCACATGAGCAATCTCATGCCCCATCACTGTTGCCAACAAGGCATCATCCCCTTCAGTTAATCTGAGAAGGCCCGTATAAACGGCAATCTTTCCTCCAGGCAGAGCCCAGGCATTGACGACATTGTCATCTTCGATGACTTTGAATTCCCAGGGCAAATCAGATCGACCACTCGCTTCGGCTAAGCGATGACCGATGCGCTCCACGCGTCGGTTATAAGTAGTGTTTCCCGATATATTTGAAGCGGAGAGCGCTTGCTTGTAAGCCTCGGTTCCTAAATCTATCTCATGTTGAACCGTGATCGTTGGACTGATGAGTTGCTTGCGACCCGTATAAGGCGCCGTCACGCAGCCGACGAATACTGCGAGGAAGGTAAAGAGCACAATCGCACGAATTCCACGAAATGAAAAAAGAGAACGCGGGCTTCTTTTCTTTAATGTTACCGACATCGTATCTACTGACCTGACCTTAATAGAACTTCATTGAGTCTTACAGCTAAATGACTTACGACAACAACACGGAGTTGTTTCCACAATTAGATTGCACTTCCCCACACAGGAAGATCCCTTAGATTCTCAAGAAACTAACTCATCTTGAAGAGATTGAGAACCGATAACTTGAAATGGGGTTCAAGGTTTTAACGTCTGTGTTATTACGAGCATTCGTAGTAGACCGACCCAATCTTTGGGAACTACAATCCTAAAAAGTTCGTTTTCATGACGTAAGAAGTTATGACGTCACTGGATGCAATATTTATGAAGGGTTAGAATAGAGTTTATGAAAAATTATGACACCCCCACCCACCCTTCGTGTTTCTCTTTTAATCGTCCTCCCAATTTAACTCAATACGGCTTCTGGACTTCCCTCTGGGTCCTGATCATCAGTTTTCAGTTTTTGCCGACAGACCTTCTCTCCCTCGAGATGGTGACCGCCAAGCGCGTTGAAAACAATGTTGCCCGTCTCTATAACCAAACCGCCTCTGCGGTTGTGGGAATTGAGAGCAAGGTCAAAGAGAACATGTTCCTCGGAACTGGAGTCATCATCGATCCTAAAGGATTGGTGCTCACTTCGGTCACCGTTGTCCCCGATAAAGCCAGAGACATTCGAATTTATTTAAAAGGCGGAAAACGCGTCGCCGCCGAAATTGTGAAGGTGGTTACCGAAAAAGAGTTTTCCCTCGTTCGAATTAAAACAAAGGGAGACTATCCATTCCTCAGGCTGGGAGACAGCGACACTGTCAAACTCGGCCAACCGAGCATCACTTTAGGCAATGCGTTTATGAGTATCGTTCGCGATGATCACGTCTGTATCAATTCAGGCATCATCAGCGGAATATACAAGCTCAACAGTGGGCGTTCCGAATCGAAATACACCGGCAAAGTGATCGAGACGACGACCTTAGTCAACGACTATATGGACGGGAGTCCTCTCATCGATAAAAACGGTCGCATCATCGGCATGCTCAGCCTGAACTACTCTACTCGACGCTGGCTGGGAACAGCCGTACCCATCAATATCTTGAAGCCTCTATTCGGAAAGTATCGCCCTTGGCATTCTGACCGTATTCATAAAACTGCGGTTTATCTTGGGCTTGACCTAACTGAAAAAGGCGATGTGCTCGACCAAAAAAGCCAATTGATCATCGATGGAATCTCTGCTGGTTCACCGGCTTCGAGAGCGGGTATCGCTTTAGGGTCTAGAATCGTCAAGGTCGCTGGTAAAGTTATCCACTCGATCGCAGACTACAAAAAAGCCCTCAAAGAAGCTCCTTCTGGGAAAAAAATCGTGATCGAGGCCTACCCTTTAGAAAAAAGCTCGAGTTCAACCCAAGAGATTAAAATGCCTGAAGAACCCAGGGTTTTTACGCTTCAACCTTGGCTTTCATTTTAATCCACTTTTCTATTCTGTACTGAACTTCACCAATCAAATAAACAAGAACATGTCCCAAGTGAAGAACCTACTCATTTTGGCCTGTGTGACCTTCAGTGTTTCCGTTGGGCAAACGGTTGCCAATGAAACTTTGGAAAAAGCTCCGAAGAAGCAACAAGAGGTTAAGCTCGCTAAAAAACTCACGCAAAATATCTTCGATCTCGTTCAAACGGTTTCTGATCGAATCGTTTCCATCGAAGTCGACCGAGAACCTGAACAGGGCCGCCGAAGAAACCGTAGACCCATTCGAGGACTCAGCCCCGGAGATCAAGAAGGCCTCCAAGACTATTACAGACGACCTAAAGGCGCTGTCACGGGTCTTCTGCTAGATCACAAGGGTCATATCCTCACTTCGGACTACAACGTCTTAGGTACTATCAAAAAGATCAAAGTGACTTTAAGTAATGGTGAATCTTATGAAGCCAAAGTTCATGCGAATTCACCGGCCGACGACATCGCTCTTTTGAAAACAAAAAAGACGATCGACAAAAAACTTAAGCTCAGCCCTATCAAGTGGGGAAATCCTAAAGTCTTTCGATCCGGCTTGTTCACATTGGCGATTGGAAGCTCGCCCGAACCCGGTCAAGCAACGGCCACCGTGGGTATCGTGAGCGCTCCCAAACGAAATGCCGGCCGAGCATTTCAAACTGACGCTGCGATGAATTATGGCAACGTGGGAGGCCCCTTGATCGACTTGCAAGGCAATATCGTCGGGCTCTCTGCTTTCGTAGGTCACACCTATCCGCATTGGGGATTTAATTCAGGAATCGGATTCGGTGTTCGAGCGGATCTGATTCAAAAGATTCTTCCTGAACTCAAAAAAGGAAAAAGCTTCCAAGGGATCGAACGCCCGCTCCTGGGAGTCGCAGCGGAAAACCGCCACCGTGGTCCGGGGGCAAAAATCAATTTAGTTTCTCCCGGAAGTGGAGCTGACAAAGCCGGAATGAAACCTCAAGACACGATCTTGATCTTCAACGGAGCCGAAGTCATCGACTTCCCTCACCTTCGCCATTTGATCTTCAAGCTCAAGCCTGGAGCCAAAGTCAAATTAAAGGTCAAACGAGAAGACAAAGAATTAGATCTCGAAGTCACCCTTGGCAAATTTGATCCAAGAGTTTAAACCCACTGGAGACCCTGTAGTGCTACGCCAATTAACTCCATCCGTACTCCTGATCCCCTTGGTCATCGCTTGGGTGCTGAATTTCTCAGCTTTGAGCCTCCAGGCTCAAACCACTCAAATCGATGAACTCAATGAGCTTCAGAAACGAATCACAAATACGATCGACAAATGTTTGCCCGGGGTTTTATTCATCGATCGAGGATCCGGATTTTGTATTTCAAAAGATGGTTTTGTTCTGACGAACGACCACGTGATGGGATCCAATAAAGAAATCGATGTTCGTTTTGCTTTAACGGGGAAGAAGTTTCGTGCCAAGTTACTCGGTAAATATCCTGAAGGAGATTTAGCTCTTCTAAAAATTGAGAAGAAAGGTTCTTACCCTTTTATTAAGCTGGGTGACTCCGACAAACTGAAACCCGGTCAGTCGACTTTAGCTCTTGGGAATCCTTTTCTCCTCGGTGACGAAAACGAGTTTTTCCGAGGTATTCCCGCTGATTTCCATCCTTCTGTCAGCTACGGGGTCGTCAGTGCAGTATTTAGAAACACTCCCCCGCGCTACCCCGATGCCATCATGGTCGATACGGCCGTCAATCCCGGTAACTCGGGAGGACCTTTGGTGACATTGGATGGTGTCGTTGTCGGTATCAACGGAAAGATTGAAACTCGTTTCGGTCTAAGCCTGAATTCAGGAGCTGGGTACGCTGTCCCCTCATCTAAAATCATGCGCTTCCTTGAACCCCTCAAGAAAGCTAAGGGCAGAGCTGTTTCTTCCGGTCAAATGAAAGGTTTAACCGTTGAAGAGCGTATATCAGGAGGAAAGCCCGGTCTTCCTATCAAATATGTCAGCCCCGGGAGCCCCGCTTACGATGCTGGTTTTCGTGGCGGTGATCGAATCTTAGCGATCGACTCGTATTTGATCCGTACCCAAAGTCACTACGATGGATTTTTAAAGTCCTACCCAGCGGGAAGTAAAATCAAATTCAAAGTTCTTCGAAAAAGCGGAGAACAAACCATCGAAGCCACGCTTTCACAAAAATCGAATAAGCGCCCCGTTAAACTCGGTATCAAGCTAGGAACGGATGATAATCCACTTCAAGTTACTCGAGTCTACGAAAACTCTTCAGCTGACTTAGGTGGAGTCAAAGTCGACGACATTCTCTTGGAATTCGACAAAGTAAAGATCGAAGGCGTGATCGACTTGATCAAGATCGTCAAAGAGAAAAAGCATGGCGATAAAGTTAAGGTCAAAATCAAAAGGAAAGATAAGACCTTGGAGCTGGACGTGGAGATGCTGAGTCCATAGGAGCCTTTTCGAATTTGCAAATGACTAAAAAGCCATTTAACTAGCCGGAAGTTTTAACTGTAGGGGCGTCCCTTGTGGGCGCCCTTTTCATTGAACGACATAATAGACATCAAAAATCAAATGGCGCTTTAAGGAATTGGGCAGGCCCTATTTTGGCGCTAGCCATTGATAGGCCCTGCCCCTACAAACGAACTGGTTTAAAAAGTTTTGGGAATCAATTAACTAGCCCGAAGCGCTAGCAAGGGGTCAAGGTCTTCGTTCCTGCCCCTCGCTAGCGCTTCGGGCTAGTTAAGGGTTAGTTTTCTAGTCCCAAATTAAATAATTTTGTAGGGGCGTCCCTTGTGGGCGCCCTCTCTTTTTAGACGCAATAAAACATTCGAAATTGAATATCACTTTATGGAATTGGGCAGGGGCAAGCCCTGCCCCTACACGTGTTGGTTAATGGGCTTCCCCACTGGGCAGGATCTCGACATTAACAGAACTCGCTCAGCCCCTCTCCCAAACGCTTCCCAAACTCAAACCAAAGACTCACTTAAAGCATTCAAGTTTCACGCTTGAGCTTTCAGTGATCTTCTCGACGAGCCGATTAATAAATCATCAGAGTCTATATCTCATCAGTATTAATATCGGCCCTTCGACTTGAGGATCGCTCATGTGCGGTATCCATGGACTGCTAACGTCTAAAACACCCTTTTCAAGCCCCACCCAACGACTTCAACCCGAAAAGTTCTTCAATCAACTCTCTCAGATTCTCACTTACTCTAGTGACAACTTGTTGAGCGAAGCTCTATCCACAGACCTCAAGAACTTACAATCACAATGTCAACTCTGGGTGGATAAAGATGGTTTTCTTCTTTTAAGTGAAGACGAAGAGCTCAGAAACCAACTCCAACAATACGTTCACGAACTCGAAGGCTGGACCTCGAAGCTCGAACAAGAAGCGCAATCGGGCGAATGGAAAAATCAAAGTTCCGTCGAGCAACTCAATGAACTCATCCTTTTGAGCTCCGACCTTACTTGGACTTTAAAGTGGGACGCTCTAGCCAATCTGGAACGTGTCTTCAACTTGCTCAATTCTCAAGCTGCTTGCCCTCAAGCCCGCACCCACGCTTGGTCGCTCAATATCATTTTAAATGGCATCGATCGACTTGAAGTCAGAGGAAGAGATTCAGCCGGAATCGCCGTTTACGCTCACTTCGAAGACTCAACCTCCTTAGAACAATTCATTTCAGAGTTGAGCGATCAGACAGAATGGGCCCAACAATTTATAGAACGTCTTTCACTCAAGGGATTGACCCAAGGAACGATTGTTCGGCCCGAAAGTTCACCTTCCACTCTTCTCTTCACATTCAAAACGGCTGAAGAAGTGGGGAAGATGGGAGACAACGTAAATACGTTAAGAGACCTCATCACGACGGATCCCATATTTCAAAAGGTGATTCGATTTCCCAAGGTTCAAATCCAAGCCTTGGCTCACACCCGCTGGGCCTCGAATGGAATTGTTTCACTCGAAAATTGTCACCCTGTCGACAGCGCGCTTATCGACGAACAGCAAGCCATCGTCCGAGGCGGTGAACTTGTTGCTGTTTTAAACGGCGATATCGATAACTACCAAGAGCTCTGCCAAAAATATATCAGTTCAACTGCCTTTGAGTTCGAATCATCCATCACCACTGATGCAAAGATCATCCCAGTCGTCATCGATGCGTACTATAAGGAAACCGGTGACTTTGAAAAAGCATTCTTAAAAGCTTTCTCTGAATTCGAAGGTTCGATGGCCATCGGAGTGATGGCAGCCCACCATCCCGGAAAGATTCTGTTTGCTCAAAAAGGAAGCGGACAGGGTCTTTACTTTGGTTTTGGTCAATCCACCACCGCAGTTGCCTCTGAAATGTACGGCTTAGTGGAGTTAACTCCCACTTACTTTAAAGCTGAAGGTGAGCGCAGTGAGCAAGGGGAAATCTTTGTTGTCAAACAACACGATACGAAAACGAGAACTCGATTCCTCTGTGAGTATGTCACGACTGAAATTCCCGAAGACCGCGTGCAAAAGGCAGAGATCACCACTCGCGATATCAATCGCGGAGACTATCCTCACTTCCTGTTAAAAGAAGTCACTGAATCGGTTTCAACGGTTCGAAAAACTTTGCGAGGTCGTTTTGAGAACCCTCAAGACTCTGAGCCCACCTTCAATTTAGGTGCAGAAGTTCTCGACCCAGATCGCCTTAAACAATTCTGCCAAGGTAAAATCAGAACCATTCAAGTCATCGGCCAAGGCACGGCGGCCATCGCCGGCGATGGTATTGCTAGACTCATCAAGAGTGCCTTAGCCAATTCTAAGCATCCCATCGAAGTCGTCTCTCAAAAAGCAACAGAGCTTTCGGCTCATGGCTTAAGAGATGACATGTCAGACACCCTGATCATCGCCGTAAGCCAATCGGGGACGACAACAGACACCAATTGCACGGTCGACCTCGTTCGGGAACGAGGAGCTTGGGTTTTAGGAATCGTTAATCGACGAAACTCGGATCTAGTTTATAAGTCTCACGGCGTTCTCTATACCTCAGATGGCCGAGACATCGAAATGTCGGTGGCTTCAACCAAAGCGTTCTACGCACAAAACGTGGTTGGAGAGATCTTAGCTTTAGCTTTAGCCCAGGCCATCGGATCTTTGACCTCAAGTCAATTAAAGAGACGCTTAAACTCACTGGAGTGCCTCCCTCAAGCCATGGAACAAACTTTGACATTGAGTGATTCCATTTATGAGATCGCGCAGCAATTCGCTCCCCGAAAGAAATACTGGGCGATGGTGGGTAGTGGTTCTTCAAAAGTAGCTGCCGATGAAATTCGCATCAAGCTGAGTGAGCTTTGTTACAAGTCGATCGCCAGTGACTTTACTGAAGACAAAAAGCATATCGACCTTTCTTCGGAGCCCTTGATTCTGGTTTGTGCCAGTGGAGTTCAAGAAGAATTGATTTCTGACTTAGTTAAAGAAGTCGCCATTTTTAAAGCACACCAGTCCATTCCCATTGTGATTACCACACAAGGCGAATCCCGATTTAACCCCTATGCTAGTGGGATTGTCGCCGTTCCTAAAATCGATGGTGAGTTGGGTTACTTGCTTTCAACGATGGTCGGTCACCTCTTTGGTTATCACGCCGCCTGCAGCTTTGATCATCACGCGGATACCTTGAGACATATTCGCTCGGGATTAGCCCAGGCGCGTTCCCAACAAACAGGGCAAACGTTCAGTTTTGAGTCGTTGGAATTAGCCGATGAGTGGTTGAGTCAAGCTCACGAACTGAGGAACTTACTGTTAGATGGATCTTTAGACAGCTGCTTAGATCCCGGAACGGCAACGCGATTAGCCTTACTCTTACAAGCCGCGCTTTCGAGAACTCCCTTCGAGCTTCCGGCTTCAATCGTTCCCGTAACCAACTCAGAAACCTTAGTTGAGGCTCTATTAGATGTCACCTCACAAGCTATCCACGAACTCGCACGGCCAGTGGATGCCATCAAGCATCAAGCTAAGACCGTAACCGTGGGAATTTCCCGAGGCGAGAGCAAAACTCAAGCCGGCGCCTTGTGGCAAGCCATTGAGTCTTGTGAATTAGAGCAGGAGCAAATCTCTGAAGCTCAAAAAGCCTTCTTGTGGGCCTTTGATCCTCTGGTCGCAGAAGTGGAAGGTTCCACTCTTTATCACGTGCATCGATTGGATGCTCTCGGACGCCCCCGCGACGATTCAAGAATCAGCGTAATCGAAAAACAAGGCTCTGCGAAAGACCTCAATTCACGTTGCGATGAAGACAGCCTTTTAAGTGGAACTAAATGGGGAGTCGTCAAGCGCGGCGAGATCTACTTAGGCTTGGGACAAACCGACAATCGAAAGATTTTAATTCTTCCCGCGATCGGAGAACGCCCTGAAGGGCATCTACTTCTACTTCACTTGAGTCTCAAGGCCTCACCCATTAACGAAGAGCGTCTACCCGCACTTTCCATGCTCGGAAATCGATTCGAGAAGTTGAAGATTGCCATCACCGAGCATCACCAATCCTGGGATCCTCAAATGTTAGAAGGCATCGACAACGAAACGCTGTTCTTTAAATCACCTGAGGAAGTGGCGGAGGCAATAGAGAAAGTTACGGTTTAGTAGTCGGCTCGATCCGCGAGTCGTATCGGAGCAGATAAGTTGTGCTTGGAGAGTTCACTTCAAGAACTAATTAGTTCCTGTTGAATAAACAGGAACCAAGCCGAGTTGGGATCAACTCGGCCATGAATAAAGACCCTAGGTCTTTATTCCATTATTACTGCGTAGGAGCGAAAATCCTATGTTTAGCGGAGTGAAAGCAAATCGGAGATTTGCTGGATTGGTTGAATCTTCCTCCGAAGGAGCAAGATTCAACAAAAACTAATTAAGGTTTTCTCGAAGTTCCTCTATAGCCATTAAATGAAATCACCAACCCTCCAAGCCCGAAGCTTTAGCGAGGGATAATCGATCCATCAAGGCTTAATCACCACCTTGATCGCTTCTTTTCGGATCATACTTCTCAGGGCTTCTTCCACTTGAGAAATAGGCAGGGTCTTTGAGAGTAAGGCTTCTGACGGAAAATTGGGGTCGGCTAAAATGTCTAAAGACCGCCTTACGGTGTCGGGGCGATGATGGTAGACGCCTTTGAGGGTGATTTCACTGTAGTGAACTAAGTGGGTGTCAAGTTCGATAGAGGTTCCAGGAGCGCAGCCTCCGAAGAAATTAACTAAGCCTCCCGCTTGGACACATTTCAATGCATCCGACCACACTTCGGGTACGCCTGTGGCTTCGACGACTACTGGAGCTCCTTCACCCCCTTGGGTTCTTTGACGAGCTCTCTCCCATTGCCCACCTCCTCGTTCAATTTGAATCGTTTCACTCGCCCCAAAGGTTTTACCAAGTTCCAAGCGATTAGGATTTGGATCGGCTAAGAGCACGCGGCAACCTTCGCGAGCTAAGACACCCACAAAGAGTTGGCCGATGGGGCCACCTCCGAAGAGAAGCACTTCGGCCGGGCCTTGTTGGCGATAGCGGTCGAGATCTAAGGCATCGACGCCGTGAAGGACGCAGGCTAAAGGCTCGGTTAAGGAAGCACGCTCGAAGGAAAGTTCATCGGGAAGAAGGTGAGTGTTCTTTTCTTGAAATCGAGCTGGGACTTTGAGGTACTCAGCGAATGCTCCGTTGAGATAATGCAGATCTTCACAAAGATTTTCCCTTTGGATCAAGCAATACTTACATGTTCCACAAGGGGCGGAGTTGGCGACGACCACGCGATCTCCGGGTTTGAATTTAGTAACTTCGGGTCCGACCTGAGCGACCGTTCCTGCCATTTCATGACCAAACAAGGTGGGGACTTTGAGCATGCGAGGATGCCCCCCTCGTTTGAAGACTTTTACATCGGTTCCACAAGTGGTGGCGGCTTCGACTTTCAACAAGAACTCGCCCGGACCGACTTCTGGCACGGGGACTTCTCGGATTTCGATGTGTTCCGGCCCTAATAAAACGGCACCTTGCATGTTGGATGGAAGAGGGGTGTTCAATGGAGACCTCATCGGTGAGATATTAGGGATCGGGATAATAAACGACTTTGAGGGCTTCTAAGTTTCGACTCAGTTCGATGCCCTTATCGAATTCACTGAGAGGGAATTTATGAGTGACTAAGGGGCGAGGATCGAGTCGGCCCGAGGTTAAAAGGTCGAAAGTCTTTTCTTGTTCCTTCAACGCTCCAGAATAAGTGGAGAGGATTTTTATTTCATACTTGAAGGCTCGGTTTAAATCAAAATTAGCTCGTTCGCCTTCTTTGGCGTGAGCGAAGAGAACGATGCTTCCGCCTTGACGCAACATATCGAAGGCACTGTTGAGTAAGGTCGCTCCTCCGACGGTGTCAAAGATGGCATCGAGCCCGAGGTCGTTACTCAGTTGTTGAGCCTTCGCTTTTGCTTCTGTTCCTGGAGCGACTGCGACACTGGCGCCAAGAGATAGAGCGAGCTCCCGGCGATCGGGTTTGGGATCAACGATTAAGATTTGAGCCTCTGGCTCTAAGGCCTTGAGGACCAAGAGGTGGAGTAGCCCCATGCTCCCGCCCCCGAGAATTCCTATTCGTGAATCTCGCTTTAAGTCGATTTTTTCAATTCCTCGGAGTACGCAGGCAGCTGGTTCTAAAAAGATGGCGGAAAGATCATCTAAATCATCCGGGCAACGTTGCGCAGCGTACTGAACGGCCCGCGGGCGAAGTAAGATGTATTCAGAAAATCCACCGGGAATGAGAAGGTTTTCACGAAAGACATCGCAAAGGGTTTCACTCCCTCTTAAGCAGAGGGGGCACTCACCGCAGGACACGTGGTGGGGGACAACCAACCGATCACCCGTCTTATAATTCTCAACTTCTTCTCCAACGCTGACGACTTCACCCACCAGCTCATGGCCAAGAACCATTCCATCGGTCGTCGTTTGATTTGCTAACTTAAAAAGATCCGTCCCACACAAGCCCACCCAGCGAAGCTTCATAAGAAGCTCATCGGCTTGAATTGAAGGAGTTTCAACCGATTGAAGCTGGGTATTGCCGAAGCGGTCACACACGATGGCTTGGTGAGACGCTGGGGAGGGATTTTGCCGAGTGTTCATATCGGGCAACTGAATTTAGGTGGGTTTATTTTCTTCAGGATCATCGGATGGTTCGTCGTCGAAGGGAGAGAAGAAAAAATCGTCTTCGCCGTCGTCATCGTCATCATCGTCGTCGTCGTCATCATCATCGCCCGAGAGATCGTACTCTTCAGAAATCTCTTTTAAGAACGGGAGCTCTCCATCTTCCGAGAGCCCTTTTAAGACCTCTGCCATGTCGAGTTCTTTAGGAGCGCCCAAGCCTTCAGCTTCTCTTAAGCCCCGGATGACCGCGCCTTCAAGTTGGGCGATGCGCTCCATGAGAATAATTTCATCTAAATGAGGGGAGTCCTCATCGATGTCTTGATTCCAGTCATCATCTTCGATTTTTAAATTAGTGCCGATCAGGATTCTCAGGTCGTGAAGAAATCCTAACCACATCGAGAGGTCTTCATCGGTGAGACTGATGTGAAGAATTTCGACTTCTTCGCTTTCAGCGTGGATCGATTCACTCTGGGCGATGTTTTCTTCGAAGCGATTGAGGCAATCCATTTTCCCTTTGAGGATGTCTTCTCGCATGAGGCTTTGGTATTCGGCTTCAGCGAGTGGGTCCTTTCGGTAACCTTGAGGGAAGAGAGCTTGACCGAGTTCACTTTCAAAGTCGGGATTTTCTAATACTTCTCGAAGTTGCTTGGGAAGGGCTTTGAGGTCGAAATCTTCATCGACTAAGACGAGAATGGCCCAACCGTTTTCCCCTTCTCGAGTCATCCAGATCATGATTTTTTAACCTCCCAATTTAAGGGGAGGAACATCTTATTCATTTCGAGCATCCTTTATTCTTCTGTTTGCTCGAGGCTGGCCTGGAGACCGAAACCGTGGAGGCGAGAGACGTAGTACTCAGCTTTTTCACGGTCTACAGTGGTGACGATCGATCGACCCCTTTGGTGAACTTCCAACATCAATTGGGTGGCTCGTTCTTCTGAATAACCAAATAGCTTTCTGAAAACATAGACGACATAATCCATCAGAGTGATGGGGTCGTTCCAAACGATGACGTTCCAAGGGCGATCTAATGCCGTTTTCGAAACGGTTTCGGGGCTTGTTGATTCGCCCGGGTCCGCTGAGCCCTGAGGGGCGAAGTTGCCCATCAGCAGTTCTTCAGAAGGAGAATTCACTTCCTCAGTGTTGGAATCAATGAAATTTAGGGGGTCGTTCTTTAATGTCGTCATTCTCAAAAGGTGGAAAGTCAGTTAGCTCCTGAAATCTTCATATCGGGTACCGAATCTTAGGGCTACTCTACGCCATCTCTACTCTTCAATTTAACTTCTAAATCAAAACTAAGCTGGGTCCCTATCTTACGTTCTTCCGATCGCCGAGAAAAGAGGGCAAGTGGATATTTAAGTTCAAAGCACTTTATTTTAAACTAACTCTCCATTCAGTTGGCTCTTACTGAAAATATTAACAAATCTATGATTTGCTGGATCGGTTGAAACGGGCTCCGAAGGAGCTTGATTCAATAAATATTAAATCGAAAGCGAACCCCATTGACTGAGCTTCCTCCTACTGAACAAACATCGAAGTTTCCACCTAGGAAGCTAATTTTTATTATCTTAGGGATCCTTCTGGCTGTCGTTATCTTTAATATCGATAGCCCTCTCCAAGATTTTTCTTGGACGGATGTCGATGGGAATACCCAATCTTTTGGATCTCGTCCTGCTTTCGCGGCTGGAATTGGGCTTCTCATGGCGTTTCTTTGGATTACCGAAGCGATTCCGATTCATTATACCGCCTTGCTACCTCTTTTGCTTTTTCCGATCTTCGGAGTCTTCGGAGAGTCCTTTATTCAGTCGAATTGGACGGCTCTTAAACCTTATTTAAATTCTTTTAACTTTTTATTCTTGGGGGGAATGGGAATCGCTGCCGCGATGCAGCAATGGAATTTGCATCGACGGATCGCATTAAAAATTTTAAGCCTCCTCGGCACTCGCCCTTCCAAAATTCTATTAGGGATGATCCTCGCCACTGGGTTCATCTCAATGTGGATTTCAAATACGGCGACCGCGGCGATGATGCTTCCAATCGGTTTAGCCATCATCACTCAGATTGAACACCAAACGGGGGGGAAGAGATTAGATTACTTCGGGGGAGCTTTGATGCTCGCCATCGCTTACGGTGCGAATGTAGGAGGGATGGGAAGTAAGATCGGTACGGGACCTAATGTGGTTTTTTGCAGTCAAGTCTCGGATCACTTGGGACGAGATATTACCTTTTTAGAGTTCTTCAAAATTGGACTTCCGTTCATGGTGGTTTTCTTGCCTCTGATTTGGCTTGTCCTTTGGATTTTTGGGCGAAGGGATGCCCCTCAAGAAGACATGGGCGCTTCCGTGATCCGAAAGCAACTCGCCGACCTGGGGAAGATGAAGCTCGGGGAGAGAATCGTTGCGACGGTTTTCGTTCTTACTTGCGTTTCGTGGATGTTCAGTAGTGGTATTCATTATTTGACTCAAGATCTTTTCACGGAACCGATGCAACAAATCGGACTTACTTTTAAAAGTAAACACATCGAGGCTTGGGCAGCGATTTTAGCTTTTTTAAGTCTGATGGTGATTCGGGTAAAAAGGTCACCTGAAGAGGCTTCGACGGTTCCCACTTTGAAGCTCACTCAATTGAAGGTGATTCCCTGGTCAACCTTAATTCTCCTGGGGGGTGGGTTCTCATTAGCTGCGGGAATCAAGGCGAGTGGCCTATCCTACTGGTTGGGAGATGGTATGGCGACCCTTAAAGATTATCCCCCGATGGTTCAATTTTTAGGGATCACCACGTTGACAATCTTCTTCGGTGCTATCGCCAGTAATGTTGCGACGACCCAAGTGATGATGGTGATTTTAATCGGTGCGGGGATGCAAGATGGAATGGCTTTGATGGGCGCAGCCGCCTTAGCAGCCAGTTGTGATTTTATGCTCCCAGCGGGTACTCCACCCAACGCGATTGTATTTGGAAGCGGTTATTTGACTGTGCCTCGAATGGCGAGCACGGGTTTCGTTTTGAATGTCGTCGCCGCGATATTGTTGGGGCTGTGGGGGTATTTTGGGATCAGGGCGGTGCTTTAGGGGCGTCCCTTGTGGGCGCCCGTTCCCCAAAACGATGCGGATTTCTTCAAGGTTGATATTCCATTTAGGGAATTGGGCAGGGGCGAGCCCTGCCCCTACAGATGGGATGCTGATTAATGCTTTCAACTTAACTAGCCCGAAGCGCTAGCGAGGGGTGTCCTCCCTTCGGACAGGCACGATCTTTATTTAAGTCCTTAGTACTCAGAATTACCGATTTGCTTCGCATGGCTCGAAGGTCGAGCCTGCCACTAACACTTCGGGCTAGTTAAGAGGTTCGTACCCGTTAGACGTGAATCCATTTATAGGTTTGAATGACCTTGCCGCCTACCTCTCCCGGTACAAAAACGCAAAGATCGCTGCAAATGTCGCTAAGGTCATCATCGGAGTGGCAATAAGGAATACACTGGAAGTTGAAAAGCCTTGGTTCATCAACCAAGGTGCGAGGTAAGTTCCTGTCCCTCCAACGGCGAAGACTAAAACAAATTTTAAACCGTAAACGCTCCCTCGCCATTGAGGAGGAGAGTAATCAGCGATCAAAGTGTTCTCGATGGGTTGAACGGCGAAGAAGAATATCGATCCGAGGCAAGCCATCGCTACTAAGGGGGCTCCCGATAAAAAGGCGAGGATCAGTACGGATGGAATGATCAAGAAATAGTTGATCATGTAGAGGCGAAGTTTCTCTCTTTTGTCAGCCAAATACCCGGCAGCAAACTGACCTAAGATACCAAAGGTCAACACCAAGGCTGTGAGAGCACCGCCGAGCTTTGCTTCTTGACTTCCCTTTTGCTCGGCCGAACTTTCAGTGTTTGACTCTGGAGTCACCGAGGAATCCACCGTCGTGTTTTCTTGAGGTGTCAAGTGAGAGGGGAGGGTCGTGGTATAGACGTGATAAAACACACCGCCACAAGTCATGGCTAATAGAAGCAAGGCTAAGATGATGACCTTGCTTCGCTGAAGCTTGGGGGGAGGAGCGATCTCGCCGTTTTGTTGTCGTTTTTTCTTGGGAAACGCGGCCGGCCCTAAATCCATAAAGAGGAAAACGACAGTAAAGACTAGGGTGAAGCCGGCCACACTAAAGTAAGCCCATCTCCAAGTGGTATCGGTGCTAAAGAAGCTAGCCAATAGGGGTCCCAAGGCCGTTCCTAGACTTCCGGCAATGCCGTTGATTCCCATCGCCATGCCTTTTTTTTCGACTCCTTTGGAGATGAGTGAAGTCCCCACGGGATGGTAGATGCTCGTCGCCAGACCCAATATGACACAACCGACCGTTAAGACTTGCCAGGATTCACTGAATCCGATGATTGTTCCTCCGAGCGCACAACCCAAGAAGAAGAGTATTAAGAGTAACTTTTCACCGAATTGATCGCTGAGCCAACCAGCGGGAATCGAACCCACTCCAAAACAAACTCCCAAGATCATGAAGTAGAAGGCGGCTTGTTCCCGGGCTTCTTCCTCTCTCCCGATACCAAAGTCTTCCGCTACTAAGAAATCAGTTCCGATTAGAACAAGTAACGATACGTGAAGAATGGTAAAGACATGAGTCAGCACATGGGCGACACAAGTCGCCGCCATGATGGTGAAGGTGTAATTCTTCGCTGGCGGGGAATCGCTCACTCTTCGATTTCCTCTTCCAGCTCGGGCATGAGGCTTTGGATTTTTTCTCGAGTCTCTTCGGTGGTAGAGAGATTCAAAATGGCGGGTAATTCTTGAACGATGTCGTTGATTCTCGCCTGGCGGATCGCTTCTTTAACTTCAGGGATCGCATTGGGAATCAAGCTGAGTGAGTCGACACCCATCGCGATGAGAAGAAGAGCCATCGAAGGAATGGAGGCGTGTTGTCCGCAAACTCCAACTTCTCGATTTCGAGAATGGGCCGCCTGAATCGTGCGGTGTATCATGCGGAGGATCGCCGGATGGAAAGGATCGGCGGAGGAGGCTACGCGAGCGTTTTCTCGGTCGACGGCCAAGGTGAATTGAATGAGGTCGTTACTTCCGATGGAGAAGAAATCGGCGAATTCTGCTAAATCTTGAGCAATCTCGACGGCTGCAGGATTTTCGATCATCGCCCCCAATTTCACTTCAGTAGATAGGAGATGGGGTTGTGAGTTGAGGGCTTCGTTAAGAATTTCTCGTACCTTGAGAAATTCTTCGATCGAACTCACCATCGGAACGAGAATCTGAGTCGTTTTTCCTTCTGCGGCTTCGACGAAGGCGATCAGTTGCTCTTTGAGAAGATCGGGTTGATCGAGAATCATCCTCAAGCTGCGATAACCCAAGGCCGGATTGGCTTCGGTTGGGCTAGAAACCAAAGGATGAAACTTATCGCCGCCTAAGTCGAGGATCCGAAAGAGAACCGGTTGATCGGGAAAAGTTTTAAAAGCTCTTCGGTAAATCCGCGTTTGCTGTTCACGGGTAGGAAACTCTTCGCGGATTAAGAACGGATATTCCGTTCGGTAGAGACCGATCCCTTCAGCACCGTAATGATGGGCTTGCTTCACATCGGCACTCAAGCCGATGTTGGCTAAGAGTTTGACTTGTACACCATCCAAAGATTCCGCCGGCTCATGGCAAAGCTTTTGAAGGTGGATGCGAGTCGTGGTGAGGCGCTCGGCTCGGGATCGATGTTTGGCTAAGGATTTTCGGTCGGGCCGAAGGATCACCTTACCTCGATTCCCATCTAAGATCGCCGAGTCTCCCGGTTGAAGCATGTAGACGATGTTTTCGACCCCGGTGACCGCCGGGATTCCTAATGATCTCGCTAAGAGAGCTCCGTGGGAGGTTAATCCTCCTCGTTCGGTGATCAAACCTAAGGCGCCCTGGACCTTCATTTCGACGACTAATGAAGGCGGTAGGCCGTGGGCGATCACGATTTGATTACTAAGATTTTCATGAACGCCCTCAGGTTCTAAGAGATGCCATAAGATACGACTCCTCAGGTCTCGAATGTCTTCGACTCTCTCTTGAAGGTAACTGTCACGGACTTTCTCTAATTGTTGTCCGACCTCGGTGAAGACTTCGTCAACCGCATAAGCTGCCGGTTGATTTTGCTGCATTCGAAGATCGATCTTTTCCAACAGGAAGGGATCATTCAGAAGCATCAAGTGGGAGCTAAAGATGAGAGCATTCTCTTCATCGGTGGCATCAGAAGCGGCCTCTTGGATGGTCAGGATGTCATCTCGAGTGAGTTCTAGAGCGTTCTCAAGGTGTTGGGCTTCTTGCTCGTAGCCGAGAGATTCGATGCTCTTTCCTTCGAAGCTCAAATCGTAAGCTCCCCGAAAAACCGTTTTACCGAACACCAATCCGGGAGAGGCTGCGTTTCCACTCAGTGTCAATTCGCCGTGAGACGTATCTTGAGGAACACGAGCTAAACTCTTTCGGTTCCACTGAATGACTTCCTCTAGGTAGACCTTTGCGCTCTCGGGACGATCGAGGGCGTGGATCAAACGAGCATTTTCGACGACCCCGACCAATTGAGCGCAGATCGTATGCAGGGTGAATTCTTCGTTTTCAGAAAACTTGCGAACTTGCTTACTTTGAACGACAAGAGCACCGACGGGTCGGTTTCGAATGGCCATCGGTACGCCGAGGTAAGCGTGGAATTGTTCTTCTTTAGATTCAGGGAAATGGCGGTAGCGGTGGTCCTGAGGAGCATCTTCAACGGAGATAGCTCGCATCTCTTTGACGACGGTTCCCGTAATTCCTTCTCCCAGTGAGAGGACGACACTCTTGAGAGCAGCTTTGTCGAGACCGTGGGTGGCGGCCAGCCTTAAAATATTTTCTGAGGGGTCGAGAAGGTAGATCGAACAGACCTCGAGCTCTAATTCTTTCGCCACGATTTCGACGGTTTTGTCGAGAATCTGAGTGAAGGATTTAGAGTGACGGATGATGCGGGAAAGCGCGTGAGGTATGTTCATTTGTGGATAATTTAATGGTTTAGCTCAAGAGTCTCGAGGCAGTCAATGTGCTGGAATTCATCGAAGAACGCAAGCATGAAAATCTACGACTCGTTGAGATCCACAATTATTTCCATTCATCTCGGGGGAAAGGAGCCGATCGTTGGAATTTTTAACGTCTGCTCTTATATTTGCCCGAATTTTCTTTGAGGAATTCGAGCTCTTCACTCGAGAGGCTATCTTGACCCGATTGACTGATCTTGTCGAGGAGTTCATCGATACGATTTGAAATCTGTTCGACTTCAGGATCAGCCGAAGGCATGGCTTCGACTAAAGGCCCTGCTTCATGATCGATAACTTCGCTCTCCTGGGAGGGTTTCGTGAAGGCGAGGATTTTTGCTTCTTTGGTCTGGTTTGGAGTTCGAGTTTTCGAGGAGTTCTTCCTTTTGAAGCTCCAAACACTATTCGGCCCAGTGAGGATGAAGCGGCTGGGCAAATACCAATAGAGGAAAGCAAACAGCGCTCCGCCTAAGTGAGCCAAGTGAGCGACGCCCGATCGGCTAGGGACGAGCGAAAAGAGTAAGTCGACGGAAAGCATAAATACGCATAGCCACCAAATGGGAAAACTGACTAAGGTAAAGGGGACCATCAACTTTTTGTTAGGATGGAGGAGAGTGTAAAAAACGAAGATCCCGATGGTTGCGGCAGATGCACCAATGACACTTCCTCCGGATCCGAAGAGATGGAGGATGGTCAGATGGAACATCATTCCGAAAGCCCCAGCCCCGAGATAGAAGACCAGAAACTTCGCTTTTCCTAAATAATGTTCGATCTGCCTTCCAAACCAAAACAGAAAGAACATGTTGAGGGCCAAGTGGCTAATCGCACCCATGGCACCGGATTGAACTGAGTCATTGTGGAGGAAGCACGCGGTGAAGGGTTGCCAGAGGTAGTAGTGATCAAAAACTCCTGTAGTCGATCCGACGAATATCTCTTTAAACACCTCGTAGGGTGCTCCTTTGTTGATCGGAGCCAAGATCATCTGAAATACCCAAATAGCGACATTGATCATGATTAAGATCATCACGACCGACTTCGGGCGTACATCACCCAAAGGGTTGTATTCAGGTTCTCGGTAGTAATCGCGGTCGTAAAGTCCCATGGAGTCTTAAAATTGAGTTTTCAGATGGAGTGTCGTGGTTGAGTTGGAGGAGGAGCCTATTGGGAGTTCCTCTCCTAAGAGTTTAACTCATATTGGTTTAGGTGGGGTGTTCAATTTCATCTCACCCTTTAAAACCAGGACTTATGTCCTACATAGTTTATCGTACGATCAGGACTTAGAATAAACCCGATTTCTTTTCATTCCGCTTTTCGGGAGAGGAAATGGGTACGAATTCTTATATTTCCCTACAAATTCCGATACCCTAACGGCACGTTGACGTTTTAGGAACCGTAAGGATTGATTATAAGAACTTATAAGCTTGTTAATTGGAAATTTGACCGAAGTCGATGGAATTGAAAGATACTCTACATTTTGAACTCGATCGGGGATTTGTTGACGATCACGGAACGGTCCACCGCCAGGGAAGATTGAGGCTGGCGACCGCCCGAGATGTGATGGTGTGTCGACGCGAACCCCGAGTGCAGGACGAGCCCGAGTTTTTACCCTTACTCATATTATCGAGGGTCGTCGTTCAACTAGGGGGCTTGGAGGGAGAAGCGATCACTCCTGAAGTCATCAGGGAGTTGACTTCAGCTGACTACGAACATTTAAAGCAGCTATATAAACAGTTGAATGAGGTGTAGCCAAAGCCTGGCGGCTTTGGCTACACCTCATCCTTCGGATTCGCCTTCTTCCTAAACAGATGGAGTCCACATTCGGTTTTCTCCTTCCCGGCCCAACGACCCGAGCGTTCGTCATCCGGATTCGAAGCAGGGCGCGTGCAAGGCTCACAGCCAATACTTAGGTAGCCTTGAGAGAAAAGGGGGTGAAGAGGGATTTTGTGGTCCTTGATGTGATTTTCAACGTCACTTCGCGTCCAGTGAACCAAGGGATGAACTTTCAGTAAGTCCGGTTCCAAGATCTCTAAAGGTTCGGTCGTTGCTCTACTTTTTGATTGATCTCGTCTCAGACCTGAAATCCAGCCTTGATAGCTTTTCAAAAGGCGATCCATCGGTTCGACCTTGTTGACATGGCAGCAGAGGTCAGGGTTTGTTTCGTAGAGACGGGGGCCGTGATCGGCGATAAAACTTTCCAAGCTAACCAAAGGTTTTTGAAGGTGGATCTTGATTTGGAAGGAATCCTCAACCAACTTGATGTAATCCATCGTTTCTTTGAAATGGAAACGAGTATCGATGAAATGAATGTGTAAATTCGGAATGATATCTTTAATTAGATCTAAGATGACCATACCGCTTTTACCGAAGGCGGTGGTCATCATCAAACGGTCTCCCAAGAGGTCGTAAGCCCACTTTAAAAGTTCGCGAGGATCTTTATCTAACTTCTGATGAAGAGCTTCGAGAGTTGCTTCTTCTAACTGGGAACGATCGAGGCGAGGGAGACTCATGGTGAAGGACCCTCCTCTGAAGCGGAGAGCCATCCTGAGCGGGTGAACTCAGGTTCCACCGTTTTTAAGTAATTGAGCAAGCTCTTTCGGTTTCGAAAGTGAACGACTTGCCCGACAATCACCAAGGCGGGAGGCTGAAGGGGAGTTTTATCCGCGATATCCAAAACCGTGCCTAGGGTTGCTGTCAGGGTTTCTTGTTCGGGTAAGGTTCCCTTTTGGATGATCGCGATCGGGGTTTCTGAGGGCAGTTGATCGTAATTCAGGAGTTCTTCCACGATTTCAGCTAGCCTACCGACCGTCATGAAGTAAACGTAGGTTGTTTCTTCTGCATTGGGCTTTTGAAGGCGATCCGATTCGGGATCGGGTAGGCGATAGCCACTTCGAATAACGACCTCTCGAGAAAGGTTTCTGTACGTCACCGGGATTCCCGCAGCCGAAGGGACGGCAGTTAAGGCCGATACCCCTGGGACAATTTCGAAGGGGACTTCTTGGTACAGAAGGTCCGTCATCTCCTCGCCGCCTCGCCCGTAAAGGTTGGGGTCTCCACCTTTGAGACGGACGACCGCTTTTCCTTTTTGGGCAGCCTGGGCGAGAAGTTCTCCCGTATCGGGTCGGCTATGACCTTTTTGCTTACCGACGTATATCTTCTCAACCGAATCAGGAATGGAGTTGATGATTTCTTTCCCGATGAGACGGTCGTAATAAACGACATCACAGGTGTCAAGGAGATGCTGACCCCTTTGAGTCAACAAGCCTCCCGAACCGGGGCCGGCTCCTACTAAGTAAACGTGACCCGAACGAGCGGGGCTCTTCCAATTTTGTGGATGCGGGGAAGAGTCAGAAGAAGAATCGGGGGAAGATTGAGCTTTTAGATCGGCGAGAAACTTTTCTTTGAGTTCGCGAGCTCGACTTGGACTTTGCCCACCGGTAGAGATCGCAAATTGGACTTCGTCAACTTTACCCTTGGCCGGAGTTTGAAAGTGAGATTGAGATTCTTTCTTAACGGCACAAACTAAGGTCGAAGTCGATTGAGCATCCTGGAGCACGGCCTCCGAAACCGATTCTTGATCGGTGGCGACAAAGGCTAAAAACTGTTCAGCTAAATCTTGTTCGCAGTATTCACGTTCGATCCACTGAATTCGATTCTGGCGAGCTAACTTTTCTAATTCTTCGGTCACTCGGGGGCTCACCACGGTGATGTGCGCTCCACTGTCTAATAGACCTCTCACCTTTCTTGATGCGACTCGGCCACCACCAACGACGAGGCAAGGGCGACCTTCAAGATTGAGAAAGATGGGGTAGTGATCCGACATCGAAATAAAATAAAAACCTTTTCTGGTTTAGAAGCATAAAAAAAACCCGCTTGAACTTTAGCGGGTCTCAAATTCTGATTCGTGGATTTTTGGGGGAGAAGGGGGAGCCTTCTATCCCACTTCGGGATCCAGGTCGTATCGGGAGAATCCTAATGAGGAATTCAAGACGCGCGAATTGAGGGGCAGGTGGGAGTGCATCGACACTCCCCTGATACAGGCGCAATTTAATTCGCGGGGTTGAAGACCCATGTTAAGTTTCAGCAAGCTGTGATTCATCGCCTATTCATTCTGACTCGACAATTTGGCTTTGATTTGGCTTTGGTTTGCCGGTGAATAATGCCGAGCCTGGACACCTTTCTGGGAGTGATGGGGGCTTGAGAAACGATCCTGAACTCAAGCCAAAGAGCCATCTTAGCTCTCGGGGTCGACCAGATCAAGCCGCCCGTAGGGGAAAGGAAAAAAATCCGCCCTCACTCTCCTTTTAGCTCTGAAACACCCTGTTTTTAGTCCTTTAATGAGAGTGATTTGTGAGGTTTTTGCTTCTTCACGAACTTTTCGAAAGAAGGAAGCGATGAGAACGTCTTTCCGATAATATAGAAGGTTGGGGGTCGATGGCCCTCATCCCTTCCCCAGTTTTAAGATACTAGCCTAAGAATCTAGTCTAAGAAGCTGTTTTAAGAAACTACTCTTAAAATCCACATTAAGATCAACATGCTCTCAGAGTGTATCCATGCAAATTCTATCTAAGTATTCACCGTGTCTCTCAATTGTTGTGGGCTTCATATTGGCATCTCTTTTCTCCGTTAGAGCCGCCGATCCTATTCTTCCTCCAGCTCCGATGAAGGTGACGGAAACCTATCAAGCTGGTTATGAGGCCATCGATATCGATGAAATAAAAACCTGGATCAAGTTTCTTTCAGCCGATGAACTCGAGGGAAGGGCCAGTGGAGAACCCGGGTACGATGTTGCGGCTCGGTTTTGCGCAACCCTGATGGAGCACTACGGAGTGAAGCCTTTCGGGGACTCCGGGAAGAATGGAAGAACTTTCCTTCAAAAGTTCAATCTGATCCAAAGAGAACGCGACTCCGATAAGGGAGACCTTACTCTTAAATTAGGTGAGAAGTCCGTCCGCTTGAAGATGGCCGATGATTTTGTTCCTCAATCGGGAAAATGGGGAAGCTACGAATGGGAAGGACCGGTCGTCGCTTTACGTATCGCTAAAGGGGTGAAGGCTGACATTCCCAAGCTTTTGAAAGAAGCTCAACTTGAGGGGCACTTGCCGATCCTCTTCTTAGAGAACGCGCGGCACAATCTCAAACAATTAGGTTATTTGGACCCCTCTAAAGCGAAGGCCATCGTCGTAGCCGATCATTATTTCTTTCGAAACAAGCGTCTGAGAACGGGAAAGACCCCTGAATATTTAGAATCTGAGCGGATGCCCAATGTGGCTTCGGATGTCACTTTCGTCAGTAACAGAGCGGGTGAGAAACTTCTAAAGCTTTTAGGAAAAAAACGAGAAGAACTTTCCACTGAAAAATCGATCAAAGCTCAAAAAGATCTTTCGATTAAAGTGAATGCCCTTACGCATAGGCATGTTTTTCCTACGAGTAATGTTGTGGGGATTATCGAAGGGAGTGACCCGGTTCTTCGCAAGGAGTATGTCGCGATCGGAGGCCACCTTGATCATGTACCCAATAGTCGGGATGGTCAAATTCACAATGGCGCAGATGATAATGCTTCGGGTACAGCCGCAGTACTCTCGTTAGCAAAAGCCTTCAATGTCCTTAAGAAGAGGCCCAAGAGAAGTATTATGCTTCTCCTTTGGGGAGCGGAAGAAATGGGCCTATTGGGTTCGGGTCACTTTGTTGAACACAGCCCAGTACCGATGAAGCAATTCGTCACCTATCTCAACTTAGATATGATCGGCCGTGATGAAACTCGCCCCGGAAAAGATCGCCCTGAAGACAATCGGAACTCGGTGAATCTCGTCGGTTCTCGGCGCTTTACTTGGGATCTTCACCAATTGATTTCGATTCAAAATAAAATGGTGGGCCTCGATTTGGAAGACGACCAAGAAGATGTCTTCTACCGAAGTGATCAGTATCATTTCGATCGTAAAGGTGTTCCGGTTATTTTCTTTTTCGCCGGCTTCCATCCCGATTATCACACGCCACGAGATACGTACGAAAAACTGAACTATCCGAAAATCACCCGGATCGCCCGCCTCTGCTATCTCATCGGCCATAAGGTTGCCAATCAAGATGGACGCTTTAAGCGCGATAAGCAACAGGCGTTTTAGTAGTAGGCTCGCTCCGCGAGTCGTATCGAAGCGAAAAAGTTTTACTACAACATATGATCTTAAAAAAAAGGCTGAGCTTGCAAAGAAAGCTCAGCCTTTTTTCGTGCGAATGTTAGTTACTCATTTGGATCTGTTGTGATCCTGAGTTCTTTTCCTCTAATTTAGCTTAGTGCCGCCCTTACAGGGCTCAGCGTACTCTAACATTCAAACCCAGGGCGGCGCTTCGCTCTGCCCTGGGCTATAAAGTTTCGGGCTTTCAGCCCTTGGGGGTCTCCGTTCCGACAGCTCTTGTTATGAATCCCGAGCGATCCGTCGCTCGAAGGATTGACGAGTAAAGATACGGTCGATAGTACGTAAATTTTTATTGAGCTAAATTTCATCAATTGAACGGATTCGCTCCGTACGACTCACGGAGCGAGCCTACTACGATTCATGCAAAAAACACGCGATCGAATGATCCTTCTCATTTTCAATGAGTGCGGGAATCTCTCCCGTACAACGTCCTTCGATCACTTCGGGACAGCGACCTGAAAAATCACAACCGATTCTCTCTCGAGTGGGGCTGGGGAGATCTCCTTCTAAGACAATTCTTTGGCGTTGCGATTCGATCTCGGGATTGGGGATGGGAATCGCTGAAAGCAAAGCCTGTGTGTAGGGATGGAGGGGATTCTTGTAAATTGTATCCGAGGGCGCGCATTCAACGATCTTACCTAAATACATCACCGCTACTCGATGGCTGATTCGCTTGACGACGCTCAGGTCGTGCGCGATGAAGATATAAGACAAGCCCCGTTTCTCTTGAAGCTCTCGCAATAAATTTAAGACCTGTGATCGAATCGATACATCTAAAGCGGAGACGGGTTCATCGCAAATGATGACTTTGGGATTGAGGGCCAAGGCTCTCGCAATGCCGATACGTTGGCGTTGACCTCCCGAAAACTCATGCGGGTAGCGACGAATGAACGCGGGGTCTAAACCCACTTCTTCCATCAACGACCTCACTTGAAATTTACGATCAGAGCTTGAGCCCCGTTTGTAGATCTTCAAGGGTTCTTCGATGATGTCCCCGACGGTCATCCGAGGATTGAGCGAGGCGTAAGGATCTTGAAAGATCATTTGAATGCTTTGTCGACACTCCCGGAGATCCCAAGCCTTCAGCTGCAGTAAATCGACCCAGTGCGAAGGTTTCCCGGGTTCAGCTAAGTTGAGCCGAGCGGTTCCCGTTTGCGAGGGAACGAGCCTTAGGATGGCTTTAGCGGTCGTGGATTTTCCGCAACCGGATTCGCCCACCAGGCCGAGAGTTTCCCCTTGTTTGAGTTCGAAGCTCACCCCTTCAACGGCTCGAAGAACTTCGGAGCCTCCCTGCTTGTTTTTGATATTAAAGTGAACTTTGAGGTCTTCCACTTTGAGGACGAGATCTTGGTCGCTCATGATTTCACCTCCCCTCTTAGATCGACGAAGCAGGAACATTGACGGGAGTGATTCCCCTCTCTTTCTTCCAATGTTGGGCGCTCCGTTTCACACCGGCTGATGGCATGATCACAACGGGGTTGAAAACTACAGCCTGCGGGAAGGGCGGTGAGGTCGGGGGGAGATCCCTGAATCGTCACGAAAGCTTCCGAAGCCTCTTGATCAAGACGGGGTACGCTTTTTAGCAGGGAAGCTGTATAGGGATGCAGGGGAGTTTTAAAGAGCTCATCGGTTTGGGCGTGTTCTACGATGCGACCGGCGTACATGACGTAGATCTCATCGCAGAAGCCCGCGGCGACGCCCAAGTCATGGGTGATAAAAATGATCGTCGTTCCGTGCTCTTTTTGAATGCGTTTGAGAAGTTCCAATATTTGCGCTTGGATCGTTACGTCTAAGGCGGTGGTCGGTTCGTCACAGATTAAAAGTGAGGGTTCACAAACTAATGCCATCGCCATCATCACGCGCTGACGCATCCCGCCACTGAACTGATGGGGATAATCTTTCAATCGAGACTGAGGATCTGGGATCCCGACCTCTTTCAAAAGTTGTAAGACTCTCTGCCGAGCTTGATCCATGTTTTGGCCCTTGTGAATCAGCAGGGGCTCGGTGAGTTGATCCTCGATGGTCAGGAAGGGATTGAGGGAAGTCATCGGGTCTTGAAAGACCATGGCGATGCGATTTCCGCGAAGCTTTCGCAGTTGTTCTTTGGAGAGCGATCTCAGGTCTTGTCCCTCAAACAGGATGGCATCAGCGTCGATGATTCCTGGTGGGGTAGGAACTAAGCCCAGGATCGTCATGTTGGTGACCGACTTACCAGAACCACTTTCGCCGACGATGCCGACGGTTTTACCGGCTTCTACATTTAAGCTCACTCCATCGACCGCGCGAACTAAGCCGTCCTGGGTGTGAAAATGAGTCTTGAGGTTTTGTACTTCTAAAAGTGCCATCGACATTACCTTTTCATTTTCGGATCCAGAGCATCGCGCAAACCGTCGCCGATGAAGTTGAGTGAGAACAGGGTGAGGAACATGGCGAGAGTGGGGTAGGCGACTAACCACCAGTAGGGTTTGATCACATTGATTTCTTTCCAGCCTGCAGAAGCTAACGATCCCCAGCTACATTGAGGTTCAGAGATCCCTAAGCCGAGAAAGCTCAGGAACGATTCGGTGAGCATCACGGTTGGAATCGTTAATGTCGTGTAAATAATCACCGGGCCTAAGAGGTTGGGAACGATATGAAGAAAGATGATTCTCATATTCCCTGCGCCGATCGTTTTCGCCGCAGTGATAAATTCTCGCTGTTTCAAGCTGAGAACTTGCCCCCTTGTGATCCGCGCCATAGTGAGCCAAGAGACCAAGCCGATAGCGATAAACATGACGAACACGGGGGAGATATTGTTGTCGAGCCAGATCGCTGCTTTTACCGTTCCGAGGTTGGTCGTTAGTTCGTTCTCTTGAAGAACTTTGTCGGCCTCTTCCGTTTTTCCTTCGGCTAAGAAATCCTCGTATTGAGTCACGATGTCTCGATTTTGGCTCGCAGTGGTATGAACTCCGTTGACTAAGGTCATGATCAAGATGATCAAAAACATAAACGGCAAGCCGTAGAGGACGTCGACGAAGCGCATCATGTAGTGATCGGTTTTCCCGCCGGTATAGCCCGAAATGGCTCCCCAGCTCACTCCGATGATCAGAGAGACAATCGTCGCGACGAGTGCGACGAGAAAACTGATCGTTCCGCCGTAGAGAGTACGCGCAAAGATGTCTCTGCCCGCAAAGTCAGTTCCAAACCAATGTCGAGTACTGGGAGGAGAGAAGGACTCTTCTTTGTTGAGGCGAGTGTGATCGAAGTGAATCGAAAGGAACGAATTTTCTAAGGCAACAATACTTTTTGGATCGTCAATATCGGGATGGATCGCTTTAGCGATAATCGATTGCCCAAAACAACAGATCATCATCAAGATCAAGACTCCCGCCGAGAGAGTGGCGAGTTGATTTTGTTTCAGACGATTGATGGCATCTTTGAAGAGGGAGGTTCCTTGGATCTCTTTTTTCGAAACTGGAGCTTCGAGCGGAACCATACGTTTGGTTTGAAGGAACAGAGTTACACTTAAATTGATAGCGAACCACAGTCCCCAAGCGATCCAGGCAGTGATCGGGAGGTCGTGAATGGGGATCAAAATGATTCCCACAATGAACGACATAAACCAAGATAAGTTGACCAAGAAGGCGAAGGGGACTTCACCCCAGGGCCTTTTTCTCATGGGGACATCGTCAGTTTGAATGGGAATATTCATCAGGCGGCCTCCTCTAATTTGACTCTCGGATCGAGGAAGGCGTACGACAGGTCGACGAGGAAATTAAAGAAGCACAAGAGTGAACTGAAGACGACCACTGTTCCTAAAACGACGTAATAATCACGATTGATCGCGGCGAGCACAAAGATTTTGCCCAGGCCGGGGATGTCAAAGATTTTTTCGATCACCAAGCTTCCGGTGAGGATCAAGGCAAAGGCGGGGCCCAGATAAGAAACGACGGGAAGGATCGCTCCTTTGAGAGCGTGTTTGATCACGACGTGTTTTTCTTTTAGCCCTTTGGCATAAGCCGTACGAACAAAATCTTCACTCAAGATTTCTAACATACCCACTCGTGACAAGCGGCTGATTCTCGCGGCAAACGGTAGAGAGAGAGCAAATGCCGGGAGGAGAACGTGATAAGGCGTTTCCCAGCCCGACAGGGGAAACCAGCCTAAGAGGAAGACTCCAACAATGATGAGGATGGTGGCGAGGATGAAGTTGGGAATCGAGATCCCCAAAACCGCAAATCCCATCAAGCCGTAATCCCAGAAGGTGTTCTGTCTCAAAGCGGAGATCACTCCCGTCGTCATTCCAATCATAACCGCAAAGAACATCGCGATGACTCCTAAGGAGATTGAAACAGGGAAAGCTTGACCGATGATCTGAGCCACCGTTTTATCTCGACTTTTCATCGAAGGGCCGAAATCGCCCTGAACCATTCCTTTGAGCCAGAGCCCGTATTGCTGGATCAAGGGGAGATCGAGGTTGTATTCTCGTTTTCGTGCCGCTTGAACTTCTTCCTTGAGGTTTCTCACTTCGTTCATGAAGGGATCCCCAGGAGCGGCCCGAACCATAAAGAAAGTGATGGTCGAGACCGCCCAAACGGTGACTACTACCCAAAAGAGTCGGAAGACTATGAATTTAAACACGGTGATCTACTGTTGAAGGTTGCAGGTTGAATACTCCAGAGTGGAGTGGTACGAACGAAAAGCCCCAATTAGAGAGGGCACTGGAGAAAGGGCTCAGTTATCCAATCGGGGGAAGGCGTGGTAGCGCGTTCCGGTGGGGCGTTTCCCATCTTTCCATCGCATTTGCTTCATCGGATGGAAGTCTTTGGAATTGATATACATGCCCTCGAGTTCCGGGGGCCAGAACTGAGTCGTCGTATAGAAATAGAGAGGGATAAGAGGCATGTCCCACAACATAACCTGTTCGGCGATTTCAAATAGGAGCAATCGAATCTTAAACAATTGCTGCATCTGTTCTTCTTTGGGAAGTTGACCGTAGAGCGTCAAAGCTTCCTCGAAGCTCGCATCTAATGTTTTACCGTTGGGGCGAGGAGTGTTTTTGATACCGATTTCGTAATCTCGCAGGTTTCGAATATCGGCTAAAAGTTTATTGCGATCTTCTTCGGTTGCGATGTACTTCGATAAGTAGGCACAGTACTCATTGATGATCTTGGTATATTGCGGGTTGTTGTATTTGGGGTCGTTATTTTGATTTCCAATCACCCACATATCTAAAAAGGTGTTGGGATCTTTGTAGTCCCCGATCCACCCTGCGCGACAGACCTCGAAGTTTCCGGTTCGGCGAGAATCGAGATAAACTCCCCATTCTTGATTCGCTAACTCGATTTCAATTCCGAGGTGATTTTTCCAAAGGCTTTGAATATACACGGCCACCTTTTCGTGAGCTTCGTGAGTATTGTAGAGCACCTTGAGTTTGGGAATCTTGACTCCTGCCGCGCGCACTTCTTCAACCAGTTTCTTCGCTTCTGCGAGATCTGTTTCGTAGTCTCCACTGCCGAAACAAGGCATTTCGGAGTATCCCGAAATTCCCGGGGGGCAAAGGCGATAAGCAGGACGTTGACCGCCTCTCGTAACTAATCGAATCAGTGTTTTTCGATCGACCGAAAGAGATAAGGCCCGTCTTAGCTTTCGTCCCAGTTCTCCATTCTCACCGGCTGAAAAAACGGGAAGCGTCGTCAGTAGAGAATAGTAGTAAACCGAGTTGTAAGTCCCCGTAAAAAGATGAGGTAAGCTCTCGGCACCGTGCTTTTGACGGTAGGCATGAAGTTCACCAAGGATAGCGGTAGGCAGCTCGCGAATACGATCGACATCCCCATTGATGTACAGATTCATGCCCGTGATTTGTTCTTCAACGGCTCGAATATCAATCGTTTCAAAGCCATTGGGGATGAAAGCTCCTGCGTTTTCGTAGTACTCGAAGAGATCTCTCTCAACTCGAGTTCGTTTTTCATCGGGGATGGCTCGAATCTCACCCAAATGCTTTTTTACGTATTCTTCTGTTTCCCAGTAGTGCTTATTCTTGCGCAGGCGAATGTAGGAATTGAACTTCCATTCATCGATGTAGTAAGGCCCGTTGGTGACAATGTTATCCTTTTGCGTCCAAAACTTACCGTATTTTTCGACGATTTCTCGAGGGCTGGGATTGAGGGAGTAGTACGAGGTGATCTCTAAGAAGAAGGGGGTGATCGCTCTCAGTTGAACTTTGAGAGTCAGGGGGTCGGGGGCTTCAATTTTTACGACTTCTTTCCAACGTTGGTCTCGGTAGTCGTTGAGTTCTTTGAGGAACTTCTCTCGGGCATCTTTATACTTCTCATCGCCAAAACTCTCGGGGCCTAAGACTTCAATCTCTGTGTAAAGCTTATCGTACTTTTCAATCGTGGCTCTGAAATGCTTGGTGATATCATTCTCGTACTGTTGGCAGCCCTCGATAAAGTAAACCAAGAAGGAATACTCTGAACCCGTTTCGGGATGAAGCATGCGGCGCCAAGAGTAAATAAAGTCATGGGCGGTTACATTTCTCTTTTTGCCGTCGACAGTAAAAATCTCACCTTGTTTAATCCAATAGCTGTCTGGTCGAAGATGGAAGGTGTAATTGAGACCATCGATTTCCCAGCGTTCGGCGACTCCGGGGATGGGGGCGAGGGTTTTGGGGTGGTAACCCGTCAGTCCCTCGTGGATCCCGACGGCGATGGCCCCTTCGGGTTGCCCACTCATGATTTGGGGATCTAAAGTTTGAGGTTCGTTTCCATTGTTAAAGACAAAATCAGCTCGATTTCTGGCGCTTCCACTGAAGGTCAGGGTGAAGACGCTGAGGGCGAGGATGGCGCCCGCAAGGATGATGTAGAGATTCTTGTACATAGAGCTGCTTATCGTCCCCGAAATGATGACTGGATTAAGAATGGAAAACCTAATTCAGCAGAAACTAATTTGTCTTGAGATGAAACCCTGATGGATCGGTTGAGAGCCTGGAGTGTTGATCCGGGAGCCTCCGATCCATAGAATCAGAACACCCTAAACGAAGAACTTCGATTTGGATACCGTAAATTACGGTGGATATCGAGACCGAACTAGATCCCAGTAGGGAGTCCTCTAGTGAGTACTGCTTATCCCTTGTTTTTATTCAATTTTCCCCGAGAAAAATATGAGAGCCATCCTCGTCAAGAGTCCAGGTGGAGTTGAAGAATTAGAAATCAGCGAGCTTCCCGATCTCTCCCCGGGGCCGGGCGAGGTCGTGGTGCGCAATTTTGCGGCTGGGATCAACCGTGCCGATCTCCTTCAGCGACGGGGGCTTTACCCTCCTCCCAAAGGGGTGACAGACGTCCTCGGGCTGGAGTTCGCAGGTGAGGTGGAGATCATCGGTGAGAGGATCGAGGGAATCGAAGTGGGAGACCGAGTTTGCGGACTCGTTCCGGGAGGGGGTTACCAGGAGCAAGTTTTGACTCGGCCCGAGCTTCTCGTTCCTATTCCGGATCATTTTTCTTATGAAGCAGCGGCAGCAGTTCCTGAGGCATTTATGACAGCCAGTGAAGCATTGTTTCATTTGGCTCAACTGCGGCCCGATGAAAAAGTCTTAATTCATGCTGGTGCCAGTGGTGTCGGAACAGCTGCAATTCAGTTAGCGAAAAGTGTAGGAGCTCAAATTGCCGTAACTGTTTCAAATTCTGAAAAGGCGGAGTATTGTCGATCGTTGGGTGCCGATCTGACGATTTCATACTTAGAAGAAGATTTTCAAGAACAGATCCAAGCCGAGTGGGGTTCTCATAGCGTCGATGTGGTCTTAGATTTCATTGGGGCCAAATACTGGGAACAAAATCTAAAGTGTTTGAAGTTCGGGGGGCGTTGGTTGGTGTTGGGGCTTCTGGGAGGGAATCGGCTTGAAGTCGATTTAGGTAAGATCTTATTTCAACGATTAAAAATTTTGGGCTTAGCGATGCGGGGTCTTCCACTTGAAGACAAAATTCGTATCACCGAAACCTTTAAGAAAGTTCAATTGCCTCTCTTTGAAGATGAAACTCTGAAGCCCATCATCGACCGAGTGTACCTATTTGAAGAAGTCCAAGAAGCTCACCGGAGAATGGAAGCGAATGAGAATAAGGGGAAGTTGATCTTAAGATTCTAAGTTATTTTACAAAACATTAACTAGCCCGAAGCGCTAGCGAGGGGAAGCGTCATCATAAGAAACTACTGATGGGCATGGTTTTTTAGATAGTTGATGTGTTTTTTCCAGCCATAAAACAATTTCGCTAGGTCCCGTCGCTTACACTCCGGGCTTATTAATGGGCTTATGAGTTCATTAACGATTGTCCCAGCTATCATCATCATTCGAGCTGCTGGTGATTTTTTCAAAGCTGAGCTGGGCGTGTCGAGCGAAGGCATCGATGATCCCCACGGGTAAGGTCACGGGGAGCGTTAAGATCGTAGGAAACCAACTCACTTCTTCGCGGTACAGCGCACGAATTTCTTTTGTTTCGAATTCCAATTTTTCACTGTGATGTGCGGGGCGCCAAAATTTTCCGGAAGAGTACACTGCTGGCCAGCCCGAATACTGAATTTCCCAGCTTCCCCCATCGAAGACACAGGGTTGACAGATGATTTTTTGGCTGCTGGCGTGCCCGGGGAGCACTTGAGCTCTCACGACTTTCGCGTTGTCTAAAACGATTTCGCAGATGACCGGTTCTTCAATTTTTGTTAGTTCCTCGGGAATGATCGACCGGCGGGAGTAGCAACCCCAGGAGGTGGTGAAGGCCAATAGAAGTAAGAGCGAGGATAAGAGCTTCATCGGTAGCTACCTAAATGCTGATTTTCAGAACGTCATTTTCCAATGTTATTGTAGCCGAATTCGTAAGAATTTGGCCACCAAACGTATCCAGCCAAACTTTTACAAGTTCGGCTACTAAAAACACCAAAGTTTTTATCGAAGAGTTCATCGAAATCGTTAGAGTATTGAATTCTTTACTGACCGAGAACTTCTCACGAGCGGTTACAAATTAATAATTTAGAGTAATTAATCTCCTCCACCCCATGGAACAAGCGGCGACCGAGATCCCCACAACCCACAGCTCTCCGCCTACGATGAGGGCCTTATCGATCGGCATCATCTTTCAGTATGCCGTCGGTGGAACTTTTATGCCGTTATTGGTTCTCTTTTACCGAGATCGAGGACTGACTTACCAAGAGGTGGGATTCGTTTATATCGGTATTTCGGTGGTGATGGCAGCTTGCCCCATCCTTTGGGGAGCCTTAGCTGACCGCAATATCCCCGTGAATCGATTGATCGTTGCCCTTCACATCATCGGTGCCTTGTGTCTGGTGTTCTTGTCGTTTCAAACGAGCTTTTGGGGGATGGCTATCTGGTCGGCTTTGTGGTTTGCGTTTGGCATGCCGACCAACGCGCTTTTTAATGCACTCAGTTATCACAATTTGAAATCACCGAAAACCGAGTTCGGATTCATCCGCATGTGGGGCTCCTTCGGTTGGATGCTGCCATCTATCGGTATTTGGGCGTGGATGCAATACCAACAAGATGTGAAGTTGTCTTCGGTGATCCTCAGTGCGGCCTTCGTCGAAGCTCTTTTCATTCCAATCGCCTGGATCCTTCCACACACACCTCCATCGAGTCGGGCGATTTTTGAAAAAGTAGAATCCTTTAAATTTTTCCAAGGAGTGCAAACCTTATTGAAGACTCCGGGATTCTTTCTGCTCCTCATCTTGAACTTCTTTATGTTTTGGTCATTCACCGTTGCGTTTTATTACTCCGCAGTCGAATTGGAGGCTGTCGGTATCGCTCGGAAGTGGCTGCTCCCCATTCAATGTTTGGGGCCGATCGCTGAAGTGCCGTTGTTCTTTTTTCTCAGAGGGATCCTTAAAAAGTACGGGGTGATCTCTTGTCTTGCGGCCGGAGCATTGTCGATGGTTGTTCGCCATCTTATTTTCTGTGGCGGAGCCTCGCCGATTTGGTTGATCTTGAGTTTTATTTTGTTAGGTGTGTCCGTAGTGCTTTATTTAATTCCGGTGAGTCTGATGATCGACGAATTAGCTCCCAGAAAAATTCGAGCGACGGCTCAAGCGATGTTGCTGATCTTCGGACCGGGCTTGGGAAGTTTGATCGGACAACTTTATTCGGGTTGGCAAGCGGATCAAAGTGGGGGCAATTTACGGGAAATATTTCTCGTGGGGGCTCTAACGGCAGCGCTGGGAATGTTGATCGTTTTCCTGACGGGTTGGATACAACGACGAGCTTCCTTAAAATCCAGCGTTTCTTAGGGATGAATTTTTGATCCTTCCTCTATGCCTCGGCCTTGACTGTGGGGTATCATGAGGGGATTCCAGAATGATACTCATTCGTTAATTCTTCTTTACCTCAAACTCCTAACCTGTAGGTGTTGTTATGAATGATACTCCACTGAATCTCTCCTCAGACGATCGCAGATCTGAAGTGAAACGTCGTCAGTTTATCAAAACCGTAGGTGGAGTGGCCGCCGCTAGCAGCTTGGGATCCTTGCCCATCATCGGTTGGGCGAACGAGGAAAAATCGAAGAAGAAAAAGACTAAAAAGAAAACCGCCGAGAACTACGTTCATTATCTCTACGACAGCTTAACTGAAAAGCAACGGGAGAAGATCTGCTTCGATTTTGATCATAAGCTTTCAAAGAAGGTTGCCAACAACTGGCATATCGTGCCTCAACGCATCGGCGACTTCTTGAATTCGGATCAACAGGAATTGGTTCGAAAAATTCTTCAGGGAATCACCTCTGAAGATGGTTACGAACGTTTCATGAAGCAGATGAAGGACGATGACGGCGGATTGAATCGATACTCGTGCGCGCTCTTTGGTGATCCTGAGAAGAAGAAGTGCCAGTTCGTTTTAACCGGAAGGCACACCACCCTGAGAGCCGATGGCAACAGCGTTGCGAACCAAGCCTTGGGCGGCCCCATCTTTTATGGTCACGCCGTTTCTGAAACCGAGCGACCCGACCACAAAGGCAATGTTTGGTGGCACCAAGCTAGAGCCGCTAATAAGCTTTACAAAGCTCTCGATGGCAAGCAACAAGAGAAAGCACTTCTCTCGGGGCGGGCTCCTGCCGATTCAGCCAGTACTGTAAAGTTTAAAGCCAACCCCGATGCGATTCCCGGTCTGGCGGGGAGTGATTTGAGCAAAGACCAAATGAAGTTGCTCGAAGAAACTTTGAAGGGATTGGTGAACATGTTCCGCAAGGAAGATGTCGAAGAAGTGATGACTTGTCTCAAGAAGAACGGTGGCTTAGAGAAGGCCAAGATTTCTTATTACAAGCAAATGGACCTCGGTAAAGATGGAATTTGGGATCGATGGAAAGTCGAAGGGCCCGCCTTCATTTGGTACTTCCGCGGTTCCCCTCACGTTCACACTTGGGTGAATATTGCCCATAAGGGCCGGACGGAGGTTTAGTAGTAGGCTCAGCAATATTGGTCCCGGCTGCACGCCGCTCTATCGTGCAAGTTCGCCATTGGCTCACGCACTCCCAAAGACCACCCAGCCCTTCGTGCTGGTGGCTTTGATGGTAAAGATGAGTCGATCCATTCAATAGTAGTCGACTTACCCCGTGAGCCGGGATCATAAAGAATACAACGTTAATTTGTATCTCAAATAAAACAGCCCCGATTCACCTCAGATCTCAAGAGGTGAATCGGGGTAGTTTTATTTATGAGGCCAACGCCCATTGGAACCGAAGTTCCCAAGGGCTGCAAACCCGTCACTTTATAGCCCGCGGCAGAGCGAAGCGCTGCCCTGGGTTGAATGAGGCAGAGCACTGAGCCCTGTAAGGGCGGCACTACCTTTTGAACTCCGAAATGATGAGTTCGACCAGGAATGGTTCTATTATGTGCGATTGATGGGCGTCGCAAGGGATGGCCGCAGGCGGAGCCTGCGGACTACCTTAGCGAAGCGCCGCCCAGGGCTAAAGAGAGCGTTGATCAAGGTCAACTAGTGTAATGTCGATTAATCTTCGATTGAAAACGATAATCCTTGCCGTACGACTCGCGGAGCGAGCCGACTACTAAGCCCGCTTTTCTTTTTGCTCAGTTGGGGTTGCCCAGGTGCTTTGGGTGGTTTCTTCGTTGAGGATCCACCGCAGGATATCTAATCGACGTTGAGCTTGTTGCTTTAGGCTTTTTTGTTCGCTGGCTTTTAAATTCTTGTAAGCCTTGCCGAAGGCGGGGAAATCATCTTCGATCGGAGGTTTCGCCATGTCTTGCCCGCTGGCTAAAAAGGCGGTATAGCGAATCAGCTCTTTGAAGAAATCTTCCCCGGTCGTGATGGGCCTCATCTCGATTTGAAGTTCGCTCATCTTTTCTTTGAGGTTGCTGACTAGGGCCGTTAAATCGTCTCCCTGGGGGAACTCTTTTTCGTCGACTCGCTCCCAGAGTAGGGCTCGGTACAACCAGATCTCCGTCATTTGAAGAGCAGAACGCAGATCGCTTTCGGATCTTAGTTTGGCGAGTTCGATGAACTTTTTCGTGGACTCTCCGCAGTGTGGGATCGGGGGTGTGATCAAAGATTTAGGCTCGCGGGCTCCATCGGGAATGAAGAGCTTTCGGTAGCCTAGAGTGTAAAGAAGAGTGTTGATATCTTCCTTGAGTGAAAACAGAGGAAGGAAGATATCTTGTGAGAGTTCGCCAGGGTGGCTGAGAATCAGGTTTTTTTCGGCATTGGATAAAGTTTCCCATAATCCTTCTCGGTTGAGCCAAACTCCGATGCGCTTCTTTTCTTCGGCCATATTCTCAAGCACATCGGGGTCGTCGATTAAGTGCGCGTTCACTTGAAATCGAAGGGAATAGAGAGCCTGAAGAACGATGGCGCGTTGGGCGACCTCCTTCTGAAGCCGGGGGCTCTCCGTTTCTTCACCGAAAGCTCGAGGATGAAGAGCCAAGCCCAATAGGAAGCTCAAGAGGGCCAGCTTAGAAATTGAGACACTTTTCAATGCGGTGAGATGCTTCAAAATATACCGATAATTTCTTAGTAGGGGTGAAGTCATGTGTAATTTGCCTCTGGATCGGCTTATTCGCTAAGATTCTGCTCTGATAGTTAGATCTTTCAGATTCACAGCGAGTAAGAACTCAGCCTGTTCTATTTGAGATTATTCGGTGGATCTCCAATTTAAATTCAGACGTATCCTTGAAATCCTTCCTCTGGCTCAATACTCTTTGCTGTTTGTTGGATATTAAGTCTGAATCTACAAGTCTAAAACCGGCGGGAACCAGGTTTTTGGGAAGAGGCTTGAAGAAGAGGATGGTTGGATTTTTCTTCCGACTCGATTTCCATTCTAACCCTCAGATTCAGAGCCCGCCCCTTTTGAATTAGAAGAGACTACGTGAAGAGTTCCATGAAACGTAAAAAAAAGGTCCACGACAAGCATCGTCTTTACCAAGTCTCGGTGCAAAACCCGACTTCAGAAGTCGCGTTTATGAAGCGCGTCTTCAAGGGAACTCGTAAGAAAGAGGCCCTCACTCTCCGAGAAGATTTTTGCGGAACTGCAATCCTTTCAGCGACTTGGGTCAAAAAGACCAAGGGCGGAAAGGCTCAGGGGATCGATCTCCACAAGCCCACTTTGGACTATGCCCAAAAAGTGAATATCGACCCCTTGGAAGACAGGGCCGACGATGTGGAGCTCGTCCTCGGCGATGTCCTCGACACCTATTCTTTTCAGCCTGACATTATCGCTGCCTACAATTTTTCATACTTTATCTTCAAAGAACGCGCCAAGTTGCTCCATTACTTCACGCAGGTTCACAAAGCACTAAAAAGCGGTGGAATGTTCTTCATGGATATCTACGGTGGGCCGGAGGCTCAACATATTCAAGAAGAAGAGACAGACCACGATGAATTCACCTACGTTTGGGATCAAGCGAAGTACAACCCCATCACGGGCGAGATTCTTTGCCATATCCATTTTGACCCAGAAGATGGCCCTCGTATGAAGAAGGCCTTTACTTACGACTGGCGGCTGTGGGGATTACCTGAAATCAAAGATGTCTTAAGGGATGCGGGTTTTGATAAGGTCGACGTGTACTGGGAGGGCACTGACCCCAAAACAGATGAGGGGAACGGCGTTTTTAAGAAGTCCACCAAAGGAGATAACTCTCTTTGTTGGGTGGCTTATGTGGTTGCTTACAATTAGACATCGTAATTGAAAAAAAACTGCGTGGCTCGCCGTGGAGGGATCCAAGGCAAACCCGCAGCTCGTCAGCGAATTCTCACGAATACCAACCCAGGTATATACGCCATTATTCGCTTCAGTTTTTATGACTCTATGGATGATGAAGAATAAGCCGAGCTCCAACTCTCGTCGACTCCACTAGGAGGTTGTTAGGGCGGGCTGTTTTCGGATTGACTTGAACGAAGACAAAAAAACAGAGAAATTTTTAATTTCGACGGCGACATCCTCCCCGGTTAATTCTGATTTCCGTTTCCATTGAGGTCTTAAACCCATTAATTCGTTCCTGTTTTCGGAAGGAAGGGTTTTAATAGGCGAGACGAACGCGAGTTGAACTCAGCTCCTACTCGAAACTCTTTTTGACACTCTTTTTGAAAGTCGTATGGAATACTCGATGCGCCCGGGTGGCTTGACCACCTTAGCAGTGATCAATGGCATCTTTGCTCTTTGGAAGCTCTTTGAAGCGCTTTCAAGTGGAGTCGCTTTAGGGATGGCCTTTATGGTGAAATCCCAGGGGAAAGGGCCTGAAAATATGCCTGATTTAGAGGAGATGCTCGAACAATCAGGAATGACTTTAGATCTCTACATGATCAACTCAGGGATCGTCCTGGGAGTCAATCTATTAATCGTTCCTCTCCTGATCTGTTCCTTGATCGGTTATCTCAAACAAAAGCGGGTCTTGGGAAAATGGATGGGTAATCTATACGGCTTGGTCGCAACCGCGGGTGGAATTGCCGTTATTTACTTCCTCTATCAACACAACAATAATTTAGTCAATATGTTCCATGTCATGGGATTGGTTTATCCCTTACTGACGCTCTTTGTGCTCAATATCAGTTTCCGAAAGGATTTGGTGCGTTGATTCGAAGAGAGAGTGTTCGATCTATAGGGGGAATTCAGCTCCCATGATGTCGGGATTAAATCTTAAACATCTCATTCTCATCGGTACGTCTTCGAATCGAAATTCGATTCGAAGTGGAGCCGGAATCGTAGTGATCTTACTGACCTTTTTTGTTGGGTTGATGATGGCTGGCGCCATATTAACGCCCATTGAAATGGGAAAAGCAGTCATTGGGAATGGGGGGGCAAAGCCTTCTCCCGAAGAAGAAGAGAAGATGGTGAATACCGTTGTCGACGGTGTGCGCTCCCTTGTGATTTGGTTGATGGGGGGAGAGTCTCCTTTTTCGGATAAAAAATCACCTGAGCCATTAGAAAAGTGGGCTGATTACTTGATGAAAGATCGGCCCGCCTTGCTTTCCGGAGTGCTCCTCCTGTTATTCACCGTGCTTCCCACAATCTTTGCGGTGGGCTCGTTCAATCAAACCACTGGAGATATCGCCACTCGAGGATTGAGATATCTTTTGCCGCGAACTGAAAGAGTGAATCTTTACTTCGGGCGATTTCTCGGCACGACGGTTTATTCGTTGATATCTATCTCGATCTTAGTGGTGATCGTCGTCTTTTATATCGGTTTAAAACTCAAGATGTACGCGTGGGGGGAGTTGATCTCCTGGGGAGTCTGGGCGCTCGCCGCTTATGCGATCGTCAGCTTGCCATACATCGCATTTTATTCCTGGATGTCAGGGATGATGAGTTCATCGTTTGCGGCTTTTATCACTTGTCTATTAGGTGCACTCTACGGACCGACCTTATCTCTTTTTAGTCGATTTAGCGGTAACTTAGAGATGCTTCAATTCGTGGGTTACTTGAAGTACCTGTCTCCGTGGGGAATTCAAGCCTATTTGTTTCACCACGATATCAAGATGGTGATTATGGCGACCTCCCTTTGCCTCTTTTATACCGGAATGTTTTTATTCTTAGGTTATAGAAGATTTGCCACCCGTGATCTATAAGCCTCAGCCCGTGAAGGAAATGAATATATCGTGAGTGAGTTTGCGATTCAGATCGATAATGTCACTAAAACGTTTGGTCCAAATAAGGCTTTGGATCAAGTTTCGTTCGAGGTACAACCGCAAACCATCTTTGGGCTCTTGGGGCCTAATGGTGCGGGAAAGACGACATTATTTTCACTCGCTGCTAATTTCATTCACGCCGATTCGGGAAGCATTCGAGTTTTAGGCATCGATGTTCGAAACAGCTCCGAATTGCGGGGGCGCTTGGGAATCCTTCCTCAAGATGCCTTATTTCAGCGGAACGTTCCCATTCGAGAACAAATGGTTTTCTTTCGCCGCCTCGCTGATCGATCGATCCCAGAAGCGGAACAGGATGTCGACGAAGCATTAGAAATGGTGGGTTTAGAAGAGTACCGGAATCGACCCATTCAGCATCTCTCTCATGGGATGATTAAAAGGCTAGGTATTGCGCAGGCCTTTATGGGCAATCCAGAAGTCATCTTGCTCGACGAGCCCACTGCGGGACTCGATCCGCGAAACGCACATCAGGTACACGAGATCATTTTTCGATTAAGGCAGAGCGCAACGATCATGGTGAGCTCTCACAATCTCGCTGAGATCCAAAGTCTCTGTGATCACGTTGCGATTCTTAAAACGGGACGATTAGTTTCCTATGGTGCAGTTGATGAGATCACCAGTCGTGACCAACGCATCGAGCTCAAACTTTCGAGGCTTTTGACAGAGGAGGAACTCCAGGATGTTCTCGGGATCAACGGCATCGATAATTTTGAGCTTTTAGATACCACGCGTTATACCGCATCTTTAGATCTCATCGATCGATTGGGGCCTCGAGAGGGGGAGAAAATAGGGGGTGCGAGGTTGCGTCAGGCTTCGGATGACATTCTTGCAGAACTTTTAGCGAGTTTAGTAGCTCAGCGGTGTATCCCACGGTATCTTAGAGAGGGTAATACATTGGAAGCGCATTTCTTTAAGGTGACCACTGATCAACAGTAACTAGGGTTCTTCAGTTTTTAATACCTTCAAGGGATGTCATCCCCGCTTTCTATTAACATTCTTTCGTTATCGACCGTTGGTAGCCAGCAAAGATCTCTAAAATTCTCTAATGCAACAACCTGATCCTGAATTTAAGTTTGAAGTGGGGCAATTAGTCGAACATTTAAAATACGGTTATCGTGGGGCTATCGCCGGGCGAGACTCTTTTTGTAAGGCGAGTGACCTCTGGTATAAAAGCAATCAAACTCAACCTGAACGAGAACAACCTTGGTACCACGTCCTCGTTCACGGCGCCCAGCACACGACCTACGTTGCTGAATCGAATCTACAATTAGATCTGGGGGGAGAACAGATCGTGCATCCTCTCACCAAACACGTCTTCGAATCCTTTTCAAGTGGTGCCTACCAAAAACGCGAGGATGTGGATTTTTCGGAGACGCCGTAGTCCGCACGTTAGTAGTCCGCACGTTCCACGTGCGGCCTGAAACGATTAAATATAAATTTATTAATTAAACCTAAAGAATCCTAAGGCCTTACTTGCGAGTCCAACCCTCTTACTAATTTGAAATTTAACATCATTCAGGGGATGGCCGCACGTTAGTAGTCCGCACGTTCCACGTGCGGTCCGAAGCGATTAAATATTAATTGATTAATTCAGCCTAAAGAAACCTGCGGCTTTGCTCGCTGATCTCACCCTCTTATCGACTTGAAATTCAAAATGCATTCAGAGGATGGCCGCACGTGGAACGTGCGGACTACCTTGCAGACTACACCCACTCCGACAACGGACTCGCCTGATCGATGGTTGCGGGTAAAACTCTATCGAGATGCCCGAATGATTTCTGAGGCAAGCCTGCAGCATGAAGAAGGCTGAGGTATAGATTTGAAATGGTTCGATGCCCATTGAAGCTATAACCGGGAAAGTGAATGTATTGACCCGTCTTAAAGGCGCCGCCGATATTTCCGAGGGCCACCATCGGCCATTCGTAAAACTTGGAGTGATGGCGATCGCCGTGATCACTTAAGTAGAGGATTAAGGTGTTATCGAGCATCGTTCCATCGCCTTCGGGAATAGAGCTAAGATTCTTCGCCATCTGAGCGATGTGATTCATATGGTATTTCATAATCAATTCACGAGTGGCGAATTCTCCTTTACCGTCGTCAAAATCTTCTCCACCGCCTCCTCCCGATTTCCCTTCGATCATGTGACCGATGTGGTGAACTGTCTTGGTGCCCAGGCCGAGACCCGTGAGGCGCATTCCCATGTGGTCGGCTCGAATAGAGATCACTTGAGATAAACCGCCGACCAGAGCTGAAGTCGCTAATTGGAAGTGAGCGTCTAAGCGTTCGGTTTCAATCTCGGAGCGGTAGAGTTCCGAGAGTTCGGGTGCGGCCTTCTTCAGTTGAGCCTCCATTTTAGCGATCTTTTTATTGCGCTCTTGTAGACTCTCAAATCCCGCCAGGTAGTGATCTAATTTTTCTTTTTCGTGAGCGGGTAATTTCTTTTGGTACTTCTTAACGTCACCGATCATGAAGTCGAGAAGGTTTTTGTCGACTAACAGTGCGGCTTTTAGCTGTTTATCGGAGACGACCGTACCGAACAGATCTCTGAAGGCCGTTAAGGGATCTGCATAATAAGGCAAAGGTTTTCTGGGGCCAATCGCAGAGAGATTCGGATAAACGATTTGAGGTCCAAAGCGTTCCATGGTGAATCCCAAGTGCCTAAAGGGTGCATCCAACCCTTTCGCCAGCAATCCATCGACGGTAGGGAGAGTGGGGGGAGATTCGCCGGCAGATTTGTAAGCTCCCAAGGCACCGAAGTGAGCTTGGTGACTTCCAGAACACATCCTTCCCGAAAGTCCTTGAAAGATCGTCAAGCGATCTTTGAAGGGAGTGAGTGCTTTCAATCCTGCACTCAATTGATGAGATTTAAGTGACTCTTGGTGGAGCTTACTTTGTCCTTTTCCATTCGAACGAACTTTTACCAGATCATTAAGTTTAATGGGCTGGATCTCTCTCGTGAGAATTCCGTTTGAGCGAATGACAAAGACGAAACGCTTGGGAGTTCCTCTAAGTTTTTTTTCCTTGGGCTCAGCGGCAAATCCCTGTAGCAAAGGTGCAGCCGTAAGAGCGGTGCCGCTTAATTGAGCCAAGAGGCTTCTTCTTGATATTGTGTTTTTATTCATTTTCGATACAGGAATGAGTCTGAGGTCACCAGAGAAATGAGGAGCTCTTTAAAACTTCCATCACTCTCTAAGTAGGCATTATCCATCGCCATGAGCGTTGGGGAATCTTCGAGAGTTTCGTTTCTGCCCATCCAAAACCTAAACACGTGGCGAATAATTGACTGTCTTACTCGTGTAGACTGAGCCAGTCGATGGACCAAGTCGATTGGGCCTGAAACTTCCCCATCCAATTTGGGGTTCCCAGTACCAATTAAATAACCCTTTGTCTCCACATTTTTATGGGTGAATTCTTCCGGGGGATGGTTTTTTCTATGTGAATCACGCCAAGCGATTTTTCTTAAGCGAGAAAAAGCTTCGAATTCGGTGGCGATGACATGCCCCTTCTGATCGACGAAATGATGCTTTCGGAATCTGCCAAAATCATCGTAGGCTTCGAAAGGATCGCCTAAGGGATTCATCTTTTTGTGGCAGCGCCAACAGGTTTCTTTTTCTACGACTTTAAATCGTTGCTTAAGCGTTTGCTCTGGAGTCTCGGGGAGTTGGGCTTCCACTCCGATGGGGATGTCCGGGACGACTCCCGCGAGTAATCGTTCTTGGATCCACTTCCCGCGCCTCACCGGGTCATTTTCAAAATTACCACTGTGAGCCGCTAACCACGCGGGATGAGTTAACATTCCGGCGCGTTGTTCCTTGGGAAGGGCGATGGGATTTCCCTCGACCGGTTCTTCGGGTGAATCTAAATTGTAAGGCCGAGCATCTTTGATGGGCTTACGATTTCGAGATTGAATGAAGAACTCATTGCTGGTCAGTATTTTATTAAAGACTTGTCGATCCTCTCTCAGGGCATTTAAGACAAGCCAGTCGGCATCCCGAATGAGCCCCCAGGGATCGTGTTTACCGTCATGTCGAGAATCGTCTTTAAAAACATGAACCAACTTGGGGTAGCCGAAAAACTCGCGAAAAAATCTCAGGAGCTTTGGGTGAGAGGCATCCATGAGCTTGACGTCCATGATGCCAGCCCCCTTTCCTACCATCCAAATTTTCTGTCCCACAGCTGAACGTACTGTGCGGTCTTTTCCTTCATAAACTCGACGAAACTCACGAGCGATGTCTTCTTTCGATTTGAGCTTTCCTTTATCAACAGCTTGTAGCAATGATTTTTCTGCGTAATCAAAAAGAGTAAAAGATAAAGCATAAGCCGTTTCTCGAGCTGAGAGTTTTCGCCGGCCATCCGGGAGTTCTTCGCCCAAGCCCAATTCAGTACGGAACAAAAATTCAGGCGACATCATAATCGCGGTTAAAGTTCCCTTGAGAGCTTCTTCCCGCCCTGCGATCGGGAGGTTGGGTTTTAAGAAACCATCGATGTAGCGTTTGTAATCTTCTGAGGTCGCTTGGCGTTGAAGAAGGAATTTGAAGAGGTAATCGACAAGTTCCTCCATCTCTTCCTCGTTCGGAGGAGATTTAGCTGATGCAAATTCGGCGATCACCTTATGAGAGGAACCGCGGCGTCCTCCTTGTTTAAAAACCTTTTTGCTGCTTCGATTTCTGCGCGAATCAATTTGACCATGAATTAACGTCGTTGCGATTCGCTTGCAGTTTTGAATATGTGTTTTGATCGTGGTCTCATCGGCAAAGAGGAGAGAGTAATCTTTAAAAGTTTCCCCCTCGACTTGTCTGAGAGGAGCGTTTAACTTTCGCGCCATACCCACTGAAGCTGCGAAGCGTCTATAGATTTGAGGGCTAATTCTCCAAAGTCGAGAAGTGGTGTAGGAAGGTCCTTTATGCTCTCCACTAAAAAGAGCTTCGTGATTCACTCGGTTTCCGTGGTGGGGGAAAGCACTCGATTCCGTGCTGGGTCCGCGTCCAATTTTTTGGAGTTCTTTTTTGAGATGCTCGACAACAACTCGCTTCAATCCTTCGGGTGGTTGCTTCGCTTTTTTGGGAGGCATGTCTCCGATGCTGAGTAGCTCGAGAATCTTTTCCCATTTAACGATATCTTTGCCTTGGCTGATATTCGGATTGATTTTGTGGAGATCAAAATCAGCTTTGGCTTTTTCTCCCTGATGACATTTTAGGCAGTACTCTTTGGTGAAAGAGGTTAAGCCCGGCTTAGGATCCGCCTGGAGTAAGCTGCCTAAAAGGAGGAGGCCAGTTAGAATTCTGAGCCCAAAAAGAAGTTGTTTCATAGAGGGTATTTAAACAGAAAATTAGAAACCCATTATGAGGTACGGGTTCATTGGCGTACGCGTTGAGGAGCCCAGAGAGGCTCAAATACTAAGATCAGTATAAGGGAAATAAAGGTGAGGGCAGAAGGGGAATTAACTACTTATTTCGTTAGCTTGGGATGGTGATATTCAATTTTAATCCCATTTTTTTATCCCTCGCTAAAGCTTCGGGCTTGAGAAGCGGGAGTTACCTTTCATTAATGTCGTATTTGTGGTGGAGGATTTTCCTTAAATCATCAAAAGATCATTATTGAAACCACTCGCCTCCAAGCCCGAAGCTTTAGCGAGGGATCTCTATGATTTAGAGGCAAAACACGGATTGGATTTCGTCTTGATAGAATCGATTTCTTTTATTCTTCACTGAACGCCACACTCGCCATCCACACATTTAACTTCCAGTGGAGGAGGTGGGGGGCAAAAACATGCTCCGCCTATAGAGCAATTATCATTTTCAAAATCGGCGGTGAGTTCGACAAACCTCTCGGCGAGTGCATCGAGGTCCTCTTGTTTTAAAAGCGTAGAGTTAACGAAATAATAACAACCCCCAAGACCGAGATCGCAGTGTCCCCCTAGTATGGCGCAAATATCACCAGGGCCACACGTTTTCGCATATTCCATGGCTAAAAAATCGTAATGTTGAATGAGGGATTCGCAGTCTTTAAATTCGCTCGTACACACCCTCCCTCCTGTTCCATCGGGAACACAGCCTTCACCATCACCACACATCACAGCGCAGAACGTCGCTGGATTTTCGAGGCTGCAAGAACAAGCAGGAAATGGTTCTTTTCCTGTTAAAAAGAGCCAGGTTAATAAAGCGATCGCATCGGAGAGGTCTCGATTGAGGTCAGCGTTGACATCGCCATTCTCTAAGACGATAAGCTCTGAAGGAATTGGGCAAACTGGGGGGAAGCAATCGATGGGAGAGGGTGGAGCCTCTCCAAGAAACATGTAGCTGAGCAAATAGACAACGTCGCTCACATCCCTTAAGCCATCTCCATTGGTATCTCCATTGAGAGTGGTGCTGGGTAAATGCTCGAAGCGAAGCTCTTCAAGAAAATCTAGAACTCTTCTACGACCTTCATCTGACAGATGCGGGCGGTTACAAAGATCATCGGTAACGAGATCTCCGTCGAGATCAAATTCAATGATGGTGCAAGGGTTCCAGGTTTCGCAGATGGCATCGGGTTGGTCTTTGAGAGTATCCAGATAAAAATCTAAGATTTGGATGAGTCTCTGGACTTCAAGATGACTAAGAGACCTTCCTTGTCCAGGGAGTTGTTTGATAGCTTCAAGAGTTTCCTCATCTTGAAGTGTATATTGGAATAAGTAAGCCCCATCATCGGTTTGGGTTATTTCGGCCGTAAAGATTTTTCCTCTTTCAGGGCATTGATCGAACGAAGTCCTGTTGTAGGCGAAGCGTTCGAACTCTCGTGCTTGGGGATGGATTTCATTGATGAGCTGAGCCGACAAAGAAGGAAGATAGAAACAACCGATGAAGAAGAATTGAAGAGCTAACCCCTTGAGTTGAGATTTATCAATATGGATTTTCATGATGTTCTCTCAGTTATATGGTTCATAAATGAAAATGGAGCTCTTTGTTGAAGGCTAAAATGCAAATAGAGTTCCAAATAGGGGGCTTTGTTATTGAACTCTATTATGGCTTAACTTGGGTGATAAATAACGTTGAGTTACGATCAAAGCTGTAAAACGAGCTTGTTCATTTTGGAATTTGAATTGTTACTTTCTGACAATGCATCGACATAAGCTGGTTATTTTAGGCATTGCTTTATGGGCGCTATTTAGCCCGAAGCGCTAGCGAGGGATGTACCGAGTATAATTTTGAATTAATGTTATCCATTTGATACCTGTCGTCTGCTTCAACAATCTGAAATGGAAAGTAAAAAAGAGGGCCTCAGCGTTTTGATCCCTCGCTAGCTCTTCGGGCTAGTTAACAACTTTCAAGGAATTGAGTACACTATAAATCTTCTTAAGTTAGCTCTCTTATCTCTATTTAAAATAACCACTTATGAATTATTTGATTTTCTCCGGGGGATTTCGCCTCCAACTTGGCTAATGAAAGTAGACCAGGGTTTTGAGGCTGGAATACGACTCTCATTATGAGTCAAAAAGCTCAAAGTAGGTGAGCCGTTTTTAAGCTCGGAGGAAGGTAATGACATTACTGCGCCAATTTTTATTCCTGATTGGAATAACCATCTTGACGCTCCCTACGGCTCTGTCTGGTGACCCTGTCGAAGTTCTTAACGCTTTTGAAGCTTCTCCCGCTCAACCGAATCGCATGCTCATCGAAGCATCGGATGGCCTGCTTTACGGAACGACGTCGAGCGCGTTTTCTAACGGTGCTGGTACGATCTTTCGAATGGATTTCGATTCTAACATCGAAGTCCTTCATTATTTTAAAGGTGGAAGCATCGCCATCCATGGAACGGGTCCTGCTTCAGCGTTAGTCGAAGGTAGCAATGGCGAGTTTTACGGCTCGACTTATCACGGCGGTGAATTTGGATTGGGAACCGTCTATAAATTCAGTCTTCATGATGGTTATCAAACGCTTCGCTCTTTAGGAGATGTTGAAGATGGTTTTTGGCCACAGTCCGGTTTGCTGAAAGCTTCGGATGGCTCTTTCTTTGGGACAGCTCCGCATGGGGGAAAGTTTGGGGAAGGAGTGATTTATCGTATCGATAAAAATGATCAATACTCCGTTTTTCACCATTTTAAAGATGGAAAGGGGACGGCGCCTCTCGCAGCTTTGATCGAAGCTCATGATGGCCATTTTTACGGTACGACCCAACGTGGTGGAAATAAGAATCAGGGAACGATCTTCAAAATTTCTCCCGAGGGAGAGCTCACTCTTCTCCATCATTTTGACGGTCAGGGAAAAATTTCTCATGCTCGTTTAGTCGAGGCATCGGATGGGAATTTATATGGTACGACTTCTTGTGTGTTCACTGGAAGTCCCGGTTCTATTTTCAGAATCACCTCTGAAGGTCAATTCACCCTCTTGCATACCTTTGATCCCTTTGAGGGTTTTTGTTCAGAGTCGACTCTCGTTGAATACAACGATGGTTTTCTCTACGGCACGACCAGTCGTGGGGGAGATCAAAGCAATGTACACTTCGGCGCGGGCGCGCTCTTTCGCCTCTCCTTAGATGGCGAATTTGAAACCATTCATCAATTTAAAAGCTCACCCAGCCCCTACTATCCTCACTCCGGCCTTATTGAGGCGTCTGATGGAGCTCTTTACGGAACGGCTCGATTAGGCGGGGAGAATGATGTGGGGGCTTTATTTAAATTTACTCCCTCTGAGGGGGTGACCACTCATCATGATTTCGGCTGGCCGAAGGACAGCATTCAATGGGTCGTGTCCCTCAGAGAGTCATTATCTCAAGATCGATTGTTTGGAATCTCCGAAAGGGGAGGAGAATTCAATCACGGAACTCTATTTGAGCTCAGTTTTTCGGGCGAACTCAAGATCTTACACTCCTTCAATGAACTTCAAGGTCCTCAATTTCGAGACGGGATCGTCGAAACGGATGAAGGAGAACTCTACGGTATCTCGAGTGAAGGTGGGGCGGCCAAGCGGGGGAGTTTGTACAAGCTTGATCGCTTTGGTGAATACAAGCTCGTTCATAACTTTACTGGGCCTGAAGGAACTTATCCCTCCAAGTTGATTCGAACTCAAGACGGAAAGATCTTCGGATTGACGACTGAAGATGGCGCTCCGTTGGGCGAACCAACAAACCTAGCATTCGGAACGCTCTTTTCCGTCGAAGATGACACCGTGATTCCTTTGCACCGATTCAAAGGTCGTGACGGGGCAGAGCCTATTGAGCTCATCGAGGGAGATGATGGAGTTCTTTACGGTACGACAATCTATGGTGGTACCTTTGATGATGACTTTGAGGATGGAGATGGAACTCTCTTCAAATTCGATCCCGAGGCGGGTTTTCAATCTCTTCTCTCTTTCAGCCACTATCCCAGTACCGGACGAAGTCAGGGGAAATGGCCCTTCCAGTTGATGAAGCCCATCGATGGAGATTTATTTGGGATCACCTCGGGTGGAGCCTGGTCGGATGGAAACGTATTCAAGTTTAATGAATCTGATGGTCTGAGCCCGGTTTTTGATTTCGATCCCAATCAATCGGCAGGAGTGAGTCTTTACCCGAATGGAATCCTGAAGGCACCAGATGACTTCGCTTTCATTGGAACGACGGCTCGAGGGGGGAGATACGGCTATGGGATGATTTATAAATTAGAACCGAATGGTACCTTTAACCGAATTCATTCATTTAATGGTTGGGATGGCTCGGGACCTAATGGATTGATGATCACAAATTCCGATGGCTCGATCTATGGCACGACAAATTTCGGAGGTCCCCTGGGCGGTGGAGTTTTCTATAAATTAGAACTCGAATCCGTTGAAGACCCCGGTTTCGCGTTTATTCGTGGGGATTGTAATGGCGATCGAGACACGAATGGAGTCACCGACGCATTAGTGATGCTTGAAGCGAATTTCACCGGAGCATTCATTCCACCTTGCGATGCTGCTTGCGATGCCAATGCCGACGGAGATATCACCGGAGTGAGCGATGCCGTCACGATGCTCACCTACAACTTTCTCGGTGGGATCGAAATTTCCCATCCCTTCCCCCTCTGCGCGTCTTCAAATCAAGAATATGATTTAGAGTTGGGTTGCCGGGAGTCTCCCTGCGAGTAGTGGTAGGCTCGACCTTCGAGCCGTATGAAGCGAAGAGCTATCACCTTCAAAGTGCAACTTGAAGAACATTTAGTATAGCTTACGAATAGATCATCCTTGATACTTAAGTGAGTTCATAGTGGTAGGCTCGACCTTCGAGCCGTACAAGCGAGGCCGTATTCTCTCAAACTCAATTTAAAGAACAATTAAGCGTTACTTGCAGATGAAATGATCTTTTTGCTTAAGTCCTTTCATCATGCCAAACCGGCTCAGAGGCTGAGCCGACTACTAAGAGCCGACAATTAGATGGGTGAGACCACTTTATGAAGGAGCCTCAAGCTTCTCAGTACAATGCATTTTTGCGTTCCAAGAAGGGCGAGCGTGAGGCTTTCGATCAGTTACTCATCGAATTTAATCAAGAATTACAAACGTACGTTCGTTCCCGTATCGGGGCTCATTTAAAATCTCACATCGACGACCAAGACATTCTTCAAGAAACTTCGGCAGTGGCTTGGAAGTCGATTTCAAAGCTTCAGTGGACGGGACCGGATACGATGATCCGGTGGTTGAAGGGGATCGCCCGGCACGCCATCCTCAGGCAGGTCGATTCGCATCGACGTCGACGCCTCATCTTTTTAGAAGACGATCTGCAAAATGTAGATCCCACTCCCAGTCGAAAACTCCAACGTCAGGAACGGTTCGATCGTTTAAAGAAGGCATTAGATTCACTTCCCGATGATTACCGAGAAGCCATCCTTCTCGTTCGAATCGATGGCATGAAGATTAAGGACGCTGCCAAAGAGATGCAAAAAAGCCCAAAGGCCGTCGTGCATCTTTTGTCTCGCGGATTAAAAAAATTAAAATCCATTTTTGGTGAAACGGAAAGTTTGAATCTCCCTTCCCTCTCGCTCAATGACGGGAGTGACTCCGATGGCTGATGATAATCTATTTGATGACATTTTAGGTGACTACATAGATCGTCTCATCGAGGGTGAGATCCTCGATGAAGAAGCTGTATTACGCGATCACCCAGAGATTGGAGAAGAGTTGATCGATCAACTCAACACCTTCTTAAATGTGGGGCCCAACCACGGGGAAGAACGATTGCTGGGCACTGTAGGTGATTATCAATTGAAGAGGCAAATCGCTCGGGGAGGAATGGCGGTCGTTTATGAAGCTTGGCAAACTTCCATGGATCGCCCGGTCGCACTCAAAGTTTTGCCCGTGGGGATCGCTGCTGACGATCGCGCGTTTCAACGCTTCATGCGTGAAGCCAAAACAGCGGGAAAACTCGATCACCCCAATATTGTTCGAGTTCATGGGCTCGGAGTTGAAGAAGACACGCCTTACTATGCGATGGAGTACGTCGAGGGAGAGACTCTCGCCGATTTCCTCCAGAGGATGAATGAGACTGACGATCTCGATCCCACCTTCCTACCGGTGCCAGCTTCTTACGATCGGTTAGATTTTTATATTCAACTCGTCGATCGTTTCGGTGAAGTTGCCGATGGGCTTCAGTACGCTCATTCAAAGGGTGTTATCCATCGAGATATCAAACCCTCTAATCTCATTTTTGACTCTGATAAAAGGCTTCGAATTCTCGATTTTGGTTTGGCCAAGTTTGAAGGGCAAGAGAGTCTTACGCTTTCAGGAGATCTTCTCGGAACACTTCTCTACATGAGCCCCGAACAAGCCAAGCAGAAAAAGATTCGTTTAGATCATCGTACGGACATTTATTCGCTTGGAGCTACGATGTACGAGGCCTTTACTGGGCGGCCTCCCTTCAGAGGAAAAGATCACCAAGAGACTCTCACTCATATCATTGAGCAAGACCCCATTCCTTTAAGAAAAATCAACCCTCGAGTTCCTCTCGATTTAGAAACGATCGTTCTCAAGTGCTTGCGGAAAGACTCTAAAGATCGTTACGGAACTGCGGAAGCTCTCTCTCAAGACCTGAGACGTTTCGTTCGCGGAGATCCGATCGAAGGACAACCTCAATCTCAACTTGAAGTATTTTCAAACTACGTTTGGAAGCGTAGAGGTCGAATTGGAGTTTCGGCCCTCGTCATTTTGCTTTTAGTTGCGATGATCACCCTCTCGCTAGGGTATTACTCTAGAACAGCTTTAGAAAGAGACAAGCTTTATCAGGGGCATATCGATGAGGCTGTGATGCACTTGAAATTTGCTGAACTCACTCACACGGCGGGTACGATCAATTCGAGTTCTATCGATGCCCAAAATCTCTTCAATGCGGTCGACTTTAATTCTCTCTTTAACAAATCGGATTTGAGTCCGTTAAATTCCTGTCTCGTTCATCTAGAAAAAGCGATTGAAGTTCAACCGGATAAGTTGGAAGCCCATTATTATTACGCTCGAGCGAAGCACCTGCTTGAAGATGAAGAGTTGGCACGTAAAAGTATTGAGAAAGTTCTTTCGATTCAACCCAACTTTATTCCTGCTTTGGAACTCAAACGAAAATTGAATTCCACTTCTTTGAATTTGAGCTCGCATTTCTCCCAAGCCGATCATTGGAGCACGGTCTGGTACCAAGCCAAGACAGCAGAGAGTCAGCAAGATTGGGGTTTAGCGGTCGATGCCTACCATCAACTGACTCAGTATATTGAGACAAAAAAAGATCCCTATTTAGGTTCTTCGATTGATTTTTATATGGGTAAGGGTATCGCCTTAACCAAGGTCAAAAAATATTCCGAAGCCATCGAAAACTTCATTACTGCCAGTACACTCTGGCCCAATTACTACGAACCTAAATTACTCTTAGGTCTGGCTTACTACAAAAACGAGCAAAAGGATGACGCAGAGCGAGTCTTTAAAGAAATGATTCGTGAAACTCAGGAGCGACACGATGAAGTCATCCTTTGGATTTCGGCGCTTTATAAAAGTTTTAGAGAGTACAAGTTGGCTTTGGAGTGGGCAGATCGCCTTCACAATGAAAGGTTGCGCATGCGCTTGCAGGTCGATTTTTTAATCCTGCAAGGTCGATTTGAGGAAGCCATGAAAATTGGCAGCCAGGCGATTAAAAAATATCCCGATGATTCTAGGACGCATCAGTTCTATTCCGTTGCCTTAACTCGTTTCCCAAAAACGTATGCCAAGGGCCTCGAAGTGGCGAGGCGAGCCCACGAATTGGAACCCGATAATATCGATATTCAATGTTTATATGCCGGGGCTTACTTGAGGAATGGAGACGTCAGTCAAGCAGAAAGATTATTACTCGATGCGATTGAAAAAGGTCCCCATTTACCTCGCCCCTATACCGAGTTAGCCTTTGTCCGAATTCGGCAAAACAAATACGAAGAAGCCGAGAAACTCTACCTTCAATCGATGGACTTGGTGGAGAAATCTCCTCAGAGTCATTTTTTAAATCCTCATATCAGTCTCATTCAAATGCTCATCAACCGGGGGAGGCCTGAGCGAGCTTTGCCGGCGATCGAACGTAGTCTAAAAAACATTCCCGAAACAGCAAGGCTCCATTATTTATGGGGAGTCGTCTTGAATATTCTGGAGCGATTTGAAGAGTCTGACAGGGTTCTTCAGAATGCAATTGAGAAGTATGACACTTACTTCCCTCTTTATCATGCTCATGGCGTTGCCTTAAATCGCCTTGGGAAATTAGAGGAGGCTGAAAATCAATTTAAAAAAGCGTTCGAGATGAAACCTACGGTTTCCAAGATCTCTAAAGACCTCGTTTGGTTACAAATTCACATGAAGAAACACGAGGAAGCCTTTCAGTCTTTACTCGCTTTTCTGGAAAGAAAAGGTTTTGAAACTTGGGTTTACGAGCGCCTTTGTTATTTGCAACATATTGATCAAGATCAAAGCTACGCGAAGCAATGGGATAAGGTAGTCTCTGTCTTAGAGCCACAGTTGGCCAAGGTGAAATCAAATCCTTACGCTCCGTTTACCCTCGTAGTAGCTTTTTTAAATGCCGATGAGTCGAATGATTCTGAGCAAGCGAAAAAGTATTTTCAGTTAGCTGCCCATGCTACTGCGAATTCACCCTTCAGGGGAGTTTACGCGCAAATCGAATTTTTCTTAAAGAACGGGCAATTAAATCACGCTCTTAAGCATTTAGAGTTGATTCAAAATCATAAGGGCTTAAAAGAAACCGTTCTTTACGAACTCTATGACCGATATTTTAAAATGGCTCAACCCAAGGAATTAACCTTGGGGGCCATCGAAGCTTCCCTTCAAATAGAGAATCTGCGACCTTCCCTGAAAGAGGATGCTGTCTCATTCGAGCCATCCATTCTATCCTACTACAAAGCACGTCAGCTTCAGTCAGCCCAGCAGTACCAGTCAGCAAAGGATGTCTATCTGAAAATCATCGAAGATCAGTCAGTAGAAATTGAACCCAGATTACGATTAGCCGAATGTTTGATCGCCTCGAATAATTCGGATGAAGCCGAGAAGGTATTGAAATCCTATTTAAATCTTCGCCCTGAGAATAAGAGAGTATGGAATGAGTGGTTGAAGGTGAATTGGCTGAACTTGAATCGCACTGCAGCTAAGTTAATAGAAGAGCTGCCTGCTGATTTAGACGAGGAGTTCACAGGCGATCATTTAACCTATAAATACGATTTGATAGACCTATTAACGGCTCTAAAAGAAAAGAAAACAATTCGCATCAATTGTGGGGCGAAATCAGATTCAAATCTTCAATCGGTTAAGTGGCTCAAAGACAAATTCTTTATGGGCGGAAGTCCTCGCTATCAACAACGAGAGCTTAAAGGCACAGAGGGGGAGTTAATCTATCAAGGCCAGCGCGTCTTCCCTAAAAAGGATCACTTATCTGAATACCAAATTCCCTTACCTCCGGGGAAATACAAGATCACCCTGACTACCGCTTTAACCGATTCGAGTTACTTGGAGCCCACCGAATTCAATATCTCACTCGAAGGTCAAACCGTTCTTAAAAACTTTAAGCCCTTGGACGCTGGTTTCTCGACGCTCACTCGGTTGACCTACACAACCGAAGTCAACGATGGACTTCTCAACCTTAAGTTCGAACGCATTACGGGCGACCCCGTGGTTTCGACGATCGAAATCGAGCGCCTATAATTTTCGTCATCAAAAATTAACTAACGATAGTAGTCGTCTCGCTCCGCGGGGCGGCTCCTGACTAACTGAACTCATTTTGTGATTCAGCGAAAACTCGAACGGATAACTCATTAAAAGCCATTGTTTTGATTTTCTTATCCTCGGTCGTTCATTATGAAATTTGAATAAACTCAACCTTACGATACGCCAAGGGCTGAAAGCCCGTCATAACCTAGCCCAGGGCAGAGCGAAGCGTCGCCCTGGGTTTTGATTCTGTCTACATGCAAGCCCTGTAAGGGCGCAATTAAATCCTACTCCCGAATCACCCGCGCCACATACTCTACCGACTCCAATTCCGCATACTGCCTTCCACTCTCTCCCAGTTTAATAGGCGCCACAAAACCAACCGCCTCTTCCCCGGTATGCTCAATCGAAAACTTAAAGACCTCAATCCTCTCACCCGTTTCCGAATCCTTCACCTCAGTATCCTCAATCAAAGCAAACCCAACAATCTCCCCATTCTTATAAAGCCTCTCAACCGCCGTCCAATGAGACGCCGCAATCTCCTCCTCCGGCACCGATCCATCCGGCCCAATGAAATTCATCTCCCCAAGCTTTCCCACGGTTAATACCGTTGGTAGGAACACATCGGTTGGATGTAGCATGGAGGAAAGGACGTTGATGGTCTGTTTCAATAAAGTGTCGATTGGGTTTGGGTTCGATTTTGACATAGTTGATAGGCAGAGTTTTCGTAGAGGATTAGCTCCATTATTTCTTAAACTTAGAAATTAACAATTTACGGCTACTTAATCAATTTCAAGTTCCAGCTCTACTTGAATCCATTATGCTGGGAAGAGTATCCAAGTCATTGTCGTGAAACTAATATAACCCAACAAGCAATTATATTGATTGAAAGATAATTCAAATGAAATGTATGATATTTAGAGATGTTAATAATAGTTTTAAGGATCAAACTTCAAATTAAATGAAAAATGAGCAGAGCTGTTCTCATCATGTGAGATGATCGAGTAAGTCAACAAAGTTTGATGTAACTATTATATTAGATTGCAGCTTGCCAATTGAATCCAATCGAAGTCCTTTAGGAGTATCTTTATGAACCAGTTTGGGCGAGTTCAAAGAGGACTAATTATTCGTTATTGCAAATATAGTATTTTAGGATTGCTGCTTTTAATTGGAATTGCATGTGAAAAAAAATCTGGTGACAATCCAGAACCAAAACAAAAAATCAATTCATCCACCCCTAAGCAGGAGACCAGTACAGGGAGAGTTATAAAATTAGATAGTTTTAAAGAGAAGGAAGACACTAAACCAAAAAAAGTTAAAAAGATTCCAGGTAAAGTTCAACTAGCCGTTGCGCGCGGATCGTTCACGGAGATTCGTCAGTACCTAGCGGACGGTGGTGATATTAACTTGAAAGAACTAAAGGCATGGACGTTCCTACATTATGCTGCTCAAGCTGGAAAATACGAGATATGTCAGTTCCTTTTAGACAACGGTGCCGATCCTGAAATTCGGAATGATGCAGGGCATACTCCGCTTCAAGTTGCCTCCCGGAGTATCAGAAGAAATGAAAAGGTTATTCAACTTTTAAGCCCCGAAAAAGATCAAAAATCCTATAAAAGTTTAATCGAAGCTGTGGAAAATGGAGATCTTCAGTCGGTCCAAGAGTTGTTAGGAAAGGGGGCCGATGCGAATGAAATTGATGCGGAAGATCGGCAAAAAAGAAGCGCCCTGCATTTTGCTGCTGGACTCAATCATCATAAAATTTGCGAACTTTTAATTAAAAATGGGGCGCGACCTTCAGTGACAACGAGAATTAAAAGGTATACACCTTTGATGCTGGCGATTGTTAAAGGAAATATTGAATCTGTCGATGTGTTAACAAACCCAGATATCGTTAGAGGAGTTCAGAGTTCATTAAATCAAGTTTACTTTAAAGCCGTTACGTTAATTAAAGTGGAAATTTGCGAATTACTTCTATCTAAAGGTGCCGATCCACGTGAAAGATTTCTGAGATATAGTAAGCGCAATGCGCTAGAGATTTCTCTTGAGGATGGTCCAAGTGAATTTTTTGATTTATACAAGAAACATAAAATTGAAATTCCGTTTTGGGCGCTCTGTCGCCATGGGGATGTGCAAGAGGTAAAAGCTGCCATCAAGAATTCAAAGGTAAATGAGCTGGGGCCCAGTGGGATTCCTCCTATTGTTCATGCCATCAAAGTGAACAATGTAAAAGTGGTGGAGTTCTTAGTCGCCAATGGGGCTGATCTCAATTTAAAAGCCAGAGGAATGAATGTTGGGTATACTCCTCTTCATTATGCCGTGCAGGAAGGAAATATTAAGGTAATAGATACGCTTGTTAAAAATGGTTCTAATGTAAATGAAAAGCCAAAAAACCAGAGGACTCCTCTTTATCTTGCAGTTATGAAGAAAAATGTAAAAGTTATAGAGTTGCTGATAAGTTCGGGAGCAGACCCCGATATTGTTCCAGAGTTTAAAGGGCCGGATGGGGAAATTGCTCGATTTCCATTAGAGAGAATCGCTGGGAACAATGAAGAAATATTGAAATTATTGAAGAAGAAAAACTGAAAGATCGAAGACATTCCCGCGGTTGCCCCGATAGGGCAACCCATCATTACTGTGACATAAAAAAAGACCCCAGCACTGAGCGCTGTAAGTCTTTAGGAAGG
>JANQLS010000157.1 GCA_028280485.1 Planctomycetota bacterium
CGAAAGGAAGAACTCGGTAGTCTGACACGAAAGTTTTCGCTTTTTAATTAGACTCGCTTTCTCCGAAGAAACGTATCGCTTCTTAGCAACTGTTAAAAATCCCTGCTACCTTAGACTAAGGTAGCAGGGATTTTTTTATGACTACATTGTGACAGTTGGCAGTGACTTAGCTGAATAAATCAATTCAATTTGGCAGCCCCTACTTCCGCCGCCCCTTACGACGAGCCTTGCGCTGCTCTTTTCGTTTCTTAGAACGATCTTCCTTACTGGGAGCAGCCTTCTTCGTGCCCTTCTTCTTATTCATGCCCATTTGGGGATCAGCCTCTGCAAACTTATTGAGCATACCGGGGAGGTCGGCCATTTGCTTTTTGGCATTCATCATGGACTTGATCTTCCCGAGGGGTCCTTTGCCTCCCCCGAGTTGCCCCATTTTATCCATCACCTTTTTCATGGTGTTGAACTGACGGATCAAATCGTCAACTTCAGTCCGCTCACAGCCACTACCCTTAGCAATACGATCTCGACGGCTCGTATTGAGAATTTCAGGACGCATCCGCTCCTTTTTATTCATCGACTGAATGATGGCTTCGATGCGCAAGAAGTCTTTGTCATCGATATCCATCTCACCCGCATACGCTCCGATGCCGGGCATCATCCCGAGGAGATCTTTGAATTTCCCCATCTTGCGAACGCGTTGCATCTGAAGCAAGAAGTCGTCGAAGGTGAACGTCTTCTCAAGAAGCTTTTTCTGAAGTTCTTCAGCTTCTTCTTCAGAGATTTGTTCACGCGCTTTTTCTACGAGTGAACGAACATCTCCGTAACCGAGAATCCGTTCAGCCATGCCTTCAGGGCGGAACTTTTCGAGGCCTCCCTCGATCTTCTCCCCCACACCGATGAACTTAATCGGTTTACCTGTGACATGTTTGACTGAAAGCGCGGCACCACCCCGAGCGTCTCCGTCGAGCTTTGTTAGGATGACCCCAGTGAGCTCTAAACTATTATCGAACTCTTTCGCACTCTTAACGGCATCTTGACCCACCATCGCATCACAGACCAAGAAGACCTGATGCGGCTGAGTTAAATGCGCGACCTCACAGACCTCTTTCATCATCTCTTCATCGATGTGAAGGCGGCCGGCAGTATCTAAAATGACGAGGTCGAAGTTCTCGTCTTTTGCTTTCTTAACTGCGTGCTGACAAATTTGAGGAGGTGCAACCCCATCTTCAGAGTAGACCTCAACCCCAATCTGCTTACCCAACACTTTGAGTTGTTCGATCGCCGCCGGACGCTGAACATCCGCTGCAACAAGAAGGGGCCTTAACCCATCCTTGCGATGCATGTAGGCGAGTTTTCCACACGTCGTCGTTTTACCACTTCCCTGAAGACCCGCCATCAAGATGACGGTCGGCCCAGGCTTCACCATGGGGATTTCAGTGTCGACCGGCCCCATGAGCGCGATGAGCTCTTGGTACACCACATCGATGAACATCTGGCCGGGGTCAACTCCCTTGATGACCTCTTCACCGACTGCTCGCTCTTCGACTTTACTTAAGAAGTCTTTAACTACGGGGAGAGCCACATCGGCTTCCAAGAGCGCCTTTCGAATTTCTCGTAAGGTCTCTTTGATATTGTTCTCAGTGAGCTTCTTGCCGCGAAGTCCACCCCAGATGTCGGCAAAGCGCCGGGAAATGTTCTCTAACATGATTCAACGTATCCTCCTCAACTGCTAACTCGATTCAGTGAGGAGAGAGGAGCCTCTGATTTTAATGTTGGCTGGGAGCTGATAACGTATTACTAATTTATGATTTATGAAGGAGTTGCTCAATCTCGTTCAGCACGAACATCTCCGTCACCTAGAAAATAAGGCGGAGTATCATAGCACCCGAAATAGGGGAAGTCCAATTGAGGGAATAGAGATCTAGAAGATATAAAGTAGTGGGTTAGGCGACCGGCTGAGTCATGATCGTCGTGTCATCCTGGAGGCGTTCGATTCTTGCTCCCAAGTTGACGAGTCTTTCTTCGATGCGTTCGTAACCACGGTCTAAATGGTAAATTCGATGGACTTCGGTCTGCCCACTCGCCACCAAGCCCGCTAGGACTAAACTAGCGCTAGCCCTTAAATCTGAAGCCATAACGGGAGCTCCACTGAGGCTCTTAACTCCATTGATGATCGCCATCGGGCCTTCTTTACGAATGTTTGCTCCCATTCGAGCCAATTCGGCGATATGCATAAAGCGATCGGGGTAAATCTTTTCAGTGATTACGCTTACACCATCGGCCATACTCAGATAGGCACACATTTGAGCTTGTAGATCGGTGGGAAATCCCGGGTAGGGCAAGGTGGTGATTTCTACGGGCTTGGGCCGAGGATTACCCCAGACTCGAACTCGGTCTTCCTCGACAGAAATCCTGACTTCCATTTGCTGAAGCGTGTCGATCAGGGCTGAAAGGTGATCGATACGAGCACCATCCACCGTGACTTCACCCTCACACATCGCCCCCGCTATTAAAAAGGTACCCGCTTCGATGCGGTCATTGATCACGGAGTAATCACAGCCACGAAGCTCCTCGACACCTTCGATTTCAATTCGGGGAGTACCGCCCCCTTTGATCTTCGCCCCCATCGCTTTTAAGAAATTGGCCAGATCAGCAATTTCAGGCTCGCAAGCGGCAGCTTCAATCACCGTTCGGCCTTCAGCCAATACGGCAGCCATCATCACATTGGCGGTTCCCAATACAGTGGAACCGAAAGGGCCTCCCAAATAAATGTAAGCACCGTGAAGCTTTTCAGCCTCAACCACAATGTAACCGTGCTCGTTATGGATCTTAGCTCCGAGTGCTTTTAATCCTTTTAAGTGGAGATCGACGGGTCGGTACCCAAAGACACAACCACCGGGGAGAGACACTCGAGCTCGTTTTCTTCGGGCTAAGAGGGGTCCGAGCGCACAGATCGAAGCGCGCATTTTGCTGACAAGATCGTAAGGAGCGGTGTAGGGCACAGGGTCGATCGTATCGACCTCGATTGTTCCATCGTCATGCTTTTCGAAACTCATTCCCAATTCATTGAGGATTAGAGCAACGTTGTGCACATCGCGCAGATAAGGAACATTCTTAAGAGTACAACGGCCTTCCGCAAGAATCGTTGCGAATAGGATGGGAAGCGCTGCATTTTTTGCGCCGTTGACTTTGACCGTGCCATTGAGAGGGTATCCACCCTCGATGATGATCTTTTCCACTTTTATTTACCGCACTTCTCTTCACCGGTAGATCTTGGGGATTGCCCGGAGATTGAATCCCCCAGTCTTAATCTCACTGGGATTCCTAGGCTTCGCTAGGTCGCCGGCACGAAATGAATGATTCAGATTGCCGGCTTAATTCACTACTCTCTATCACACCTATGATTCTATCGATCTTAAGCGCAAGTGCAAGCATGGCGTTATTTTAGTTCGCTTGCAACGTGCGTCGGTTTAGGTCATTGGGGTGGGAAAGGCTTAATTGAAAAAGATACCCTCGCTAGCGCTTCGGGCTAATTAAGAAGGGATTAAATAATTAAAATCTAATACGCATTTAATTTATCCCTCGCTAAAGCTTCGGGCTTGGAAGGCGCAAATTAACTTCAAAACATAATTTATTTATAGGGGTATTCACACAAGCCACATAAAGGGCAGTATTGAAATCACCACCCTCACAAGCCCGAAGCTTTAGCGAGGGATCAGTACCTGGCAAGAAAGGGCGAAGCCAACTTTAAAGTTAATACAATTTAAACCTTCTAAGACGCTTTAAAGTGATTTCTCTTCCTTCAGGGAGTGCGTGAGCCGCAGGCGAACCTGCACGATGGAGCGAAGCGACCATCAATACTGTGCCCACACCACCCTTGGAATCTGAGCGAGATCCAATTCAACACCGACTTCCTTCATACCCGCTTGTTGTAGAAGCGCCTTCACTTGCTGAGCCTGAGTTTCACCCACTTCAAATGCTAAGAGCCCTCCCGGCTTTAAGAATTGGGGCGCCTTTTGGATGATCTCACGGTAATAGCTTAATCCATCCTGACTTCGGCGATCGATAAGAGCTAAAGACGGCTCATGATTACGCACATCGGGCATCAATGAAGCTTCTTCACTGGGTGCAATATAGGGCGGATTACTAATGATGGCATCGAAGGGCTGAATGTTTTGCGGCAAGGCTTGAAACAGATCCCCCTGATAAAGGGAAACTTGGTCGGTAACCTCATTCAAAGCAACATTACGTTGGGCCACTCGGAGAGACTCTTCTGAAATATCCGTTGCCACCACCGAAGCGTGCTTTAAGTGAACGGCGAGAGTAATCGCGATGATGCCGCTGCCTGTACCCAGATCTAAAAGTTGAATCGGCTCTTTCGGTTCATCTTCAATTGGTTCTACTGAAACATCTGTTGCTGACTGGACTGAATCTTCAGAACCTTCTTCTTTTAAGGAATCTTCTCTAGTCAGTGAGTTTTCTTCCAACTCATCGTAATCGGGAAGCTCTTCTTGTGGATCGTCTTCCTCTAGCAAGTCTTTTGGAATCGGCTTAGGATTGAAGTGTTCTAAAACTCTTTCTACCAAATGCTCCGTTTCGGGGCGGGGTATCAAGACCTGAGAGTTCACTTCGAAGGGGAGGGAGAAGAATTCTTTTCGACCTAAAATGTAGGCGATAGGTTCGTGGCGACTACGTCGAGTGATGAGGGTTTTAAATTGAGCACGCTCGTGCTCTTCGACAATTTGAGTATAGCCAGTATAGAGCTCTAAACGTTGAATGCCCATCGCTTCAGCGAGTAAGAGCTCGGCATCGAGACGAGGAGAATCTAAATTTAAGGCTTTAAACTTTTCTTCTGTCCATTTCAGCAGATCTCCAACCGTCCAGATTGCAGTATCGGATGACGCCGGTTTCTGTGGAGGTTTTTGAGAAGACTCTTGAGGGGTTTCTGCTGGTGGCTGGATCATTTACTCCGATGGGTGGACAAAAGTGAGAAAGAGAGCAGCTTGAGAGAACGACAGTTGAAATAAAAACCAAATAGATAACTCAAGCGATGAATCGCTTTTACTTTTTAAACCCTCGCTGGCCCGCTCGCAACTTCAGACTTAAAGATTCTTAAGTTGTTCTTCTCGGTCGTGTCCGCGAAGGATTTCGAGCACCTTACTGAGGTCACCTTCGATCAAAACTTTATCCAAATTAAAGTTTTCGCTGATGCGATGGTCGGTCACTCGGTTTTGAGGGAAGTTATAAGTTCGAATGCGTTGATTTCGGTCACCAGAACCAATTTGACCTCGTCTAAGATCTCGTTCCTTTGAGGCTCTTTCCCGTTCGTATAGATCATAAAGGCGCGAACGCAAAACTTTCATCGCCTTGGCTCTGTTTTTATGCTGGGACGATTCGTCTTGAATGCTCACCACTAAACCCGTGGGAATATGCTTCATTCGAACCGCTGAACTGGTTTTATTAACCTTCTGGCCCCCGGGGCCACTCGCCCTGAAGTAGTCGATTTCGATGTCGTTATCATTCACATCCACATCGACTTCTTCCGCCTCCGGCATCACCGCGACCGTCACCGCCGAAGTATGGATTCTTCCCTGGCTTTCTGTTTCGGGAACGCGTTGTACTCGGTGGCCGCCCATCTCGTAACGCATATCTCGACCGACCGAATCTCCAGCCAAGGAAAACATAATTTCCTTAAAGCCCTTGAGCGCGGTGGGAGAAGAATTTAAAACGTCGACTCTCCAGCCATTCTTATCGGCAAAGCGCGAATACATTCTAAATAAGTCAGCGACGAATAAAGCTGCTTCATCACCCCCGGTCCCTGCACGAATTTCTACGATGACATTCTTCGATGCATTTTTGTCGTCGACAAGAACGAGATCGATCAGATTGTCGACGAGGTCATCGATCTTCGTTTCTAGCTCCTTGAGTTCCTCCTTCGCTAATTCCCGCAATTCAGGATCTTCAGAGCTATCTTTAGCGATCGACTCGTTCTCTGCTATGGCCTCAACCGATTTCTTATACTCCCCGTATAAAGTCACCGGGCGGTGTAGAGTGCCCAATTCTTTACCGTGGGCCAGGATGGCTTGAGAATCAGAGGCGATCTCTGGACTCGACATCAATTGCTCAAGCTCACGAGCGCGGTGAGCGAAATGATGGAGCTTTTGCTCAACTAAGGGAGGTAATACTTTGCTCATGGCAATAGCTTGACAGGAATAGTTAGGATTTCAACCTTGGGACGGGAATCATAAAGATAAAAAAAGCCAATCCACTCGTTGAAGACTGGATTGGCTCAATTGATTTCTTCGAAGGGAAAGAAAGAAAGTGTTATTTCTTTCCTCCACCACCGCCACCACGGCGACCACCTTTTTTACCCATTTGAGTCATATCAAACTTCTCACTGGGGTCGATAGCGGCTTTCTTTTTCTTAGAAGGAAGCTTGGTAGCCGTTTGGAATTGAACGTCGTGCTTGGAAGCTTTCTTTTTCTTTTTCGCTGCTTCGTCTTTAGCCGTGGCATCCCACTTAAAGCGTTGCTTGAATTTCTCAACGCGACCTTCGGTATCGACAAAACGTTGCTTACCCGAATAGAAAGGATGGCAAGCTGAACAGATCTCTACCGTTAACTTGGGTGTGGCTGAGCGAGTTTGGAACGTGTTACCACAACCACAGGTAACGGTGCAGTCAACGTACTTAGGGTGAATATCTTGTTTCATAGTGACCTCTAATTTGTTTTTAGCCTCGAGCCGGGGTCAACGGTTTCGAAACTTAAAGGATGATAGAACCCCCTTCAGCGAACGTTCTTCGGCTAAGGGGCAAAGGGTCTAAAATATATCCTCCTAAGTCGAAGATGCAAAACAAATTATGTCGAGATCTTCAAGGGGAGGGAGGGGCTTCAAGCTGGCCCCTAAGCCCTTATGTCGATAGCACTTAACGTCGTCCTAAATCTTGATAAAAGTTGGTTCAAGCCGATTGAAACAAAAAAACCTTAGCTAGCCCGAAGCGTAAGTGAGGGGACGATACGTTGTTTTAAGTATCACTAGGCTTAAATCTACACTACGAGGCTGTGAATTTTTTGGGTTAATCGATTTTTAAGTCAGTTAGCACTCCATAATCCCTCGCTAAAGCTTCGGGCTAGCTAAGGGGGATTTTGGGGGTTACGCCTCAAAGCCATTAAGCGCTCTCGCGCTCTTTCTTATTCGAGCCCTTCTTTTTTCCTCCCTTGGGAGGAGTAGAACTTGAGCCAGAACTTTTCTCTTTAATCTCGGGTTTTTTGTAAATCTTCTTCCCGCTTTTGAAGGTTCTATTTTTCACGGTTGAAACCGTGACGATGTATTCTTCAAGGTCCTGCTGTTCGGGGAATTCATAGAGGATGTCCAACATGACTTCCTCTAAGACAGAACGCAAACCCCGGGCTCCCGTCCCCCGAGCTCGGGCTTTCTCCGCGAGCATCTTGAGGGCGCCTTCGGTGAAGGTCAGCTTAGATCCCGAAATTCTGAAGAGTTCTTGGTACTGCTTAACGATCGAATCTTTGGGTTCCAGCAAAATTCGAACGAGATCAGAAGCAGACAGCGGATCGATGGTGGTAAAGACAGGCAATCTTCCTAAGAATTCAGGAATGAGCCCAAACTTAACGAGGTCTTCGACCTCTGCCTGACGCATCAATTCTTTCCGCTTCTCGATATCATTAAAATCGCTTTCACCGAATACCGGAGAAAATCCGATCAAGGTCTGACCGATGCGATTAGCGACGATCTCTTCTAAACCCGTAAACGTTCCTCCACAGATGAAGAGGATGTTCGAGGTGTCGACTTGAATGTACTGTTGCTCGGGGTGTTTTCTTCCTCCCTGAGGGGGAACATTGGCAGTGGTTCCTTCAAGAATCTTTAAGAGACTTTGCTGAACCCCTTCTCCGGAAACATCACGAGTGATCGAAACGTTTTGAGTCGCCTTCGAAATTTTGTCGATCTCATCGATGAAGATAATTCCCTGCTCCGCTCGTTCAATGTCGTAATCGGCAGATTGGAGAAGCTTGAGGATTAAGTTTTCGACATCTTCACCAACATATCCGGCTTCGGTCAACGTGGTGGCATCACCGATGGCAAAGGGAACATTTAAGAATCGAGCCAAAGTTCTCGCCAAGGCCGTCTTTCCACAACCGGTCGGCCCGATCAGTAAGACATTTGATTTCTCGACGACAACATCCGTATCTACACGGTCTTTCATGTGAAGACGCTTGTAGTGATTATGCACCGCGACGGAGAGAACTCGTTTTGCGAGATCTTGACCGATCACCCACTTATCCAGCTCGGACTTGATTTCACTGGGTGGTGGAATTTGATCGAGGCCTAAAGGTGGCTCTGCCTCAGACTGTGCGTCTTCTTTTAAAATGGCGTGACAAATATCCACGCAACGGTTGCAAATGTAAATGCTAGGTCGACCGGCGATGAGCTTCTCAACGTCGTGTTCCGTACTATCACAGAACGAACAACGTTTGGCACTTCCACCACCACCTCTTGACCCTCGATTCTTTGCCATCGATTATCCTTTAATCCAAGGGATGTCTTTGATTTTGATTTAATTCATGCTGAATGTTACTGGCCGAAATGATACAGGCCAAAATGTAACTGGCCCCAGTCTCTTCACTTTCTCGGGCAACTGAATTGTAACAGCTAAAATCCCATTTAGGCAGAGTCAGATTCGATGATTTTAGCCAGAAAAATGATCTCCAGGTGGGTGTTCAGATGTGTTCGGGATTTCTCTTAGTCGAGTATCAACCGCGCCGCGGCCCAAAATTGAAACAAGCTCATGATTTAAAGGCGACTCTAAAGTTAAAGTCCCACCCCAAACCTAAGATTCGGAAGAAATTTAAAAATCACTTAGTAAGCCCGAAGCGCTAGCGAGGGGTTGAAAGAATAATTCGACTTTAAAGTTCACCATTAGCGGTACTGAGTCATCCCCACGAAACGTAGGTTCAAAGCGATTGATTTTCAATTGAACGTTACAATCCCCTCGTTAGCGCTTCGGGCTAGTTAATGGGATTTCAAATCCCTGATATTAATGAAAAAGGAATTATCACTTCTGTAGCGCCTGGGCTTGCCCCAGGCCTTCGCACTAAAGCGGATTCAGTTTTTAAGGTTCAAAATTATTCTAAAGCAAGGCCACCCACGAGGGGTGGCGCTACAGGATAATGATCACTATGAAGTCGAATAGAATCCCGTAGCCGAACTTGTCAAAGTTTGGCTGAATACGTTAGCTGGCCAAATATTTACAAATTCGGCTACAGGGTTATACGTCTCGTAACATAAAAAAAGCCTCAATGCTCGGGGAGCATTGAGGCTTTTAATTTAAACGAAGCTCTTAAAAGAAGAGTTTCTATGATTCTTCTGACTCACGACGGAGGGATTCGATCACTTCATCAACCAAACCATACTCTAAGGCTTGACCGGGAGACATGAAGAAGTCGCGATCGCTATCGCGTTCAACATCTTCGTATTCTCTTCCGGTATGCTTGGCGATGATATTCGTGAGGGTTTGCTTGTTACGTTTGATCTCTTGGGCCTGAATATGAATGTCTTCAGCCGTTCCTTGAGTTCCTCCCCAAGGTTGGTGAATCATGATTCGTGAATTGGGTAAAGCGTGACGCTTACCTTTGGTTCCGGCACAGAGAAGGATCGCACCCATACTGGCGGCTTGGCCAATACAGTAAGTTGCGATATCACAGGGAACAAACTGCATCGTATCGTAAATTGCCAATCCCGAGGTGACCGAGCCACCAGGAGAGTTGATATAAATATTGATGTCTTGATTCTTGTTTTCGCTCATCAAAAACAGAATCTGGGCGATGACGAGAGAGGAAGTGTAATCGTCGATCACCGGACCAATAAAAATAATACGATCTTTCAGCAGGCGGGAGTAGATGTCGTAAGACCTCTCCCCTCGTCCTGTCTTTTCAATGACGATGGGAACAAGATTGTTCTGCATGAATCCTTCTTGGTCGTCGCTTGAATGCATGTTCAATTCTCTCACTCAGTAGGCTGTTTCAATTGGATTGAATGACGAACTCTCGGCGAACCGAGATCTGATACTGATGACTCGGCTTCTGAGGCGTGGTCCTGAAGGGCTTTGTCTTCTCTTTATCTGGAGGTCGTTATCTGAATTCCCTCAGATCCAAGAAAAGTTCCCATAAATTCATATAACTCTAATTCCAACCTTTCGCCAGGATGGGATTAAAGATATTTATGCTCAGAACACCATCTAGGGGTGTTTGTCCCCTCCCCAAAAAATGGCCCTGGAAAGACTCTGAAAAAGCTACAAATCGAGGCCAGATGCGCAGAGCATCCCCTCAACATGGGGCTCCAGGCTTAAAGCACAGGGTTTCCAGACCGTGGACTCTGAACGAGAACCGATTATTCCTCTGATGCCTCAGAATCAGATTCTTGGGCGTCTTCCTCTGAAGAAGCCGCTTTTATCGCAGGTTCCTCATTGGTAATTTTTGCTTTATCACGCAAAAATTCTCGGACCTTGTCGTGGCGGATTTCAATTCTGATTTGATCGAACTGACCCATCTGATAAAGCTGTTGAGCTAATTCTTCGGGGCCGACACCATACATTTGACTCAAGGCCATCAAGCGACGCTGAATATCTTCTTCAGTGGCAAAAATCTTTTCGAGATCAGCGATTTTTTCGAGGATGAAGTAGAGCTTTAAATCTTTCTTAAGCTGAGCTTCGTTCTCATCGGTTTCGAGCTTCTTGAGCTCTTCGTCGATAAATTCTTTCCCTCGACCGATCTCCATCAATTGCATTCGCGTGCGAGCCTTTGCGGATTCTCTTGCGTTGTCGAGGACACCTTCAGGAACTTCAAAATCGACCGACGCTTCGATCTTATCTAAAACGGCCGTCTCGATCTTACGCTTCGATTCGACTTCAGCCCGAGTTTCTAAAGATTCTCGAATCTTGGTTCGAAGTTCGTCTTCCGTTTCAACTTCAAATTTCTTAAGGAACTCTTCGTTCATCTCTGCGGGCTTGTGAGTTTTCGCGTCTTGAACGGTGAGTTCTAAATTGACAGTCTTACCTTTAACTTCTTCGAGGTAATACTTTTCGTCGATTTCAACATTTTCAAAGGTGATCGTAGTTTCTTCGGTGAGACCGGAAACTTTGTCTTTAATTCCCTCGACCTTGATGTTGTTGATGTCGCTGTCAGAAGCTTTAAACATGGTTTGGGCGGGTTCTTCAGTAAGATTCTCGCCGTCAGCCACAAAGTTTAAAGTTCCGTAGTAGTAGTCATCTTCACCCGCATCGGCAAGCTCGACGGGAGCAAGAGCACCGCGGTCTTTTAGCAGTTTGTCGACTTCTTCATTGATATCGTCATCGCTAACGGTGACATCTTCTTTTTCAACTTCGATGAATTTGTATTTCTCAATCTCAAATTCAGGGCTCACTTCCACTTCGACTTCATATTTGAAATCTTCTTCTTTATTGAATTCGACATCGCCGAAATCGGGCTTACCGACAACTTTGAGATCTTTCTCTTCAATAACTTCTGAAAATGAGTCGTTGAGTAATGCTTCCTTCAGGTCTTTTTCAACTTCTTCGCCGTATCGTTTTTCAACGAGTTGTCTAGGAACTTTTCCGCGACGAAAACCGGGCAGAGATAAGCTGCTGATAAGATCTTTGTAATTCTTATCTAAAAGCTCACCGACTTTCTCTTTTGATACCACCGCGGTGACCTTGAGTTTACAAGGACCGAGGTTTTCGATCTCAGCTTGAGTTCCGAGGCTATCGTCGTCAGGATTAGAAGTGTTGGCCGATTCGAGGTCGGAGGCCGAAGGAGCAGTAGTCATTTCAATATCTGCTTGTCTCAGCGTTTAAGAAAAAAGATCCGTCATTGCAAACCACGAGATTGGGGATGCATTCGAGGATCTCAGACAGTACCCAAGGGCACCTTACATCATTCCGTCAATTCGGGTACTTGCCGAGTTTCGCAAGATTGCCGAATTTTGCCTCAAAACAGAGGCGCAAGTAGCGGGATTTTAGCTTCCCATACGAGATGTGCAAACCCTGAGACAAGTATTTTGGTAATTATTCTCATGAGTCGATCTACCCTGGGTCATCCTCAAGGGTTGTGTAGTTTTGGTTTTCCCTCGATCTAAAATTCAAAAACAACTCTTAAGCCGCATGATTTAACTAGCCCGGAGCGTCAGCGACGGGATCAGGTTGAAACGGATGTTTCAGCGTTTTGAGAATACCGTTTAAATGCCTCAGCTTTTCTTAAACGTAAATCATAGAGGGATTTCCATGCGATGAGATCCCGTCGCTGACGCTCCGGGCTTGCTAAGGGATTTTTCAATTCTCACAAGTTCTAAGAGGGGAAATCTAAACCGGCTAGTCAAAATTTTCGTAATCTGGAAGTCAGACTGATGTAGCTAAAGCCGATTGAAGGGAAGTCAGGAGTGGATATACTGTCGAGGATCCCCCTAAAGAACCTGGGAGCCGTCTGGGCCTATACCCAACATTGATATTCAGAAAGTTCAAAATAGTTTAGATTTATGACATCGGAAAAAATGGTCTCAGGAGATGGTCAAGCGAATCCCAGCCCGCAGGAGGCTGAAGATCTGCCTATTACCATCCTCCATGACAAGACTTTGTTACTCGATGTCCATAATCCAAAATACGAAGATGCACGGAATTCCATCGCCAAATTCTGCGAGCTGGTGAAGGCTCCCGAGCACGTCCATACTTACAGCTTGTCGCCAATTTCCCTCTGGAATGCCGCTGCGCAGGGGATTTCTGCCGAAGATGTCAAAATCGACCTCGGCCGTCACGCCCGATTCGGGATTCCTGCGAACCTCATCGATGACATCGATACCTACATGGGTCGCTGGGGGAAGATCATCCTCGAACCCTCGGGTCGACCCGATTTGTTGTTCCTCCGCTTTGAAGATCCGTATTTAGAAGCAGAGGTCATCCATATCAAGTTGATCGCTCAACATTTGAAACCTCTCGACGAGCCGGGCCTGTTTTCAATGCAGACTCACTTTCGAGGCGAGCTCAAATGGGAACTCGCCAAACTGGGTTTTCCGGTTGAAGATCGAGCGGGCTACGACGAAGGAGAAAGTTTAGAGATCGGCCTCAGAAACCCCAGCCTGTCAGGAGAGCCCTTTCAACTCCGAGACTATCAAGACGAAGCCGCTGAAGTCTTCTTCCAAGCCGGATCGGAAAAGGGGGGTCACGGGGTGATCGTACTCCCCTGTGGAGCAGGTAAAACGATCGTCGCATTAGCCGCGATGGCTAAAGTTCAAGCACACACTTTGATCTTAACCTCGGGAACGGTCGCAGTGCGTCAATGGATCAGAGAGATCTTAGATAAGACCGATCTCACCGAAGAACAAGTCGGGGAATACACGGGGGAAGTTAAAAACGTTCGCCCGGTCACTGTCAGTACCTATCAAGTTGTCACGCATCGGAAGAACCGTACCAGTCCTTTCACTCATTTAGAGCATCTGTCACGACAGCCATGGGGCTTGTTGATCTACGACGAAGTGCACTTGCTTCCTGCTCCTATGTTTCGGTTTACTTCGGGCATTCAGGGAGTGAGGCGGTTAGGACTCACCGCCACGTTAGTTCGAGAAGACCATCGTGAAGCTGAAGTTTTCGGACTCATCGGCCCTAAAAAATATGACGTGCCTTGGAAGATTCTTGAGAAGAGAGAATTCATCGCGAGTGCTTACTGTTTCGAAATACGAGTAGGAATGAATTCTGAATCTCGAACAGAATACTTAGAAGCCAGCAAGAGGAAAAAATTTCGCATCGCCAGTGAAAACACGGAGAAGCTCCAAGTGATTCAAGACCTTCTTCGTGACCATCAAGACGATCATGTCTTGATCATCGGGCAATACGTAGATCAGTTAAAAAAGATCTCGAGAACGATCAAGGCCCCTCTTATCGACGGGTCGATGCCATCCCCCAAACGCGAAAAACACTTCACTGATTTTCGGGAAGGGCGCATCAACGTCTTAGTCGTTTCTCGAGTGGCCAACTTCGCCATCGATTTGCCGTCGGCGAATGTGGGCATTCAAGTCTCGGGAAGCTTCGGATCCCGCCAAGAAGAAGCTCAAAGACTGGGCCGCCTGCTTCGACCTAAAGATCGAGACAGTATTTTCTATACCTTAGTCAGTCGTGACACCGTTGAACAAGATTTTGCCGTTTTGAGACAGCGCTTCCTCGCCGAACAGGGTTATCGATACTCTTTGGAGGACCGCGGGCCATGAGCATCACTCAAGAACGAGCGAGAGAAATCTACCAAGCCTACCTCGAAGATCATTTCGACGATGATGGTTTAGAAGAATTAGCTGAATCCTTAGAGGTTGAGCTCACCGATGAAGACCCCGATCAAGCTGCCTCGATTATTGTCGAACATTTAGCGACGGCTGAGGCCTTAGAACAGTTTTTAAAAAGTCAATCTGAGAACGCCTGGATCCTACTTCTTCGATTGCTTGAACTCGGAGATGTTCATCCTCCGGGAAGTTACATGAGTGGAATGACGGAGATGGCGGAAGAGGATTTAACGCCTGCTTTTTTGGTGCTCCGATCAGCAGGATTGATCACGGCTACTTTGCATGGAGACATGCCATGCTTAGCCATTCAGCCCTACGCCAAATTTCTCCTTCAGGAACCTATCGATCAACTGAGAAGAAGTCGCTACGAAGAAGATTCGCCCTCTTCTGATGCTGTGATTCCCTTAGGTACGATATTGAGTTTGGGAGTCAACCATACTCGTAGCCATGCCGTTCGTGTGACTAAGAATGGAGACATCCATCAGAGGGATAAAGTAAAAGGTAACAGTTTATTTAAAAACCTAACCCTAAACGGCAAAGAACTCCCCTTTGAGTACTTACTTCAATCCTTAGTCAAACTCAACATCTTAGGGATCAGTTCCGACAACCACCTCTGTACAAACAGCACCTTTGAATTCCAAAAACTCAAAAACAATCCAGCTGATTTAGCCTTACAGCTTTTATTATCCTCAACGAGTAAATCACCGATCAGCTTAGCCCTATTGTATCTGGCTCAAGCTTGGAAAAACGATCTTCCTGGAGGCTGGATCGAAGATCGTAGACTCCTCCGAACGGCTGAACTCTTCTCTATGGACGAAGGTCCGCAGGTTAAAGATGAAGATTCAAGTGACCGAGCCACTCAGTTTACTTTCGCAAGAACTTGTGAGCTCGTATGGCTAGGATTACTAGAGTACTCAAAAAGAGGCGAGACCCTTTGGTTTAAATTGAGTGATATCGGAGAAACGGCCTTATCAAAAATAATTGAAAGCAAAAAGAAGCGTAAAAAAGATGATGAGGAGGAAGCACCGCCGCAACCACTGGCTCAAGCCATCATCCAACCTAACTTAGAAATCTTAGTTCCATTGACAGCCCCCGCTGAAACTCATTTAGAAATTGGAAGCTTGGGAAGATTAGAGGTTGTCGATGAACTTTGTCGATACGTCATCGAAAAAGAGCATGTCAAACGAGTCTTCACTCGTGAACTCATTTCAAAAGACGATTGGAAAGAACGGATAAAGGCATGCTCTTCCTATGAGATCCCTGACAACGTCTTAAGAACGATCGATGGCTGGATTCAAAACATCACCGTATTGAATTGCGAGCGCGGATCTGTCATCAGCCTTCCTGAGGATCAAAACGGGGATGCCCAAATCGAGGCTCTCAAAAATGCTGCCGAAAAAGTTGGAGCTAAGAGTTTAGGCGAGGGCCTGTATTTAATTCCTGAAAATGTGACATTAGAAAAGGTTTCAAGAATCTTAAATGAAGAAGGATTGAAACTCGATTCTAAAGAGCTGGATGAAGATCTCGAATTTGCCACTGAAAGTCACGACTTTGATGCCAAGCTCAGAAGGTTGAGCCGAAATCTTCAAGACATTCAACTTTACTGCCATAATTTTTTAGACTCGACTCCCGTCTTCGATCAACGAGAACGGATTACAAAAGCAGAATCGACCTTAGATTCACAACCCGATCGAAATATTGAGCACCAGTGGGTCAGCGATAACTCTGGTGAAATACCGGCCTTCCTCCATCAAGCCGTTCGGCAAAATTGGAAAATCGATATCCATCTCGATAGCTCCTATATCAATCCCGAACGCTCGCTCATTCCCGACACTGTTTTAAGGCGCGGAGCCAAAGTTTATTTAACGGGAACTTGTTTAGATACCCAAGAAAACCGCGCCTTCCCAATCGAATCGATCGAAAAAGCGCGGCGTTCAGTTTCGTAGCTTTAATAGTGCAGATTATTTCCCTAAGCTTCTGCTTGCGTGATTCCGATTCCGAATCTACCCTCTTACATAAACTACCGTCACCTCCCTGTAGGGGCTGGTCTTGCACCAGCCCTTTTCCCTAAACGGAACCGACACCTCATATTTAATTTCATTTTAGGGATCGGGCGCCCGCAAGGGACGCCCCTACAGGCAGAATTGCTAATTGATTTAACAATTAGCACCGGGTGGGCTGATGACGAACTCTCCCAAGAACAAGAAGTCCAAGAGATCGATCGCATCTTGACAATCAACAATTCCATCATTATTGACGTCAGCTTGATCGTCACAAGGTAGTGCATATCCCGGTGCTCCACTGGGCTCAAGATCTTCACAAGTTTCAGGAAGTGAAACACCCTCAACGGTCTTCAACCCAAGGGAATTGAGAAGCTCAACCGCGTCACTGACTGAACGCTCTCCGTCTTGATTCACATCTCCTCTGGGGAAAGGACTGGGGCAGTAATCATTGGGATAGAGTTGAGTTGTGTGAGAGTAAGAAGCTCCCGTGGAATCAGTCAATGTAAATGTAACATCGACAGGATCAAAACCGGCGGAGGTGTAAGTAAAAGTCGGATTTGCAACGTTTGGGTCGTCGAAAGTTCCTCCGGTACTCGTCCAAACGAAAGTTGCTGTAGATCCACTAAAGAGAATGTAATTGCCCTGGAGGTCTACAGTGCCATCGTTTTGCCTACAAGTGTTCGAGATGAAAATTGCAGGTGGAATTTGGACGTTATTAGCATGCACCTCATAGGGAGGAATCTCAGAACAGCCGGTCAAGTTACCATTGTAATTTGCAGTACCCGTCAACGGACTGGTGTAGGTAAAAGCAATATTGGGATTCGTTGTTAATTCAAAGTTTCCGGTCGAAACTTCTTCTAAGTAATAAAAAGTTCCATTGAGATCTTCTACCACTAATCGTGATACTAAATTTTGGGTTGGATCAACGGGAAGAGGAAGAGAGTATTGCCCTGGATTCGGCCCAGGAATACCAGCGAAGGCTCCCTGATAGTTGACACCTTCTACACCGACGGTTGGAGTAAAATTCCAAGTGCTTGGAAAATGCAATTGAACAAATAAACAGGTTAACTCTTGAAGTTGATCCCAATTCCACCAAGAAAAGTGAGTCACTTCTGCGCGAGTCCAAAGAGTTCCATCATTATCGAAAACTTCACCCAGCCCTTCTTCAATCCAAAGATTTTTCTCGACATCAAAGTGCCACATAGGAATGGTGTCGCCATCATTCACACTGTCGACTAAGGCATCGGGAACTTTTTGTTGAATCATCGCAGGTTCGTTCAGATCGTGAATTTCTTCACCGCTGTTGAGTTCAACAATTTTGACTTCCATCATTCCAAAACTCTTCAACAAGCCTCGTGAACTGAAGTTGTTTTCAGAAGAAGGATCGATTTCAGCTTCTAATGTTCTTCCGGGAGTTCCTTTGATCTCATCGGTTGTTGGATCTAAGAGAGTAACTTCAATCCCAATAGGGCCTGCGGCTGGAATTGCATGAGGAGGAATATGGAGAAGACCCTGTTCGCCGTGATTCCCTTCAATTTCGAGATTCACTTCTTCACTCGCATCCGCAAGGGTGATTGAAGCATCAACTTCAAGTAAAGTGAGAACAGCTCGGTAAACGTCTTGATTCTCATTAATTTGTATCGAAGTTTGATTCGAGGATCGACCGACAGAAGATTGAAGACTGCCAATTTCAATCCAACCACCGTGATCCCCTCCCCGTTCGACTCTACAAATGAAATTTCCAAAACCATCACTAACAACTTCCTGCCCAGCTACATTAACAACGACTTCAGCGATACCGTCGCCATTGATGTCCCAAATGCTCCCTAAAATAGTGACGTGAGAAGATTCCTGAGGGCATAAATCGTACTCTTCACAACTCAAACCATCTTCAGTGGGATCTTCATCACAAGTTTCGTGTGGAGGAGGCGGAGCGGCAGTTCCTCTAAAGATATAACCGAGCAAGAAAACCGTGTCACTGATATCGACACGACCATCATCATTGGCATCCGCCGAATCCAAACAAGGCGGGGTGTAGCGACCTAAGATCGAGTAATCTAAAGTCAGAATGGGATCAGTGATTTCGATTCGAGTGTTGCCATCGATATCACCACGAGAAAAATTGGACTGAGCCGCAACAAAATCAGAGGTAACTAAAAAGCCCATTAAGAAAGTGAAATGTAAAATTCGATTGAATGAAGATCGAAAACTTAACATGGGAAAACCTTTCAGGAGAAGAACATCAAATTATTGAGGCTGGGAACATCCCCCTCCCCTCTCAAGGTTCACCATGTAGAGTTTTGAAAATGCATAACAGGTGATTTAGAAAAGATTTTTTCCGGTTGAAACAAGACATAAAAAAACGCCCCCCCGAAAGATAAACTCCCGGAAAGGCGCGGTGGTTGAAAGACTCTTGAGAATGAAATTTTTGGGACTGATCGAGGTTTTTGTTTTTTGCTTCTGGTCTTACCTAAGCCATGTCCCTTAGATTCAAAATCTAACTAAATATTTTCGAAATAAATAAAAACGGCTCCTTTGTGGGGAACGATACACAAAGGAGCCGTTGTCTATTAGGTAAGCGTTACGTTTGGGGCGCCCGCTTTTGGGATATTTATTTTTGTATTCTTGAATACTTCAGACGAAGCCGATGGGCAATCGCAGCTGAAACTCAAATAATCTGGGCCTAAAATTCGGGATTACTCGTGAACTTCTTGGCGAGATCGTTCAAACACAAGCCTGACAAGGAGCCGGTTCGTCTTTGACCGCAGGCGGGTGTACAACACCCGTTGAGGATCAAAGTCGGACAGGCGACGCAGCTCAGACGAAGCAGCTGGACAATCGCAGCCGAAGTTCAAAAACAATTCGAAATTAGATTCCGGATTATTCATGAACTTCATTGCGAGATTGCTCAAATGCAAGTCTGGCAAGGCGACAGTGCGTCTTTGACCGCAGGCGGGTGCGCAGCACCCGTTGAGGATCAAAGACGTGCTGGCAACGCAGATCAGACGCAGCAGAGGGGCGATCGCAGCCGAAATTCACGAATCATTCGCAATGAATTTCGGTTTATTCGTGAACTTCTTGGCGAGATCGTTCAGACACAAGCCTGACAAGGAGCCGGTTCGTCTTTGACCGCAGGCGGGTGTACAACACCCGTTGAGGATCAAAGTCGGGCAGGCGACGCAGCTCAGGCGAAGTGGATGGGCGATCGCAGCCGAAGTTCATGAATAATCCGAAATTTTCAAAATCCACGCCCCCCTGATGGATTGGATCAGGGGAGCGCAGAAGCGTTAGGGTTGACAAGTTCACAATGAAATAGGGGGAAGAAAAGACCGAGAGGTCCATCCCATTCCCATTTCATTAGTGACAGTGTCTCGAGGAAGGGATCTATAACTAGAATTATTAAAATAATTTTCGACATCGGATAATCAAGCACCCAAAGCCCCATAAGCAGTTAAAAATTCAATACTTGCAATGTCCACCCTAAATACAGCTTTAGGCCAAGGTCAAAAGACTTGCCCCCAAACGCTCAGGAACTCGTTTTACGCTTTTCTTTAATCTGAAATTCCTAAACAATAAAGACCTCTGATATTTCAGCATTGGGTCAACTAAAACAGCAGATTAAAACTATATCCATCATCTGATTCTTACTATGAATCTGACGATTGTGGGAAATCTAGGGTCACCTCAATCTTCAACAACAATTTGGCTAATCTGCTGCAATGTGAATTCACTTCATTTAGAACGCAAAATGTGCAAATAAGGATGGGAGCATGTTCAGCATTTATATATTCAGGGGTCAAGGTAGGCTAATCGTCCAATGGATCAGCATAGTCTTACTAGCTTGTAATTTATTCATTACGAAAAATTTGTACTCAAGCGATGACTCAAACACCGGTTTCTTCCTTCGTGGAGATGCCCTCCACGATCATGTCGTCAATCTTGGTGATCCAATAGCTATTCTACTTTACCTTTATGCAGGTGGTGACAGACCTAGCAACCTCGACGCTGCGGATGCTGACGATAACGGTAAAGTGGAGATGGCCGATGCGCTTTACTTGCTCAATTTCTTATTTTTAGGCGGACCTCGCCCAGCAGAACCATTTCCTGATCCTGGAATTGATATCACGGTCGACACTTTAGAACCGCCAAGACTTCCCAGTGTCTTACCTTCACCCATCCTGGGAAGCGAACTGACAACTGCAGTCATCATCGATGGAGTCTTCGGAGCCGATGAATGGCGTGATGCCGATGTAAGGCAAATCTATAAAGATGACCACCGCAACATCAAGCTCTACATCAAGAACAGTCCAAGCAGTCTTTATGTGGGTCTGTTATCCCTAGGTGATTTTGAACCTAGTGATATCGAATCCAGTTTACTTGTTGGATTCGGAGCGAAACCAGGGAATCAGGCTTCTTTATATGCTCACGAGAAACTCTGGGATCTTCATGCTGTAAAAAGATCTCAACGTAACTTCGCGATTCCAGGATTACCCGACATTGGATCTTGGGAAGACGATGAAAATGCCGGCGGAACAATCGATGGAACGGCTGCCTTCACATTCAGTAACCATCGACTGGTGACCTATGAATTCCAAATCCCACTGAATTCTGGAGACTCCAACGATCTCGCAACTCAAATTGGTGATCTCAATGAATTTTTTGTTCACTACGTCGACCATCAAGATCACGACGACCATTCACACGAATTTTCCGTCACCTGGCCTCATAATTCACAGTTAGGCTCTGAAGGTCACTTAGCGATTCGAGGAAATCTTATACGATCAAAGCTGGAACAATTTAAAGCCTCCGTTGAAAAGTTAACTCTTCAAAATTTTTCTCGAAGAGGGGTCAGTCGGTTGGTAGCAACTCAAAGACTCGAAGAAATTCAAACTGAGCTGGCCACCATGGTCAATCTCATGCTGAGAGGGGATCCTGATAGAGCGACCGAAATCTATGAACTTTATTTAAATCATATTTCAACTTGGTCTGCGGATGGTTGGTTTAACCCGGAAAGCCCCACCTCCGATTTATTTGTACATATCTATGCAGAGTTGATTGCCATCTTTCCGAGGGGACATACAGGAGAATCATGCGAACGCGATGGTTCGGTTGTCTATCCAGGATTTAAAAACGGGAAGTTTTATTACTTCGAAGAAAACTTCGAGAATATCACTCGCTTTGAAGACAACAACCCTGATTCAGGTTGGTCAGTGTCTGGCTTATGGAGATACATCCAACAATCTGACCTGGATTCAGCAGGAACGTTACATCCAGATGTATCAACGAATCGTGATGGAGGAATGGGCGTCTTCTATTACGGAAACCTCGATACTGGAACCTACAATACCGGCGAACGAACAACGGGGGATCTCATATCACCGTTCTTCTTTGTCCCGACTCATGGAACGGTTTTATCTTTCGATACCTGGGAGCAAACCGAAGATCGCTTTATCGCGTACGATAAAAAAGAGGTGTGGTACCAAGTTAGGGGTAATGAACGCTGGTTTGGCCCTCTCCTTTCGAGTCAATTTAGAACTTGGAGCGGAGGACCTAACGCTTGGGCGAGAACCTTGCTAGACGTTCCAGAAACTGCTGTAGGAGAGTGTATTCGAGTTCGATTTAGATTCGACTCTGTAGATGAGCAACAAAATGACTTCGGGGGATGGATGGTTGATAATGTAGAAGTTTTCGCTCCCCGTGCACACGCTACTTGGAATGAGGTTGGGCGAAATCCTTTAGGATTTCAAGCCTCACAAAGCCCCGTTATCATCGGAGATGAGCTTACTGGTCGACAATATGCCTTTACCATCACCGATGACAATAAAGCCTATTTCACTTGTTTCACTCCCCACGGTGGTTGGGGAGATTGGGAAGAAATTCCAAGTCCCTCACCCCTTGAACCTGGAACATTAACGGCAACGGCATATACCGGGCCTCGGGGGGATCTTTATCCCACCCGTATCCCTGGAAACATCATGATCGTTGCTAACGATGTGGCAGGTACAATTTGGTACACCGGATTACAGTCGACAAGAAATACCATCTTCCCACCAGCTGAATTCAAGCCGGTAGCCGTTGGAATTACTAAAGGTAAGCCTGCACTTGCCTGTGATGGGAAAAGGTTTCATTTAGTCAGCCGAAAATTTAATCCTGATACCGGTCGAGATACCCCCATTTATTCCCATACCAATACATTATCTGGTGGTTGGCAACCTTATAGCGAAATGAACGTGGATCTCGTCGATACAAACCAAGCCCCTGACATCACCATCGGTTTCCCCGATGAACTAGACAGTGATGGTGCGCTCACCAACGAATGGGCTTTATTCGCTGTTCATATTGCCTGGGTTCGAGATGGAAGGTATCTTCACCATGCCGTTAAACCTGAACTTATCAATGGCAATGAAGTACCTTCGGCTGAACATTTCCAGCCCCGCTTGGGAAGGTATTTAGAAGAGGACGACAGTGACACCCATTTCGTTTCTGCTCCCAGCATGATCTTTAGCGATAATAAGGTTCAAATAGCCGTTCAAAGAGCAGGCTTCGGTATCATTTACCTTGTCAGTAACAACGATGCAACCTGGCCCAGTAATTGGACGAACCGAGAAATCTTCTTTGAAGACTCCCTCATCGGTTCACCTAAGCTGGTAGAAATTCTTAAGAACCCATTCATATTCAGCCGGCACACTCAAAACGCCATTAAGTTTTACCGAGTTGAAGCAAATAGACCGCAAAGGGAAATTTTACAGTCAGGCTTTTTAAGAGGTAAAGGCTCCTCGCTCTTCACCACGACTTCAATTGAAGTGAGTAAAAGCATGGATGAGATTTTCGTTTCTGGAAACAATAATCGAGATGCAGCTGGTAGTTACATTTGGGCAAGTCGAGCGATCGCCGAACAAACCTTCGACGAATTAAATGTTACTTTCACAACGATCTCAGAATGTCGAACTGATGTTCCCCAAGCTCGAAACTTTGTTCCTGGAGTAGTCAACTTTAGGGGAGAGTGCTCAACACCTGGTTTTACGGGTAGCCAGATGAACGGAACAGATTTGGGTAATAACGGAGAATCTCCAAGGTTGGCTTATCCTCCAGCATTAGAAGTTGAGCTTGAACATTGGGTAAGTCAAACCCGATTTGCTGCCGTACTTTGGACGATTCCGTGGCAAGTTTGGCAAGATATTAAAGATGATCTATCACTTGAAGCTCGACTTCGAGGATTTAACATCATCGGACGTGGTTCAGTGAACTCCAATTTTTTCTGGTTGGGCTATGAAGATCCTGGAGGTCGCGGCTTTCACCCCAATCTAAAGAGCCACTTTAGCTTTGAATTCTTTCGTGAAGGTTTTCTTGAGGATGAAGTCACCCATCCCGGATTTCCCCCTCCCGCCCCTTGGGATACCGACTTATTTGAAGATATGCAACCTTTTGACAGTCAGACGTCCGAGGACCATCGCATAATCTACTATTGGATTCCTTACCGATTGGGGGATGGTGACACTTTAAGAGGTGACAGAAATGATTGGGTACGTGCAGGAGAAAGCAACCACGGAGATCGCTATCAATACTTCCGCACCATGTACGGAAACCAGGAGTTCTCTTTCGGGAGGCGAAATGAGCCTAATCGTTAGGCCCTTTTAACAACCGTTAAAAGAATGAAAACAGAAGAGCCCAAGTGAACTTAGTTCACTTGGGCTCTTCTGTTTTCCAAGTTGATTTCAGAACAAATTCTAAATCAGTATCAAGGACACGATTGCTGACAAGGACGGAACTCAATACAACCCCAATCACTGTCGGCGGGAATGCTAAAGAGGCCACAACTGAGTCCAGGATTATAAGCATTAGCTACGTTCGGGCTTGGAGCTGGAGGGGCTTGGTCGCCTAAGAAGAGGTGGCTCAAAGAGAAAACCACATCACTGATATCGATCAGGGCATCCCCATTGCTATTTAAGCTGGCTAAGCAAGTCAGGCCCGAGGGATCAACGAATAAGTATGCCAAAGTGGTGATGGGATCTGAAATGTCATACTTTCCATCGGCATTCGCATCTCCTCTTACAAAACAAGGTTGAGGATGCGTCTTAAATAAGGCTTGGACCGACGGTGACTCACCGTACTGATTGATCGCCACGATATTCCAGAAGTAATCTTGATTCTGCGCGAGGATTTGTGATGGCTGGAAATTCGAAGTCGTCACCCTTTCGGTAAAAATATTCGCTCCTGGGTTTTGGGGAGTTCCCCAGTAAAGTTCAATTCGATACGAACTGGCTTCCGGAACACTTTCCCAACTGAACCCTACATCTAAATCGAACGTTGTCCCATGATCATCGGAAGGGAAAAGGAATGCCGGGGCCGGTGGAGGATCTTCAACAATCGTATTGACGAGCATTGGAGTGATCAGTGGATCATTTTCCCCCGGATCAAAAGTGATGGTCGCTTCATTTTGGGGAACGGGAGGATCACCGGGACCTTCTTGGTAAAAGGCCTGATCCAATTTAATCGAAAACGAAACACTTCCCGTTCCATTTCCATCTTCATCGTCGGGGGGCAAGAACCCAACATTGATCAATGGGTATTGGGGTAACGTACAATTTTCGTAAGCATCGGGTTCACCCTGAATGTCATCACAGGTGGTTGGGTCTAAAGTCGTGAAGACCCATTCAATGGTTCTAGTCGTAGGATAAATCGAAGCTACAACCTCAACAACATAGTCATCGAAAGGTTCATTCTCAGGACCACCACTGGTCACCACCGTTCTAAAGAAACGAGGAACGTGGCAACTATTGTAGTATGTCTGAAGAGGTGTTAATTGAAATGAAGCTCCACCACCAAAGTTAACTGAACCTAAATCGATGCTACAAAAATCAAATTCAGGTTCTAAGACGTCTTCGATCACTACGACTCTAGCAGGAGCGCGGAAGCATTCGCCATCGATCAATTCATCTTCATCGCATGGTTTGTTTTGAAAATGAATCGTATAGAAGAGAGTTTCTTCAGGAGTGATCGTTGCTCCTTGCTTCCAGCCCTGAGGATATTGATTGGAAAGGGTGAATTGAACCTCTTCACCCGTATCTTGGTCGTCCTTCTCATTCGGGTCTAAGGAGCCGAAAACTTTCATCCCAGCGTGAGCAGTGGGAATAAATAGGACTTCTTCTTTAGGGAACTGAAGATGACTCATGCGGATCACCTCCCCTAAATCTTCTGAACATCCTAGCCGTTCGACGTAGCTTGCAAGGGCGTTCCGAGCATCCTGTTCTAAACGACGTGAGTCACGAACATCTCGACATTCATTAGAGAGCAATTCATCAAATCCATGCCACCAACCGTCAGTTTCGAGGACGTAACTAGAAAGGAAGCATTCTTGCCATTCAGGATCACCACCCGGTGGTGCGGTCCAACCTTGATCGATCAACCCTGAATTAGCCAGACGACTGGGATTAAATTTAGAAACGATAATCTCAGCCGGCCCGGGAGTTTCTTTGAGGAAGTAAATATCAAAACGCATCTCTTGCTGAGGAGCGACGACCCCAGGAACTCCATCCGGATGGCTCGTCAGAACATGGACTGAATCGTTAAACTTATCTCCGTCGAGAGAGAATAAAAGCGCATCGGTTGATTCCGAAGCGTTGATCTCAAGCAAGATCGAGCTTGCTTCTTGATCACCAGTATTTCTTACAACCAATTCAGCGATGCCCACATGACCATTTCTGAATTCAGCGGGAGCTTGGATATCCACTTCGATACTCCCACCCGTTTCGGCCGGAGTAATTTGGATGGCATCGGGGAATTGATCGAGAAGCCCTAGTTCACTGATGGATTCCGCCTCCAAGCGGTAAAATCCAAGTTCTTGATCGTCATTTAATTCAAATTGAACCTCAGCCCGGTCAGTTTGAATGTCGAGAACTTTACCATTCAAGCGATTTAAGCCCGTTGGTGAAACCAGTCGAAAGAGATCGACAGCTTCCAATCCTTGACCAGTAATCACCGTTGTGAAGGAAGTGTTTCCACCTCGCCCTATGGATCGAACCGAAGAATCACTGATAAGGCTGACCGAACGAGTCATTCGAGCAAAGAGATCGACCGGTTCGGATTCGGGATCCGTTATGACTAAGACCCAAATGTCTTCTTGAGATACCGGTACTTCCAAAACGTGCCGCTCTCCTTCGAAGTCTCTTCGGAATTCATTGTCAAAATGAGTGCTACTCGGAGGCGCTCCCTTTCGATATAAAACACGACGATTACCGGGATTCAAATCTCCAGTGACTTCAATCCGTAAAGATCCGTTGCTTGGGTTTTCAATTTTGAAAAGTTGACGAGTCAACTCGGCATGCAGTTGAAAGGATCGGGGAAGGATAGGATTTAATGAAGTATAGGTTTGTACATTAACATTACGGTGGTGAACGGTCAGTTGTTCTCCTTCAGAAATTAAATCGCCAAGATCCTTTTCAAAAATGCCCGTTCTTTGATTTTCTAAATTCTTAAATTGAAGCTGGACTTGGCCTACTATTCCAACGGGAAGAGGATCAACTTGCACTCCAAAGCCAAACAAGGGGTAAAGCGTCCCGAAGGGAAGCTCATGTGATCCATCCAATCGTTGTCTATGGGTTAAGCTCGTCGGGCTAAGCAATTGAGATTGGATCGACTGAACCTGATCCGCTTTTAAAAATTCACGAATAGGTTCTTTCAAGCAATCAATTTCAACGCATCCAGCCCCTATAAATTCTGCATTTGTGCCTTCGAGATCAAAGGAAACATCCCAACCGCCTAAATTCTTTACTTGCGACTTAAATAGAACTTCACCTGCAAGTTCGATGGGATCTCCGCCTTCTTCAATCCAGACCCAACCGTCGGGATCAACGCCCTGGAGATCAAAACTCAGCTCTCCGGTCTTTTCTAAAGTGGGTTGAATACCGTTGACTTCGATCTGGTGGGAAATTCTCACAGGGCGAACCGATGAGCTTCCAGCCGCTCTCGGACCGATGAAAGTTTGAATCTCTTGCCCACTACCAGTAAGGCTGTCAATGAGCTCTAATTGGTAAGTCGTCGAACCCAGGAGAGGAATGGGGATCTCTAATATAATTTCCGCAAGCAATTGAGAGCCCCGCTCACATTCCTCTGGGGCGCAGGTGACATAGCCCTCGGAGTTGAAGTGAGCCAACGCTCCTAAGATGGCTTCAGAACAATTGGCGTTATTGATCTTACAAATAATTTCATTTTGGGTCGACAGGAGTTGAGGCGCACCTTCTGGCGCTACATTGACATTGATAATGGAACCATCGAGTCCTGCATCATTGGTCAATCTTATGGCTGCGGACCAAGTGGAAACAGGTAGCAAGTTATACATTCTCAGGTCCACTTTGATGGCTACCGTTGAACCTGGAATACCGTTGACAACAGTGTTACCCCCTAGGCCCATCCCAAAGCGATCATCTTCGACCAGTTCTGGAGATTGTGCGCAAAGTTCAGGCGGGTATTCTGCGCACTCGATGCAGCCCCCATCACTAGAAATACATTGAGTGGGATCGAGACCAGCTTCCGATCCAAGGAATAACCAATTGGTAAGCTGAATCGCATCGGAGACATCGACTTGACAGTCGTTATTAATATCCGCTGAAGCTTGGCAATCTCCTGGTGGTTCATTTCCCAAAAACTGAAATCCAAGAATGGTCCAAGCATCTAAAAAATCAATTCGACCATCTTGATTAAAATCTCCACGTTTATAATCGACAGCATGAGCCACTGGGGTGAATCCAATGATCACTCCTAAGAGAACAAGTTTCCCCACTTGCTTTATGACCCGGTCTTTTCTGAAAAACATGGTTATCTCTATTCGTATCAAGACATAGTATCTTTATGAGGGTCGTCCCTCACCTTCTGACTGACCATGTCTTAGGAAGGTCGAAAATAACGAAAAAAATGCGAGCAACAATGGAGTAAGTACTTCTTATTATTCACAATAGAACTCTTTCCTCGCTACTGATTTGTAGCGGGATTTCACCTAAAAGGTGGTTAGATTCTTAGCTTGTGAATCGAGGTAGGAACTCTAAAAAGTTCTGGGACTTTGGCTCGTTTATATATCTTTCAACCCAGTTCCATCCTACCGCACTAGAGGTGGATTACCAATATTGGTTCTGGGAGCCCCCGGAGGCAGCAGAAAAGTTAACATACTAAGCACTTATGAATAGCGATCCCCTTGGCATTATCTCTGAATTCCTTTCTCGCGCCCTAAAAGATGCGGATGAAGGAGCTTTACGTACCGTGGAAGAGTATCAAGCTCAATTCCCCGGGCACGAAGAGACCATCGCCAAGGAATACGCTAAGCTCACCGGGGAAGAATCCCCCACCGAAAACCAAGTATTAAATAGCCTCAATATCGACCTCTCCGCTGTTGAGATGCCAGAAGCGATCGGCCCCTACAAGATTCTTAGAAAACTGGGCGAAGGGGGAATGGGTGCCGTTTATTTAGCCCAGCAGGAAGAGCCGATTCGAAGAAGGGTGGCGCTCAAGATCATCAAACTTGGGATGGATTCTAAAGAAGTCCTCACCCGGTTTGAAGCCGAGCGACAAGCTCTCTCCCTGATGAACCATCCGGGAATCGCTCAAGTCTTAGATGCCGGTACCACCGAAACGGGACGGCCTTACTTTGTGATGGAGCACGTCGCAGGAATTTCGTTAACGGAATACTGCGATCGACATTTCTCGTCGACCGAAGAACGCTTGAACATCTTCGTCGAAATTTGTGAAGCGATTCAACACGCTCATCAAAAGGGCGTCATTCACCGTGATTTAAAGCCCAGCAATATTCTAATCACTTCAAGCGAGAACAAGCCCCATCCGAAGATTATCGACTTCGGGATCGCCAAGTCCATCGATCATCGTCTAACTCAAAAAACGGTGTTCACCGAACTGGGGCAAATCATCGGTACACCCGAATATATGAGTCCCGAGCAGGCCGACCTCACTTCGTTAGATATCGACACTCGAAGCGATATTTATTCTCTCGGGGTGATTCTTTACGAACTCCTCGTCGGAGCATTACCTTTCGATGGAAAAGAATTGAGAAGTCGAGGTTACGAAGAAATTCGCCGGCGACTCCGTGAAGATACTCCCGCTAAGCCCAGTACTCGCCTGAGTGGCTTGGGTCAATCAGCAACTCAAATCGCGGTGAGAAGAAGTACCGATCTATCGTCCCTTAGGAAACGACTGAAGGGCGATCTCGATTGGATCATCATGTGCGCGCTTGAAAAAGACCGCACTCGGCGTTATTCCAACGCCTTAGATTTAGCTTCCGACGTCAAACGTCACCTGGCTCACGAACCTGTCGAAGCTGGGCCTCCATCTTGGTTCTATAAGGCCCAAAAGTTTGTAAGGCGGAGACGAAGAGGATTAGTGGCGTGCCTCATCGTGATGCTCTTAACGGGTGCTTCAGTCTATGGAGCCAAAATCTTTTTCGAAGATCAACATCGCGACCAGCTCCTTCAGCAAAGTCGTCAGATGTTTGCCGATGGAACTCAACTTTTAGATCGATACGATTCATTAACACAAGAGCTTCTCACCGAAGAAAGAAAATTAGCTAGCCTACTCGACCAACCGAACAAGCATCTTCCAGTGTGGGAATTGACTGAAGATATCGAAGCCATTCAAAAGGTAAGAAACTTGAGGGAATCGAGAGAGAAATCTCTTAATGATGCTCGACTTCTTTTTGAACAGGCCAGGGCGATAGCCCCTGAAAAAACCATAGAAAAGTTTAAAGTTAGCGAGAAGTTTGAAAGTCTTTGGAATTCAAAAACTGATACGGAAGTGGCTTTACCTCGAGATTTTTATCGCGGGGATGTAACGCCCGACTTCAATAAGAACCCTATAAAAATAACAATCACCACTCAGCCAGCGGAGTCTGATGTTTATTGTTTTAAATATACTGAACTTGGAGCGTGTTCGACTCCAGTACCTTTAGGGTCGAGTATCAAAGATCTTCCTTTATTCATCGAGAAGGTTTGGGTTACGCCTCCGGAAGAAATTCCTGACAACTATCGAAGTGCCGCGGGCTATGATCGACGAATTCCCTTTCAAGCTCAAGATCAGCTTTTAAAAGTGGTAGACAACGAGTTAAAGGATCGAAATGATCTGGCAACGGTTTTAAATGCCACTCAAGAAGATCAAGTTCTTTCCATCGCCGTCAATAGAGCCAATCAAGAAACCACATTGGAGTGGGTTCCTTTTCCCGCAACCGACTTGTCATCCCTTTCTCAAGAAAACAGTCCTGATCCCCGAGAAGATGATTTCTTCGAAGCATCCAAGGCCTACGATTTCTACGAACAATTCGGTTTCACATTACAGGCATTCCCATTGGAAATTCCTGAAGGTAATTCGGAGTGCCATCTGGGAACGACATCGACCAGCGGAGAGCTTGAAATTGATTTAAAACCCGGGAACTATCTCTTGTTGGTCAAAAAGGAAGGCTTTGTCGATCTTCGATACCCCCTTAATTCTTTCTCTCAATTGGAGAACTTAAGCCTATCTCTCCAAACCACTGAATCGATGCCTGATGGTTTTACTTACATTCCGCAAGGTAACTTTCAAGCGGGCGGAGATTGGAAAGTCGATCAAAGCCTACCGTCTCAAGTTCAACAAGTTGCTGATTATTTTATTCAAACCCACGAAGTGACCTTCGGTCAGTACCTGGAGTTTTTGAACGATCCTCAAACGCTTTCAAATATCGATGCCGAAGGATTCCTGATTCAAATTCGCGCGACTTGGCCTGAAGTTTTGGACCGAAGTTACGGTGAGAGAGAAAAGAAGCTTCGCATCATCCCTTCCTATTCCGGTACAGATTATTTTGCTAAAGGTGAAGACAGTCAATACAGCGTCACTGCCATCAACTTAGATAAACCTATCGATGGTCTTTCAGTGGGCATGGCATTGGAGTACGCTCACTGGATGACTCAAACTCAAGGTCAAGGTCGATGGGTCTTTAGACTCCCGACCGATTTAGAGTGGGAAAAGGCAGCACGGGGTGCGGATGCTCGCCCTTATGTTTGGGGACACATTCCCGTTTCGAGTTACTTTTGGTCTCTCAAAGGTCGAGTCTGGAAGACGATTCGAAGAAGGCCAGTGGGCTCATTCCCCTACGATGAGAGCGTCTACGGTGTAAGAGACCTAACAGGCTCTGTTCGAGAACCCACTTCAGGTGTCGTCGATCGTTGGTATTCAGTTTATCGAGGAACGAGTTACTATCGCTCGACGGGATATTTTTCTCGAATAGCTAATCGAAACGGATGGATCCCGCGCAATACGGTTCGTGATGGAGGAGTGCGGTTGGTTGCGAAGAAGGTGGGTGAGGGGGAATCGTAAAAATCAACAACGAAGCAATTCTTACTAATTAGTTTCTGTTGAAACTTGCTCCTTCGGAGACAGTTTCAACCGTTCCGCCAAATCAAAGATTTGACTACACTCCGCTAAACATAGGGTCTTCGCCCCTATGTTTGCGGCCGAACTGATCCCAGCTCGGCTT
>JANQLS010000185.1 GCA_028280485.1 Planctomycetota bacterium
AATCTGCGATTTGCTTTCACTCCGCTAAACGTAGACTCCATGAGTCTACGTTCGCGGCCGAGCTGATCCCAGCTCGGCTTAGTTCCTGTTGATTCAACAGGAAATAATTAGTTCAGGAATCTCTGGGCTATAATTTGAAATCCTCTCTGTAGAATTCTAAAATCCCTCTGGCTGTTTTATTGAGAAACGGCCAGAGGGATTTTTTATTTTCTCTCTTCAACCCTTCGTTTGACCTTCATTTGTTTGTATCAGGTGACTTTTTGATGACTTCAGAAGCTCAATCTTCCATCCCCGTTAAATTAGTTCAAGATCTTCAAAAGGGAGATCGAGTCAACCAAGTCTTTTTGGTCGAGAACTCTAACTTCAAACAAACTCGAAATAACAAATTCTTTATCCAAACCGATCTCCGGGATCGAAGTGGGAGCTTAAAGGGAATTCGCTGGGAAGCCGATCGAGAACTCTTCGAAAGCTTTCAGCCCGATGATTTCATTCGAATCGAGGGACGAGTCGAAGAGTTTCAACAAAACCTTCAAGTGATCATCGACAAGTTAGAAAGAGTTGATGATGCCTCCGTCGACATCTCGGCGTTTCTTCCCGTAACCGAATTCGACATCGATGAACTCTTCGAGTCTCTCTCAGAGCGGGTGGAGAAAATTCAAGACGTCTATTTGAAGTCCTTACTGAAGTCGTTTTTAGAAGACTCAGACCTCGCACCTGAAATCAAACGTTGCCCCGCGGGAAAAGCCCTCCACCACGCTACCGTAGGTGGGCTTCTCGAACACATCTGCTCGTTGAGTCAGCTCGCCGACCGCATCGCGCCCCACTATCCTCAAATCAATATCGATCTTTTACAAACGGGAATCATTCTCCACGATATCGGAAAGATCGCAGAGCTCAGTTACAGCCGGTCCTTCAAGTACACCGACTTGGGCCAACTCGTCGGTCATATCGCAGTGGGAGTCACTTGGGCCCACGAGCGGGCTCAGTCGATCGAGGGATTTCCCGACGATCTTCTCAATCAGGTCTTACATTTAGTCGCCAGTCACCACGGGGAACTCCAACACGGTGCGCTCAAAGAACCGACTACCCAAGAAGCCGTCTTACTTCATTATTTAGATAACATCGACGCCAAGCTCAATATGTTTAAGAACACCCGTGAGCAGCAAAACTTAGGCAAAGAATCAGGTGAGCATTGGAGCTTGTGGCATCCGGCGTTTAATAAAAGGTTGTTTTTTCCGGAGTAGGCTCCGCTCCCACAATCTACAAGAATCCATTAACTAGCCCGAAGCGCTAGCGAGGGGAGGGTACGTTGAATTGAATGAAAATTACTTGAATCTACGTATCGTGGAGACGACTCAGTTCCGCCTCTAAACAACTTTAAAGTCGAATTATTCTTTCACCCTCGCTAGCGCTTCGGGCTAACTAAGGGATTTTAAAATCAAGCGCCAATCTTTTGATCGCGTAATCTTTAAAGCACCCCCACCCAAATTCTGGCGAATTTGGCTACAGCCCCATAAAAAACGCCACCCGCACTAGGTGGCGCTTCTGGATCTAGATCAATTATAAAACGCTCTCTAACCTGTAGCGCCTGGGCTTGCCCCAGGCCTTTCCACAAATACCCATTATCGGCTTTAAAAACTTCAATTCATTTCAGGAAAAGCCACCCACAAGGGGTGGCGCTACAGAATCAATTCCAATATTGAGGCTCAGAAACCGCCCCCCAATTAGTTACCTTTAGTGAGTGAGCGAAGCGAACATTCACGAGGAGCCTCCCTTAGAGGCGACCATCATTACCGCGGGAGTGAGTGAGCGAAGCGAACATTCACGATGGAGCCTCCGATAGAGGCGACCATTAAACACAGAGGCGACCATCAAACTCAGATCAATTCCAGCTCCCTCAAAACCGTCTCTAATTTCTGAAGATTCCCGGGCTCCATTTCACAGAGAGGCATCAAAAACTCAGGGCCGATTTTCCCTTGCAGACTTAAAGCTGTTTTCACGGGAATCGGATTTGTCTCGATGAATAAAACATCAAAGAGTGGGGCGAGCTTGAAGTGAATTTCAGCGGCTCCCGCCAAATTTCCTTCTTCCATGAGGTCGGTCATGTCTGCCATCTCTTTGGGTAAGAGATTCGCAGCAACTGAAATCACCCCACTGGCTCCGACACTCATCAAGGGAATCGTGATCGCATCGTCTCCGGAGAGAACACAGAGTTCAGTCTTCTCAAGAATTTCCTGAGTGTAACTCACGTTCCCACTCGCTTCTTTGATACCGACGATGTTTTTCAAATCGGCCAAGCGAATGACCGTTTCGGGTTTCATATCCACCGCAGTACGGGAAGGCACGTTATAAAGGATGATGGGCAGGGAAACGTTTTCAGCGATCTCTTTATAGTGGCGGTACAAACCTTCAGGGGTGGGCTTATTGTAATAAGGGGTGATCAAGAGCGCGGCGTCAGCCCCGATCTCCTGAGCGTATTGCGTCAGCTTCAAGGCTTCCCGCGTCGAATTGGATCCCGTACCGGCGATCACAGGGATGCGCCCGTCGACTTTTTTGACAACCCGCTGAATCACTTCTTCGTGTTGTTTGTGAGTTAAGGTGGCCGACTCCCCCGTCGTTCCACAGGGAACGATACCATGGGTACCAGCCTCGATATGAAACTCAACTAACTCATCTAGTCTCTCAAGGTCAACCTCACCATTTTTGAGGGGGGTGACCAGGGCAACGATGGATCCTTTAAACATGATTTGCGCAAACTCCGACAGACACAGCTGAAAAGCTGTGGGGGGATTCTATTCATTAATAATTAAACAAGTGCCCGATTATAGGCAGCTAACCCCGAAGTGACAAGGAGAGGAATAGATTTCGCCAATGAATGTAAAAATGGAAGGGGAGCGGGTAAAAGGAGTTGAGCGCAGATGCCCTTTTCGAGGGTAAATCTCTAGTGGAGAACCGTTCTTTTCACTCTGGGATACTCTGAAGGATCGTTTCGCCAATTTTTTCGGCGAGACCGTGGATGAGTTCTTGATCTGGCCCCTCGATCATCACTCGGGCTAAGGGCTCTGTACCGGAATAACGTAATACGATGCGTCCATCCCCAGCCAAAGTTTCTTCCGCTGATTTCACAGCCTCCTGAACAGGAGCGAGGGACTCGAGAGGTACTTTTCGAGGCACGCGATAATTCAAGAGAACTTGAGGATAGCGACGCATCAATTGACTCAAGGAATCGAGATCTTCTCCCTGTTGGGCGATACTGTCGACCATCCTCAGTGCGGCCAAGATTCCATCCCCGGTTTTGGAGTCATTTAAGAAAATAATATGACCGGATTGTTCGCCTCCCAAGGCGTGCCCTTCCTTCACCATCTCCATGTAAACATGACGGTCCCCCACTGGAGTTCGAACGAGCTTCAATCCCGATTCTTCGGCTGCTTTTTCGAGACCGAGATTCGCCATCACGGTGGTCACTAAAGTCTGAGTGGGAAGTTTTCCCTGGTGGAGTAAGCTGCGTCCGGCGATGGCGAGGATAAAGTCTCCATCCAAAACTCGTCCTTGAGCGGTAACGGGAATCATGCGATCTCCATCGCCATCGAAAGCAAAGCCCAAATCGAATCCGAGTTCGAGAACTTGCTTCGCTAGGAGATCGGGATGTAATGCCCCACAATCCTCATTGATGTTGTTTCCATCGGGAGAATCTCCCATCGGAAAAACCTGAGCTCCCAGAGCTTCGAAGACTTCCTGGGCGAATCCACTGGTCGCCCCGTTCGCCATGTCCAAGACAACCTTTAAGTCTTGGTATGTAGCCGGAGATTCAACGCGCTCGACCAGGTAGCTGATATACTGAGCGCGCAGATCGTTCTCGACTTTAAATTCACCCGGTTGAGATGCCGCTTCGACTTCACGACCTTGAAGACTCCAATAGGCCTCCGAAATCGCATCTTCAAATCCATCCGAGACCTTCGCTCCAGTCGGCGCAATAAATTTGATGCCGTTGTATTCAGCAGGGTTGTGGGAAGCCGAAATCATAATTCCCAAACCCACCTCGGGATTCACACTGGCGAGGTATGCCACTCCCGGAGTAGGAATCACTCCGAGATCGACCACATCGTGACCCAATTGAGTTAGGGTTTTCTGAATGCGATCTGTGAGTTCGATTCCCGAGCCACGCGTGTCTCTTCCCACCAACACGGTTGGAGATGGGATGTCAGGATCAAATTGAAAAAAGTCATCGGGAAATGCGTCCCGTTGACTCAAGACCTGGCTGGTCGCCTTGAGGATACGGTCTACCTCATTTAAGTTAAGATAGCCTTCACCGTTTTTATCGCGGATTCCATCGGTGCCAAAAATCGAGTTGCCTTCTACCACGGAATTACTCTTTTGCCTGCTGAACGGGTCGAATCGTGCACGACCAAGGACCTTGGTTGACACGATCTGGATGCTGAGAAATTTCTATCTCATCGGAGAAGCCCTTCAAGATCAAATCTTGTTCGGTAAAGGTAAAGCCATACTCTTTCTCCGATGAGAGCCCCGCTTCTAAAACGGGAACGGCGACGAAAAAATCGGGTTTTTGAATATCTTGTTTCAATCTTTCGATTTCACGTTCGGGCCCCTTGAAGAGCAAGGGGATCGTTCTCTCGGTAAACTGAATCTCAATAGGAAATTTGACCGGGGGAAGCAGAAACCTCAAGCGAACGGATTTGTTGTCAAACACGCTTTCTTTAACGGCCATGCGAACCGTGGCTTCGACTTCTTTAGGTCCTTCGACGCGGATGAGAGAAGTGAGGTCGTAACCCTCCAGGGTCGGAGGATCCACTCGGATCGACACTTTCCCTTTGAACTCGGATTGAGACAAGGGGAATTCAACTTTAGCTACGACATTCGCACTTTCGAGGAGCGAACCAGGACCGACCAATTTCACTTCAGAAGGAGTAGCGAGTTGAGTCTCGGTGACTTGACCGAGTCTCGGAGGCACCTCGAGGACGACCTTCTCCATCTTTTCTTTTAAATCATCGATATGAAACTCGACTTGTTCCGGTTCAAACCGAGCCACCTGAGCCAAAGTGAAACCCAGGAACGAGAGATCTTCACTGGTAAAGCGGTGGACGCCCGACTGAAAACCCTCTTCCGTCATCGCCTTTAACTCAATTTGAAGAATCCCCGGCAAGATCTCTTTGAATTTATCGATCTCTTTTCGAGTACCGGTGACGAACAGGGTGAGGTCTCCCGTAAAGGGAGCCGTTTCGTTTTCACCTAAGCGCACCAAGGAGTCGACGAGAACTCGATCTTCCCGAGCGGGATTCAACTTCACTCGAACTTTGAGACTCTCTTCCCGCAATTCGCTCTGGTACGCGACGTACCAGATCGTCGAAGCGAAGATGAGAGCGACCCCTTTGTTCTTCCAATTCCCTAATAGGATCTCCCGCAGTCTACCGAGCATCTACACCTCCGCCTTCTCGTGTGAAGTGTTTGATGAACGAGGTGAATTCGTTTTGGAATCCCCTTCTTTTTTCTCTCCGGAACCGACGCGGAGAAGATCACGATCTTCTAACTCTTCTAACTCTTCCCGCTTGATCTCGACTTGCCGTTCCTCCAGTTGAGCGTAGTACTTCAAGAGCTCTTCTCTCAATTGGTCAGGATTCAGGCCTTGTTCCAATTTGCCATCGTGGGTGAAGGAAACCGTTCCTGATTCTTCAGAGACCACCACGACCACGGCATCCGTTTCTTCGGTGATTCCCAAAGCAGCACGATGCCGAGTTCCCAAAGTTTTACTGATATCTGGATTCTCACTTAAAGGGAACAAGCATCCCCCAGCCGCGATACGATCGTTTCGAATCACGATGGCGCCGTCGTGAAGTTCTGAACCCGGGAAGAAAATCGTTGCTAAGAGCTGGGAGGTGACGAGGCCATCGATCTTGGTTCCTCTCTCGATGTAGTTCTTCAATCCGACTTCACGCTCGATGGCGATGAGGGCGCCGACATTTCTTCGCGACATTCGAAACGTCGCCTTGACGATTTCATCGACGATGCTTTCGGTTTGCCCTTTGAAGATGAAACCAAAAAATCGAGTTTGCCCGACTCGAACCAGAGCCCGGCGAAGTTCAGGTTGAACGATGACCACTAAGGCGGGGATGGCGGCTGCACCAAAGAACTTGAGGATAACTTCCATCCGGTGCAAGACGCCAAAGGTATTGGAGAGGATGCTCAAGATCATAGGAACGATCAAAAGGACCAGAGCGATCCCTTTCAATATACCTTCCCCCCTGGTGCCTTCCATAAATCGAAGGAAGATGTAGATCACCAGGTAAATGAGGAAGATTTCGATGAGATACTCCGGGTCGAACGCCTGGATGATCTCGATGATCTTTTCCCAATTCAGATCCATAATTAAGCCACTAAGATTCTGACGAACCTCTTCATCTCTCCGTTTCTTCTTTCACTTTCGGTTTCGCTGGCCGTAACGGGCCCCAGGGCCGCTCAAGCCCTCAGGGCTTCTAACAGGGCGACCATTTCCCGAGCGTTGGCTGCGTGGTGAGTTCTCACGATCGCGGCACCAGCTAAACTCACTAAAGTATTGGCGATCACGGTACCGATTTCACGTTCTTCTAAGGAGTTTCCCAATAATCTTCCCAAGAAGGATTTACGGGAAAGGCCGATAAATACAGGCACGCCTAGACTTTTGAATTCATCGGTATGTCTCAATAAGTTCAGATTATCCTCGGATCGCTTACCAAAGCCATAGCCGGGGTCGATAATACAGCGATTCTTTTCAATTCCCGATTCCTCGGCCTGCGCTATGCGGGACTCGAGATACGAGCAGATCTCAAAAGTTGCATGTTCGTATACTGGCTCGATTTGCATCGTCTTCGGGGTTCCCTTCATGTGCATCAAAACGAAAGGAACATCGGGGTACTGGGCGAGGGTGGGAAACATTTCGGGATCGACCGATCCCGCCGAGACATCGTTGACGATGTCGGCTCCCGCTTCGATCGCTCGTTTGGCGACTTCAGCCTTGGAAGTGTCGATAGAGATCACGGCATCAGATTGCTGACGAATCCCCTCGATCACCCCGATTACCCGGCGAATTTCTTCTTCTTCAGACACGGGATCTGATCCCGGTCGGGTTGACTCTCCTCCGATATCCACTCCATCGGCCCCATCCTCAAGCAAACTCAAAGCATGGTCGATAGCTCGCTTTTGCTCAAAAAAGAGCCCCCCATCCGAGAAGGAGTCGGGGGTGACATTGACAATCCCTAAAATGAAAACCTTTCCTCCCAATTGAAGCGTTCGTCCTCGGGGAAGGCTTAACGAATATTCAGAGGTGTTCCAGGAGTCAAAGGCTCGACGGGAAGCAGAGTGAAAACTTTGAAAAAGGGAAGAGCCTTCCTGATCATCTTCGATGAGAGATTTTAGAGTGGCGTAATCGGACTCTATTTCGAGGTAAGGTTTTTCTAAAAATTGACGAGTCTTGAGGAAAGCCGAGTCAGGGAGAACTTTGGTTAGCGCTCCTTCGAGAGACTTCAGTTCTTCTCGATCTTCAGAAGCGGCCTTCACATTCCAGACACACCTCAGGCCGTATTCTCTACCGGGAGTTTTATCTTCTAAAACCCCTCGATGTCTAAAGGTGGCAAAAGCCTCGTGAAACTTAGAGTCGGCATTCATGGGTCAGCGTTCATCGGGAAAATGGACGAGAGCTGTTGGCACTGAGTTTATTCAGACTGAACCATACAGACAGAGTCGACACTCTCCCCTTCCACCAATCGAGCCACTTCAACTCCAGAGAGAGTCTCTTTGACGAGGAGGGCTTGAGTGATCGCTTCGATCTCTTCATGATGGTTTTTAAGAATCTGTTCGGATTCTTGGTAACACATGTCGATGATCTTTCTCACTTCTTCATCGATCCTCAAAGCCATGGCATCGCTGTGATTTTGACTGCGGGTCACTTCTCGACCGAGGAAAAGTGTTTCTTCCGACTCGCTGTAATTGATGGGGCCGATCGTATCGGACATCCCCCATTCGCAAACCATGCGACGAGCTAAGTCGGTGGCTCGTTCAATATCATTTTTAGCTCCTGCGGTGATGTCATCACAGAAGATCACTTCAGCGATGCGGCCGGCGAAGAGCACTTTTAAATTTCCTAAGAGTTGTTTTCGCGAATAGTGATACTGGTCTCGCTCGGACAATTGCATGGTGGCACCTAATGCCATACCGCGAGGAATGATGGTGACCTTGTGTAAAGGCTCCACTTCATCCAATAGATGCGCAACTAAAGCGTGACCCGCTTCGTGGTAGGCGGTGATCTTACGATCATCCTCAGAGACCACTCGACTCTTCTTCTCTCGCCCCCAGCGAATTTTATCGCGAGCCTGTTCCAAGTCTTCTTGTTGAACGGTTTCTTGATTGTTCATCGCCGCGGTAATCGCGCCTTCATTGACGAGGGCGGCGAGCTCGGCTCCACTGAACGTGGGAGTGAGTTGAGCGAGTTTTTTCAAATTGACGTTATCGTCGAGCTTAATTTTCTTGGTGTGAACCGCCAAGATTTTCTCTCGTCCCTCGACGTCGGGTAGATCGATATAAATCTCGCGATCAAAACGACCAGGCCTCAACAAAGCGGGGTCGAGAACGTCGGGTCGGTTGGTCGCGGCAACGACGACGACCGCGTCATCCGAATCGAAACCATCCATCTCGACGAGAATCGCATTGAGAGTTTGCTCTCGCTCATCGTGGCCCCCTCCTAAACCCGCTCCTCGTCTTCGACCGACAGCATCGATCTCATCGAAGAAGATGATACAGGGAGAGCTCTGACGAGCTTGCTTAAAGAGATCTCGAACGCGCGAGGCTCCCACTCCGACGAACATTTCGACGAAGTCCGAACCACTGATACTGAAAAACGGAACTTCCGCTTCCCCGGCGATAGCTTTCGCTAAGAGAGTTTTTCCTGTACCCGGTGAACCAGCGAGAATCACTCCGCGAGGGATGCGTCCCCCGAGTTTATGAAATCGACCTGGGTTCCTTAGGAATTCGATGATCTCAGTGACTTCTTCCTTGGCCTCGGTCACCCCGGCGACATCATCGAAGGTGACGTTTGTATCACCCTTTTCTGCTAATCGAGCTCGACTCTTTCCAAAAGAAAAGAGAGCTCCACCGGCTCCTCCACCACGAAGTTGGCGGAAGAAGAAGAAATAGATAATGAATACAAAGAGTAAGACGAGGAACAATTGGAGCATGAGCTCCGAAAAAATTCCGGGGACTTCGGAGACATCCCATTTGACTCGGTTCGTCTTGTAGTCTTCGTGGCCGACTCCGTATTTTTCTTCGAGGGTCTTGTTGTAGTCTTCAACCTGAGTTCGGAATCGATCCGTCGCTTCATCGGTACTTCCATCGATCGAGAAAAACAGGGGCGGCGGTTCCTTCATGTTTTTCTCTTCGGGTGTGCGCTTGATCTTACCCCGGATACGCCCCGTTTGGAGGTCACGGATGACATCTTCGCCATCGAGCTTTCCCGCTTCGAGCAATCGAACGACTTCGTTGTAGTCTTTTTCTACATTTTGACCACCGAGGTCGTTGCCGAGCCAAAACGACAAGAGGATCATGGTGACCAGAATCGATGTTAAAAACAAAAACGCTCGTGAGCGCTTTCCTTGCGGGGGTGGGTTGCCTCCTGATTTGGGATCACCTGAATTTGGGGGCTGAGGGTCTGGGGAGTTATTCTCCACGGTGTTTAAATTTCCTCCTCGACTTCATAATCATCCCAGTACTCGACTTGAGCGATGATCCGCTCAGCGAGGTTGGTCAGAGCACCGGCTCTCGTGGATCGGAAACTCTCCCCTGAAGCCGTAGAGAAAGGTTCCGTGGTCGTGACTCGATATTCACGACGCACTCCGTTGACATGGTCTTCCAAGGTCACATCGACGATGGCGATGAGAGAAGACTCTACCTTTCTATCTCGGTCTTCATCGGCGATAAGAACCTCTCTAAAATCCACAATTGTGCCCTTTAGGGTCATATCGGCTTTATCGGAATCGATGATCCGTAATCGCGTACGGGTGTGGAACTCTTTTCGAACAATTTCGGTGAGATCGTATTCGACATCTCGTCTGAGTGGAAAGGTAGCATTGTGGAATATCGGCACTGCGAGGGTGCTGACCTGGGGAGGTGTGCGGTAGCCCAAACGGTATCCACAACCCAAGCTGACGGTCAGCAGTAGAACCAGGGTGTAGATCAGTCCCCCTGGAACACGTCCCTCACGAATAGTGCTCCCAGAGCGGGAACCTTTGTTCATAAACTCGATGGGCTTCATGACGAAGCCTCCCCTGCAGTACCACCGGGAATCGTACTCGTAGCCGTACCTGCTGTTTGGGCCTCGGCTTCTTTTCGGAAGCGTTCCATCTCATCGTAGATTTCACGTGCTTCAGTGAAAGCCTCCGTTTTGGGGTAGTTTAAGATCACCGATTGTAAATAGTAACTGGCGGCCGTCGGCCGGCTTTCGCGCAAATAATACTTCGCTATTTTGAGATCGTAACGAGCTTCCATCTCCGAGATTTCTTGAAGAAATTTGCGAACCTCGGGGATCTTACTTCCTCGTGGGTAATGGTGTCGGTAGAGATTAAATTTACGTTTAGCCTTCTCGATCGGTCGTTGATCGTAATCTTCTCCCCGAATTTGTTTGTAGACACAAAGAGCTAAGAGGTATTCCGCGGCTTCGTTCCACTCACTATTGACGTGATCGGTTACCAAGCGATCGAGTACCTGTTCAGCTTCATCGTATTCTTCGTTTTTATAGTAGTGGTCCGCTACTTCCCAAAGGGCATCGTCACTGAAGTCGAGGAAGGGATAACGAGTAACCAGACCTCCTTCACCGATCAGAATATCGACGCCGAGGGAGGGGCTTTCGTATTCGACTCCCGCAAAGGTTCTCACCGCGGTTCCGTGCAAGAAGGCTAAACCGATGTTGTAAATTTGAGTGAGGGATTGGCTCAACAGTTCTCTAGGTGGTCGACGAGCGATGGTTTTTTGGTAGTATTCGTTCGCCCATTCGTACTGATTGAGTTTGAAGTAACACTCGGCAGCTAAAAACATCGTCGCCGCTTCTCGAGCTTCAAAGGAATCGGGATAACTTTCTTCGATCTCCTTCAAACCTTGGAGTGCCTCTTCATACTTTTCGGCTTCAAAGGCTTTTCGAGCATCTTCTCTAAGAGCTTGAGCACCAGGGGACGGATCACCTGGAAGAAGAACGACCCAGCCTTCATCGGGAGTCCAACGAGAGATCGTCGGTTCTTGCATATCATCCCAAAGGATCTCGCAACCCGATTGACTGACACTCAACATTCCGAGGACAGAGAGAAGCCCCAGAGGCTTCCAAAGGGAAAACGAGTGAGTTACTAATTGATTAAAAGGCATCTCTTCACCTTATTTATTCAGATTCATTCTGCCATTCTTTTCACCAGTCTTTCCACCAGCCATTCCTTACAACGGAACTGGAGTCTCTGGTTTTCAGGCGAACCTGGTCTTACTGGATTTTCATTGCCTAAATGATGCTTAAGTGATTTCTTCTCACGAGGAGCTGGCCTGCTGGGGCCCATCACGGGCAATGAAACCCGATTCTTTTACCGTTGCAACCCTCGATTTTCAAGCTCTGGAAGTGACATTCCGGCTCGATTCGACAGAATCTGATCTTTCTACTGCGATGCTTCCGCCGGCAGGAGTTGCAACCTGAGCCGACCGATACTCCTCTCGTCGGCTTCGATCACTTCAAATTTAATCGCCCCCTCTTGGTGAATCTCCCCCTTAGAGGGGATCCGTCCCAGGGCACTGGAAAGGAATCCACCAATCGTTTCAACCCCCTCTACCAAGGGAACTTCTGGGGGAAATTCCCCACCGATGGCTTTTCCTAATTCGCGATTGACCTCATGGATCGCCAAGCGAGCTTCAACTTCAAAAGTACGGTCATCGATACGGACGAAACGAGTATCTTTCAATGGCTCTAAGTCTTCTGATTCTGTTGGAGATTCCTCTTCGATCTCACCGAGAATCTCTTCGATGATATCTTCGATCGTAATCAAGCCTTCCGTACCCCCGAACTCATCGATCACCAAGGCGATATGAAAACGTTGGGTTTTGAACTCCTGAAACAACTCACTGACGAGCTTACTTTCTCGGACGTAGTGCGGCTTGCGAAGAACCTCTTCGAGCTGAGGGGGAGAAGAGTTGTCTTGGTCTAAAAATTTCAGCAGATCTTTAACGTATAAAATACCAAGGATGTTGTCTTTGTTCTTCTGATACACCGGAATGCGCGAGTGACCGCACTCTCGGGCTAAACGGAGAACATCCTGAAAGTCAGATTCGATATCGACAGCGACCATCTCCGTTCGAGGGGTGAGGACTTCTTCGACTTTACGATCGCTCAAGTTGAGGATCGCTTCGATCATGAAAATCTCAGTTTTCTGAAGAATACCTTCGCGTCCCCCTTCTTCGGCAGCCGTCAAAATTTCTTCTTCCATCATTTCCGCCGCTTCCCGTTCAGGAGGCGAACCGAGAGCCCGCGCACCGGCATCAACGATCTTTTGGTAGATCTCCATCGGCCCTTTGACGCAGAGATAGAAGCGATAGAGGGTAGGAAGAAAGAAACCCAGTAGCCTTTCGGGTGAACGTCGAGCGACGACCGAAGGTAAGAGTTCGAGGAAGATTAATATAGTGAGGATTAAAGTAAGAGCGACGATCGCAATGGAGCCCGACCGACCCAACCAACTCAGGGCACTGAATTTTTCGGAATCTACCGCTCCCACAACAAAGGCAACGAGTATTAAACGTAGACCATTATCAAACAAGCGCAACGAATCGTTGTACTCATCCTGATGATCTAAATACTCAGTGAAGCGCGTTCTTTTAGGATCCTCTAAATTGGTGAGAAGAGTCTTCCTAGAAAAAATCGCAAGGGTCTTCCTCGCCGTGGCGAAAAATCCACCAAAGATTAAAAAAGACAGCTCAAGCAGTACAGCCCAGCCTTCTGTGATCCAACTGTAAAACGGATTCATCGTTGAAAAATGGGTAAATATTGGACGGGAAGTTCTAACATCAAGAGCGCCATCGAAGTGGCGAACTCCGGACCGTAATCGTCTTCCCAACGGCCATCATCCTTCTGCTTACGGAGAAGGTAACTCCTTAAATTACTGTGCCAACGTCGCCAGGACTTTCCTCCTTTTTGGTAGAAAACCTGAGACGTATACATCGCGCCATAGAAGAAAAAATTATCGGCGATCACCCGACGAGGGCTCCAGCTCACGCGGTCTAATTCTAAACGAACGTGATCCATGCCCTTGCGAAAAACGGGCGAGTCGTAAATTCCCGCTGCCTGTAAAGTCGACAAAGCGGCGACGGTCAAGGCAAAGGTCGTTTCATTTTGATTTCGAGTTAGAGAGTACTGAAAGGCGCCGCTTTTGGATTGGCATCGACGAACGTAATCCATGGCTAAGTCGATTCGTTCTTTGGGGACATTAAATCCCACATTCTTCGCAGCTCGCAAAGCCTGCAAGGCGCAAATGGTTATCGAAGCTTCATCGGCTTGTTCTTGGTTATCCGGAGAATAATCCCAACCCCCTTCTTTACTCTGAGCATTGAGCAAGCAGAGCACTCCCCCACGAATTGCCGTACGAACTTGTTTTTGTTTGATGAGCGGAAGGTCGCCGTAGATCTGGGTCAAAAACAAGAGCGCATAACAATGCCCGTGCATGCGACTCTCCCCGTAATCTCGAATAGATTTTCCTTCGCTAAAGAACCAACGTCGATCTCGACTCGAAAGGATATATTCGAGGCAACCTTCGATTTGGGAGGTGTAAGGACCTTCGCGGTAGCTGTATCCTGCACCTAAAAAGGCGAGGCCGGCGAGACTGGTGACGGCAACCGGGAACCGGCTACCGATCGAACCGGAAGGAGAACGGCGGGAGGCGAGGTACTGAAGTCCTCGTTGAATACTTCGTTTTTCTACTCCAAGATCATCGATCACTCGAGAGACCGCAGGTTGAGAGGGGGTCTTCGACTCTTGAGCATCAAGGCTGGAGCTGGATTGAAATAAGATAAGAGCAACAAACCCAATCCTCATCACAAACTTAAGCCCCAGGAGAGGTCTCTGAGAGTGAGCATACGCTGGCTCCGTTCTCCCTCGCTCCATTATAGCTAGGTCGAGAACTCTGCTCCGCCCAGGAGGCTCGGCTAAGTCTTCAGATGATTCAGTTGAAGAAACGCAAGGATCTGAATTCAACGAGTTTGCCCTTCAATAGTGGAAAGGAAACGAATCTTGGAAAAACAACGAGTCCGGCTGATCAGAAGATTTATCATTCTTCGGCCTCTTCAGTGTTTTCGGCATCATCGGCCTCATCACCTGAGGGTGCACCTTGACTCTTTTGAAGATCTTCGGCAATTTTAAGGGTCATCTCGGTAAGGCTGCCCTGTTTTACGGTCAATCGCTTAAGGGCTTTTTCCCATAACTCTTCATTTGCGCCCGCTTCTTTAGAGTCCGATAACTGAACCGTGCGATCGTTGACCTCTTCTTGCATGTCCTTGAGCATGATCAATTCTGCGATCGGTGGCACCAACCGGCGCTTCCTTGGACCTTGCTGCTGTTGCTGTTGCTGCTGCTGTTGTTGTTGATTTTGCCTTCGTTCTCGTTGTTTCTTGACCGCCTCTGCCATCGAGTTCATCAAGCGATCGATCTCTTTAACAATCTCGCGACCTAAAAACTGAGTGACACGCCCCGTGTTTTCTTCCTTGAGAGCGAAGGCCACTTGCTTCATATCAGTTTGAATGTTTTTTAAAACGAAAGCGAAGACTCGAGCGATCTCTTCCTCTAAAGTGAGAATCACTCCATCGACTTCGGTGGCGATCTCTTCTTGTTCTCGCATCAACCCACGAATCTTTCGCCTAGAAACACGGCCATGTCGCGCTCGAATTCCCCCACCTTTTTTATTTTCTAAAACAACGATCGACTTGTTGATGCCATCTTGTTTGTCGCGAATTTCCTTAAGTTTTTTAACAATATTTAAAAGTTCTTGCTCTTGCTTAAGAGTTTCTAATTTGCGCTCTTTTTCAGCTAACTCATCTTCAGCCTCTTGAAGCTTAGCGAGAGCTTTCTCTTGTTCTTTCTGAGCCTCTTCGGGCTTGTTTTCCTCTAAGTTTTGACTCGCGTCCTCCATGCGATCAGCCGCTTGCTGCATCTTTTGAGCGCTTTGGCTTTGCTGCTGCTGAGATTGCTTTTTCATCTTCTCAGCAGACTTACGAGCGAGTCGTTCCAACTTATCTTGTTCTTCCTTTTCTTTTTGAAAGTCTTTCCGCTTAAGACGCGCGACTTCCTCTTGCTTCTTCTTCTCTAACTCAGCCTGGGCCTTCTTCAGCTGAGAAACCGCTTCTTGTTGGCTTTTTTGAGCCTGCTCACGGTTTCCTTGCCGTTGAGCTTGAGAGGCTTGTTGCATCGATTGATGAGCTTTTTGAAGTGCTTGCTGAGCCTTTGCCGAAGCTTCACGAGAGGCTTGAGATGAATCCGTTTTGCGTTTGAGCTTTCGCTCTAAAGCTTCGAGTTGCTTCTCGACGTCTCTGGTCTTTTTCGCTAAGCGATTTTGGTCATCCGCCTTCTTTTGTTCGGGAGTTCTCTGACCCAATCCCTTTTGAGCGTTTTCTAAAGCCTGACGGGCCTTGGCGATTTGCTCGCCTGCTTTTCGGCTCGCTTGTTGTGCTTCTTGTCGATTCCCGGATTGAAGCGCCTTTTGCACTTGAGACATCGATTGCGAAGCTTTTGAAGTTTCTTGAGAACTTTGTTGCAAGGCTTGCTTGGCTTGAGGGCTTCCCGTCTGTTCTCCATCCTTTTGGAATTCTTGGGAAGCTTGATTCAGCTGTCGCTTTAAACCAGCTGCTTGACGAGCCATCTTCTTTGCTGATGATTGTTGAGAAGACGAACTCTTCTGGTTTTGAGAATTAGAATCTTGGTTTTGATTCTCAGGATTACCAGCCTTCGAAGGATTGTTCTTAGATTCTGAGTTCTTTGATGATGGGGACTTTGAATTCCCAGTCTTATTCCCTTGCTGACCTTCCAATTGTTGCCGCGCTTCGTTCAAAAGTTTTGCGGCTTCTTTTTGTTGGTCGAGAGCTTGTTGTTGATTCTTTTTAATCTCCTCGGTCGACAGAGTGGGATTGTCAGAAGGCTGAGACTTACTAAAAGCTTTTTGTGCCTTTTCTAAGGCATCTTTTGCTTGCTGAACTTTCTGAGCTGAATCTTGAAGAGTTTGGGCAGGCTTTCCCTTAGCGTTTGAATCTTTAGCCGTTGCTTCTAGATCCCGCTGGCTCTTCTCGAGCTGCTTGCTTAAATCGCTAGCTTGTTGACCTAATTCTTCTTGAGTTCGTTTCTGTCCAACAGGATTTTGTTTCGAGGAGCCGTTCTGATTCTTTGAATTTGAAGAGTTCTGCTCGTTATTTTGAGATCCCTGATCAGAATTCTTTGACTCGGAACCTTTCGAATTGTTTTCTTTATTTTCAGAGCCCTTATCGTTCTTTTCTGATTTTGAATCAGAGAAAGAAGCTTTCGAGTCTTTTTGAAGTTTTTCTAAATCCGCTTCGTTCTTTTTCAATTGCTCTAAGAGCTTTGAAAACTCGGACCCTTTTTGCGATGCGTTGTTCTCATTCTTGTTACTTGAGTTTTGATCGTTCGAAGATTGAGAATTCGAACTCTTAGGATCTTTCTTATCCTCCTTGGTAGAAGGACGATCTAGCTTTTGGAGCTCACTATCGAGAAGTTTTTGTTGGGCTTCTAACTCTTTAAGTTTATTGAGAGCTTCTTGAATCGATTGTGAATCCTGAGCTCCCGATTTTGAATTCTGATTGTTATTTGAATTATTGTTCGGATTCGAATTGTTATTTGAATTCAGGTTCTCTTGTTCTTGAGTCAGATTCTGAAGATCTTGTTGGATTCCTGCTAAATCTTTTAAGTCTTGTTGAGATTCTTGATGCGATCGAGTTTTATCGTGAAGTTCACGTTGTTTCTTCTTGAGAGCGCGAACCGTCTTCAAATCCGCTTGGATCGATTGAAGTTCTTTTAGAGGGTCTTTCTCTTGAAATCTTCGAGCTTCTAAAGTTTCTAGGACAGTCTTCATCTGCCCGATCAGAATTTCTTGAGGCTGAAGCGCATTAAGAAAGTCGGCCTGCTCTAATACTTTTTCTAATTCTTGAAGTTGACGTTCAATCTGAAGTGCTCGAACCTGCTCGGTAGCACTGTCGAGGCGAGTCGAATCTTCCGGTTGACGTTCTTTGAGCTCGCGAGCGAGTCGCTCCATTTGCCGACGCAATTCGCGAACGATCTCCCGCGCTTCAGCTTGATCTCGGGAGAGTCCCTTAGCTGAAGAGATCGCTGATTTAGCCTTTTTCTTTCCAGATTCATCCGCGAAAGCTTGTCGGCCATCGATTGTTAAGGAGAGAGATACAAATACAGCAAGAGAAAAGAGACAGACAAGCCTTGGGCTACTGAGATGGAGCCGACTTTTTAAAGTTGTCAATTTTCGATCACTCATCAGGAGTTCCTTTTTTGGGTAATGAGTTCCTGTTGATTCGACTGGAACTATTTGGGATCCGAAGATCATCCGCATTCGACACCCACTTATTCTAACTCGAATCAAGCAGAGTGCACGCATGCTTTAACGTGTGTCCGTACCTTGCCTTATTCGCTCTCGGATATCTTCCAGGATCTCTTCTTCGCGTCGCAACAGGTCTCGCCAGCGTTGAAGAATCCCGTTAAAGTCTCCGAACTCCATCAAGGTTAGGGCTAAAGTATTGAGCTCTCGACCGATCCGACGTTGGTGTTCGATGACTTGAGTGAGTTCCTCGGGCTTGGCTTGCCCCTCATTAATTCGGTCTCGGATGGTCTGAATTTCCTTTTCCACTTGAGGAGAGGTTTCGGTGGCGAGCTGCTTGAGGCTCGATTCCAAACGCCCCACCCAAGCTTTCTCTTTTTCGTCTCCGACCTTGTTGGCTTCCATTTTCATCAGGATACGTTCGACGCTGTCGCGAGCTCGTCGAATCCCCAAAGAAACTCGGGCCTGATCTTGGCGACTTCGGATAAATCGGGAAGCCCGATCTTTGGCGATCACTTCCTGAGTGGCGACATCATCCTGGAGACCTTCAAAGTCTTTTCGGGCGCTCGCCTGTCGTTTCTCGACAGTGACGATTTGATCACGAACGAGACTCAAACGGTCGTAAAGGATTTGGAGAATTTCTTGCTTTTCAACGACGTGAAAAACGTAAGACTCTGATCGCCCCACCTTGTTCCCGAAGTCGGTCGCCATGACGGTAAAGTGCACGCGATTACCTGGCTTTAATTGAAGCTTCTTACTGTCGAATAAAAGTTGGGCTTCTTTCGGTTCACTATCTGAATCTTGGGGATTCTCGGCGGACAAACTATCGAACGGTAAAACCAAAGTTTTTCCGTCCTCAACTTTCTGCTCATCTCGCTCGACGTGCATCCCTTCTAACTGAGCCCCTTGAATCCCGTAGTCATCTTCCACCCGCACTTGGATGCTGAAAACGGCCTCTGGGGAGATCTCCTCACTGATACGTCGAGGCTCGAGCACTCTGACCGAGGGAGGTCGATCGTCGATCACTTCCACTCGAAAGGAGACGGGATTCGGATTGACCAGTCCCTCATCACCCTTGAGATGAAATTGGTAGTAACCCCTCTCGGTGACTTCAAACTGACCTTCAAAGCCACTTCCTGAAAGGCTTTCACCGGGTTCGACTGGAATAAACGTTGTACTTTGAGCTAACTCTTGAATGTCCAAAGGGCGTGAACCGGGTGGAGGAAAAGTAGTGCCATCCTCAACGACGGGTTTCTTCCCGCGAGGACGGGGAACCCAGCGAAAGAAAGCTTGGGTAACTTTGACGTCACTCGAAGCTCGAAACCGAACTTGAGTTTTCTCGGGCACACGTAAATGTCCGATTCTCAAGGGTTCATTCGTTGGAGTGGCCTCGCGACCGGTGTATTCAGGATATTCACACCAAACGGCGAGTTGGGAAATTTTCGGGCGCAATTGAACTTTGACATCTCGGGGCTCTAAAACGGCATCTCCTCCCGAAATCTGAAAAGTAAAATCTTCAGTAAAGTCTTTGAGCACAGTTCGGAAACCTCCGTCAGGAGAAGCCCACAAGACTTCCTCTCGGACGGGACTGCCCGCCGACCAACGCTTTAAAACAATCTCTTCGGGATTTCCTTTGAGGACTGCGACTTCAACGGGAATTTCATCCCCGAGAGCGATCGTCAATGGATTCTCGGTGGGACTCACCATCTCGAGAACGACACTCTTGGGCCAAGAACGATCGCCGAGGAAGACCAATCGATTTAACCAGACTTCAGCGAGATCGCTCCGGCTGAGGGCGATTCCAAAGATCTGGATGGAGAAGAAAGCGAGAACGAGCCCTTTCTTTTTAAATCGATCCCATTGGAAAATTCGATTGAACTGAATTTTGCTTACGTTTTCTTCAACTTTTTGAACAACCCGCTCAATCAAGGGCTGAGATAAATACTGAGCCGATCGATGAGATTTCTTCGTCAGTTGTACTGCGGTGATGAGAGCTTGATTTAATTGTGGTTGAGAGCGTTCTACCAGACCCGCTAATTCTTCTAGAGTGGGAGCTCCGACACTACTTCGAACGACCCGCTTCCAAAAGACCGATAAGAGGATCAAGCTTCCACCGACGAGGAACACTCCTCGAACGAAAGAAGGAAGAGAGAGGAGATAATCGATATAAAAACTCACGATGACCCACCCCGTCAACACGAGGAATACGCCAAGAAACCCTTCTAACAAAAAGAGCTTCTTAGCTTTTTGACCTAAGGCCTGCAAGCTTCTGAGGGCTCGCTCGGGACGAGCCAAATTGGATTGAGGTGGATTCAACTTAGGATCCAGGGGTTGATCGACGCTCAAACTTGATCTCCAAATTCCAAATACATTTCTTCACTAAGTTTGTTTAAATGGCTTCAAACTATCTCTCGGTGATCGACAGATACTGGTACGGGATCTGTAAGATGATCGTCGCCATCGCAGTGGCGTAATTCTTTCCGACCAAATCTCGCCAGTTCCCTCGGGCTTCTTGTACACTCAAAAGATTGTTGCGAACTCGCTTGTACCAACTCGACCAGAAGCGCCCTCCCTTTTGGAAGGCCGCTTGAACGGCATAGTACTGGCCGTAGTAAAAATCAAATCGATTGGCGGCCGAGGCGACATCTTGCTGACTGAGGTTGTAGTCGAGATACTCCAATCCTCGCTGCACCTCGGAAGCATCGTACTCACCCGCACTGTAAAGAGCTGTCACCCCACAAGCGGTTAGGGCGAAGGTGTAACGACTGGGTCCCATACGGTAGTTGTCTTCAATCTGGTAAGTGAAGGCTCCTACTCGAGGACGAAAGCTGTTCTTGATGTACTTGATCGCACGATCGATCGACTCTTTAGGAACTTCAACTCCCGCGTTCCTCGCCGATCTCAACGCCATCACCTGACAGACGGTGATCGACATGTCGGAATCGACCGCTCCCGGAAGATACCGCCAGCCTCCCTCGTTGTTTTGGGAATTGACGATCAACCGAACCGCGCGCTTTAAACCTTTTTTGACTTTAGGGTCAGAAGTACAACCATAAATTTGTGCTAAGAAGAGCGTCGCAAACGCATGACTGTACATTCGTGAATCTCGCGCTTGGATAAATCCGGTGGCGTGAGTGTGTTCTAAAATATAATCCAAGGCTTTGCGCAACTCTTCAGCGTACTCTCCTTGATCCGGCAAGCTTCCGTTGGAAAGAAAGGCGAGGCCTGCTAATGCGGTAACACCGATATGTTCCGTCACGGAGCCTCGGTAGCTGTAGTGGACTTTTCTTCCCACTCGATCCGTCCAGGATCCGTTTTCATTTTGAGAGTCAGCCAAAAACCTCAATCCTTGATCGATGGCTTTCTTTGTTCGTTCATCAACCTTGGTTCGGGTTTCTCGAACTAAACGACTCTTGTCTTGCCCTTCGATGCTGACCGTACCGAACATCACTCCGATGATCGATAACCACAGCACGACCCACTTCCTATTTGGCTCAGAGAAGTTTCGGCTTTTCGGAGAAGACTGAGAGTTCATAACTCGCTGACTCTTGGGTTTCATTAACTTTACTAATCCCCTCTCAAGGGACTCCATTTAAAGGCTCTCTTCGCGATTGGGCTTCGGACGAGGAGGACCGACGGGTAAGGGGGCAAAGCAGGATAATATTTCTCGAGATTGAACGAAGATCCTTCCCTTCCAAATAAAGACGTTCCCAGGGTAACTTCCTTGGAGACTTTCTGGAAAAGGTTCAGAGAGAAGGTTTTGAATTTTAGTTAAATCGAAATCGATCAAGCGAAGCCCTGTATCATCGGCAAACACGATCCCTTTCTTACTCAGGACGGGTCTGCCCCGAACGGGATCTCGCCTCGACCAAGAGATAGTAGAAGACTTCATCCTTGCACTCTGTAAACGTTTCCCATCAGGAATATTGAGGGCCTTAATTCCTGAAGGACCACTGAGGAAGATCCGGTTTCCCTGAATTCCCAAAACGTGTTTAGCATCCCGTGATTGAGAGTACTTCCAGAGTTCGGGCAATACACTCTTCTTTTGGAGTTGGGCGAGTTCGTCTTCGGCTCTCCAAGTTCGGCCGGCCAAAGGGAAGTCGACATCGAAGGCTAAGAGCTCTCGTGAATCCCGAGGGGCTACGATCAAATCACTCCCACTCAGTAAGGGAGCATTGATTCCCCAAACTAAATTACGCTTGGTGGGATAAGGTCCCATCGTAGGCAGTATGGGAATCGAGGGATAAGTTCTCAACCATAAGATCGTTCCGTCTTTCGCATCGACTGCGGCGACAGCTCCCAATCCTGTATTGCAATAGAGAACGCCTTCATCCTCCAAGATCACCCATGCTAATGGCTCCCTGGCCCACTCCCCGAACATGGTGAGTTCCATTTGGTTGCTGACGAGAAGAGAATTCCACAGTTCTCGACCCGACTGACGATCGAAGGCCACGATCACGGAATTAACGTGCCCCGTATTGATCCAACCTCCGATGATCACTCGGTCTTCTCTCAAGATAGGAGGAGTGATAAAACTGACTTTCTTAGGATCGTTTTTACTTCCTAAGCGATAGTTTCGGGTGTGCCATAAGACGTTCCCCGTCTTTTGATCTTGGGCGACGAGACTTCGAGTGGGTCGTTCTTCGTTGATGATGTAACCCATGTACTGTCGCATCTCTTTTAAGTGAGAAATTGTGGTCGAGTACAAAACACCATCCTCAGCGACGGCTTGGTAGATCGGTGAGATACTACTCTCTTTAAACTTGAGAGCCTCCAAGGGCAGATAAGGCTTCGGGATCTGCTGGAGAAGATTCCCACTTTTAAAATCTACTTTGTAGTTGTAGTAGATGCTCGAGAGGAAAATGTCATCACCGGTGAATCCCGGATTGAACGAAAACGCCAATCCATCGGTATGAAGCGAATGGAGTTGGGTCGTGGAGCTGCGTAGAGATCTCCTCGGCTTGAAGACTCCTTGTGACCACCAGGGACTGTCCCACTCCAAACGATAATCACCCGGAACTGTAGCTAAGTCGGGTAATTCGTGAGTGAGTCGTCCTGCTGATTCTCCCGCGACGGGAAGAGTCGATAAAGAAGAAGTCGTTTCGCTTGAAAAACTTTGACTCAGTTTTTTGATCTCAGATTCAAAATCACGATCCCATAGGGAAGAACCTTCGTTTTTTTGTAGGTCTTCTTTCCACTCGGCCAAAAACTGAACGCGAAGGCTTTCGAAAGCCGATTTTCGATTCAACTGCCCGAGCGCCAAAAGGATTCTTAACCGCAGACTACTGGGGCTGAGTTCCTGGCTAAAAGTACCTAGGAGCGATCGTTGCCAGTACGCTAATGCTCGACGGAGATGACCGGATTCAAATTCTCGATCTCCCAGCAAGACGCGAGCATAAGTGGAAGCTCGAGTGGGATAATACTCTTGAGATACTTTGAGGAGTAGAGCTTCATCATTTTCCGCTAAGGCCTGAGCGAGCAATTGCTGAGCTGAGCCCTCATAAGTTTTCAAGTATAGCTGTCGACCCTCGGGGGGTAACTTTTCAAGGTAGCGTTGAGCGACTTCGGCAACCGGAAGATAAAAACGTGGAGTAAATTTCACGTCCACCTTGAGGTCTTCGTTAACGAGGAAGGGGTCACGATCGAAATCGTTCCTTTCTTGCATGCGGCGAAGCTGTTCACGCAATTCTTTGAGGCGAGGATCTGTTTCGATATCTTCGGGATTGAGGTCGGAAGGAATCTTCGGTAAGCCGCCGACCTTCTCACCATCCCTTGCACTCGGCTTTAGAGTTTCATTGTGGCGTTCCTCAGGAAGGGGTTGCCCCTCAGCCGAAATTTGGATCAAGTTCTTGCGTCCAAACTGAACGGCTCGCTGAAGTAAATCGATCGCCTGGCGAAATTCTTTCCGCTTGATATACGCTTGAGATTGTTGAAAACGAGCTTCCCAATCGGAATCCACCGCCGGAATGTAGGCGCCTTCTGCTCCAACGACCTGACGATTAGCAGGTGTATTCGCCCTCGTGATCGATGGGATACAGAGAACCACGATGAGGCCAACAACCCACCCCTTCAATGTTGAGGATCGGTCACCATTCGAAAGTGAGTGTTCGAAGTAAGAGTGGATCACTGTAACTTGAGCACCTTTCTGATAATCCATTCCGTAGAGATCAAGCCGACGAATAAAAGCAGTACCCAGCTTTCATCCCAAAGATCATCTTGGGTTTCGTCAACGGGGATCTCACGAGGCTTAGCCGCGTTTTCTAAATAGGAAACGACATCTTTAAATTGGTGCATCTCATAGTATTTGCCTTCTGAGAGCCGAGCAAGGTTATTCAAGCCTTCTCGATCCATCCGCGGATTTCGGTATTCCAAGGGAGGCACCTCAACGGTCACCGTCTTGAAGGCCAGTCTTTCCAACTCACTTCCTAACCAGAACTCATGACTCCCCAGCTGACCGGCGATAACGTGCCCACGATAAGCTCCCGGTCCCTTTGAGGGATAATGTTCTAATATCAGGGGAAGAACAGGGCTGCCATCCTTACTGCGAACAGAGTGATAAGCGGTAATCTCAGGCTCAGTGAGAGGCTTCATGTGGGCATCGAAAACTCGCGCATCGATAAGAATTCGTTCTCCGATCGTATAGACGCGTTTATCTGTAACTAAATTGAAACGAGGAGTTTGACCTAGAAGTCTTCCCGTTGAGACAAATCGTATGGCTTGACCGTAGAAACGGTATAAGTAAAGGTTGTCTACTCCCGAACGCCAACGCCAGGCTTGATCGACGGCACTGAAGAACACTCTCCCCTTGCCGTAGTTTTGAACGGCATAGATAATCGCGTTCCCATGGATGGGATGAACATCTGTGCGATGGTGCGCTAGGGCGAGAGCTCCCAATTTCAATTTGTAACACTTGTAGTATCGATAAAATCCCGGCAGATGATTCTTAGCGATGCCGTCTTCATTCTCCCAGAGTCTTTGGTTCACTTCAGGATCATTATCTAGGCGCAAGATAGGATGATCTCGTTGAGCTTTATTCAAGCGAACCCAAAACTGTTTATCAAAAATTTCTGAAACTCCTGCCGAACTGTCTTCTGGTGGAATTTCAATTGGAAGCAAGGGCTCCAGTGGAGTATCTCGATAGAGTTTCGGGTTTGCTTGATCTCCGGCGATGAAGATGACTCCTCCACCGGCATCGGAAACAAACCTCTGAATGAGTTCGAGTTGTTTTCGGGTGAGTTTCTTATCGGGAGTATCGCCTCCGGTGGGTAAGACGTCACCGAGGATGATCACGTGATAAGGAAAGAGTTCTTCTTCAGTTTCAGGGAACCTCAACAGCGGAGGCAATCCCGGTGAACTCGCTTGGCGGTAATTTTGATCCGCCCACAAGAGGAACACTTGTGCTTCCATCGTGGGATCGCGAACCAATGAACTCTTTAAGAATCGATATTCTTTTCGCGGTGGACCTTCAACGTAGAGAACTTTGATCTTCTCTTCTAATACTTTGAGAGGTCGACTGAAAATGTTGTCGTCTTCGAAGAGTTCTCCCTCGAGAACTTCGACTCTAAACGAAACGGTATAATCACCCTTTCGTTCGGGGCGGTGTTCGATTCGAATGGTTTGCTTAGATCCGCCGCCCACCAGCGTCGCTTCTTCAGATTCGACCACTTCATCGTTTAATAAAAGCTCCACTCGAACGGGTCGATTATCGACTCCTTCGCCTTCGGCTTCGACGGTCGCATCGAAAGAAACACGATCACCGACGAGAACGGTGTCGTTCACATCCAAATGAGTCACTCGAATGTTCTTCGGAGGATGGGGATTCCCCACTCCTACGGCCAACAATGGGATTCCCCGTTGCCGGAGTTTCATCGCCATTTCTTCCGGTTGGACGACTCCACCGGTACTTTGACCATCGGTTAAAAGCACAACTCCGACGATGCCATGGTCTCGCCCCCCCTTGCCGAGTTCCCGAATGTCATCGAGTGATTCTAAAACAGCATCCCCGAGTCGAGTTTCTTTGACGCGATCATCGCCCTGTCGAGCTTCCAATCCACCTAAGACTGGCAGTTCAGCCTTTTGAGCTCCCTTGGCACTCGCGCCTTCTTGACGACTCGACGCCGCGAAAGTGTGTACGGCGATCTTCATCTTTTGGCTTAAGCGAGCCAAGTGACTTCCTTCGAGTTCAGGATCGAGGAGTTTCCTTACTAAGTCGTAGCGCGAAAGGGTTTCAGCCGAACCCGAAGGCAATCCGAGAGAGTCTTCGATCAAACGAGCCTGCTGGCGATCGGAGTAGCGGTCGACGACTCCCATGCTCAAGGAATCATCCACGAGCACCAAGAGCTGAGGGTCTCGGGTTTGAAAAGTGATATGGCGATGCATGGGTCGAGCTAAGAAAGCGAGGATCGCCAGGATCACGCAAACTCTAATCGTTGCCGGTAGCCACCACACTTTTCCCGTAGGTTGGCGATGCTCACGAGAATAGAGAGTGAACACAAAGAAAGCCACGAGGGGAATGATGACCAAAAAGATAATCCAGAGAGGAGGCAACGATCCCCAATCGAAAACGGTTCGATTTAGGGGGCTGGGGCCATCGGCTTGAAGGAGTGGGAGGAATGAATTCAACATGATCACTGTCTCCTTCCAAACATAAAGGCCAAGACCGATTCGGTCAGTAAAAAGATCAAGACCAACCACAGTAAGGAGCGCCAAAATTCCGTTCCCCCTTGGCTCTCTTTGCTGGCAGACAGTTGGGCGATTTCTTCGACAGCATTAAAACTTTCAACTTTTAATTCCGGGAAATGTTCATTGAGTTCGGCGCTGGTCACCGACTCTAATTTTCCTTCGGAAGGATCTAAGTTCACCGCGAAGTGGTGCTCCCGTTCCGTCCAATCGATCGTATTTGAATTGGGGCGCTTTAAACGAACGGTGTAGATTCCCGGTAAGTTGGTTTCTTCGTGAACCAATTCAAAGCGATCTTCACCTTGGACCTCTTGAAGATTTTTCGTTAATGCTACCGTGGCGTTTTCACTTCCAACATTGAGATCTTGAGGGGGAAGAATTTTGACGTCGGGTGCGTAATCTTGAGATTCAAAAATGATTCTCAGAGTCTCTCCGAGTCGTAGATTCACTCCCCCATCTCTTCGAGCCTTTAAGTAGGGAAGGTACTCATGAATAAAAGGAATGAAATCGGGGTACTTCGCAAAATCGTTCCATTCCGTATCGATGGAAGAGGTGAACCAAACAGAAGCTCCCTGTCCCAATCGTTTTTCGATAACTGCAGGGCTATTGTCGGGATCGTTGTACCTCAACCAAACATGGACTTCCGATTCTGAATCGAGTTCGATTTCCTTAGTAGGGAAATAACGACTGACTTCGATAAATCCGCGTCCTAAATAAGATTGGTCGCCGCGTTCTTCAAAATACGCGGCTACGGGGTGTTGGGAGTCAGAGATCACCATTTGCACGGGTTCTTCAGGAATAGAAGAATCTGTAGCCAAGGAAAAGGGTAATAAACTTTCTAGACCGGGCTTAAAGGCTGAATTGTAAGCCGAGCCCCTCACATTCTTCCCGAGGAAGGTGAGCATGGCCCCTCCTTCTTCGACGTAGCGAGTCAGCTTTTCGGTGAATCCTGATGGGAGGTCTTCGATAGAGACATTCGCCAAAACGACAGCAACGTAATCTTGAAGTTCCAACTCTTCATCGGCGAGCTGCTCAACGGGCATCAAGACTGGAAGATAAGGCGTACGTTTAAAACCATCATCGTTAGTCTCCGGCATCAACGCTAATTCAAGGAGAAGGGTTTCTCTTTCGATCGGCGAATTCCCGGCTTCACCATCGATGAGTAAAACCTCGGCATTGTTGAGGACGTGGACGACTTTAAACCGACGATTATCCGTCGTTAAGTTGTCCCCCTGAATGCGAACTTCGATCGAGTGATCCCCCGCTTCGACGAATTGATAGGGCAACGTCCGACTGACTTGAGTTCCCGCCGGTACGCGGATGACGTGAGTGCGCTCTTCCTGTCCATCGATCAAGAAAACAAGCTGTGCCGCTTCAAAATCTTCTCGCCCCGTATTTTCCACCGTTGCCACAATTTCAACCCACACTTCGCTGCTGACGACGCGCGGGTGAACTGTCAAATCGACTAAAGAAAGATTGCGGTTTTTACTGGGGAGGTCGGCGAAGCGAACATCGACGTGTTTGTCTTTGAGTGTTTTGAGCAGATTTTTGACTGCTGGGTCTTTGGGCTTACCTTCAACGAGCCAGTCTCGTTTTTGAAAGTCGCTAAAAACTAAAAGCTTCTTCGATTCGAGTTGGGCTTCGAAGCCACTCAACTGTTGAAATTTATCGGCAACTTCTATGCTCAATTGGAGAGAGTTTCCGATATCGACAGAACGATAGCTCGGTCTCAACGAAGCTACTTCCTCCAAGATCTCAGCCCGATTTTCTAAAGTTAAGGCCCGAGGACTAACCTTCTCATCCGGAATGCCATCGAAGGTGATCACGGAAACGCGATCCCCCGGCTCCAAGACTTCTTGGATCATTTCAGAGAGACTTTCCTTCGCTTCTTCAAATAACGTTCGTCCCCCATCCGAAAAATTCATACTGTAGGAAGAGTCGATCGCGAAGATCCAGTTGTCAGGGCCTTGGGATAGAGTCCCTAAAGAATCATTCTTGAGATAGGGACGAGCCATCGCAAAGGCGAGAAGGAAGAGGATCAAACAACGTAAAAGCAGAAGAATTAAATTTTCAATTCTCAGCCTTTTCCTGTTTTTCTGAAGAGCCCGTTGGAGGAAAACCATCGCAGCCCAAGATCGCCGTTTGTACCTTTGGCGATTGAACAGATAGATCAGGATCGGCACCGCGACTAAGAGCGTGCCGAATAGCATGAAGGGTTGAAAGAAAAACTGGCTTAGGAAATTCATGAATGTCGTCTCATCCTGCCAGCACGAGCTGCAATGTAAGCGGTTAATGCGACATCTAACTTTTGACTGTTATCGATCGCGATATAGTCGATAGCTTGATTGCGGCAGGTTCTCTTCAGTTCGTTTTTGTAATTTTCGAGTTCTTCTAAGTAAGCTTTTCTGAGTGCTCGAGGGTCGATCAATAATTCATCCGCACTTTCCAAGCCCTCAAATAGAGTCGTTCTCTGGAAGGGGAAGGTGAGTTCCTCATGATCGAGCAAGTGAAAGAGGATGACTTCGTGACCTTTGTGGCGGAGATGGCGCAATCCCTTTTGAATATGTTCCATCTCGTCGAACATATCCGAGATAATGACCACCAAGCCCTTGCCGCGGATCTGACCCGCAAAGGTATCGAGAATCGTTCCGATGTTCGTTTTAGAGCCCGTTTCTTGGCTATCTAATTCGCGGATGATATTCATGAAGTGCTGGTGACTCGTCGCCGGAGGAAGGAAGTTTCTCACCTTCTCATCGAAGATCGATAAGCCCACCGCATCTTGTTGGCGAAGCAACAAGTAAGTGAGAGCAGCCGCGATATAGGACCCGTACATGTACTTACTCGTTTCCGCGTGTCCGTACTGCATCGACTCCGATGCATCCACGAGGATGTACGATTTTAGATTGGTTTCCTCTTCGTACTGCTTGATATGAAAGCGATCGGTTCTCCCGAAAACTTTCCAGTCGATATGACGAATATCATCACCGGGCACGTACTCCCGGTGCTCAGCAAATTCGATGCTGTAGCCGTGGTAGGGACTCTTGTGTAACCCCGTGATGAAGCCTTCCACAATCAATCGAGCTTTCACTTCGAGGCGGTGGATTTTCGCTAAGACTTTGGGGTCTAAGTATTTTCTAGGATCCAAGGACGCTTGAGGTTCGGCCATCCTTCAATGAACTGGGGTTGTCGACAGGAATCTCTTCGATGAGACGGTCGATGATCTTGTCCGAAGTGATGCCCTCGGCTTCGGCGCTGAAGTTAGTTAATATGCGATGGCGGAGCACAGGATGGGCAACAGCTTGAATGTCTTCGCAAGCGACATAATCGCGACCGTAGAGCAAGGCTCGTGCCTTACCACCTAAGATGAGGTATTGAGAGGCACGAGGACCAGCCCCCCATGCCAACCACTCTTTGATGAAATCGGGAGCCTCGTCTTTGCGTACTCGAGTCGCACGGGTTAGGCGTAATACGTAGCGAATGACATCGTCAGAGATGGGAACTTTTCGAACCAAGCTCTGAAGCTTCTGAATTTCTTCACCAGAAAGAACGTTTGAAATTGCTGCATCGGTTCCAGCAGTCGTTCTTCTCATGATCTCCACTTCTTCATCTTCGGTGGGATAATCCACTAAGATGTTGAACATAAAACGGTCGAGTTGAGCTTCGGGTAAGGGATAAGTTCCCTCTTGCTCGATGGGGTTTTGAGTTGCGAGTACAAAGAAGGGGTCATCGAGAGGATGGCGAGTCCCCCCTGCGGTGACTTGGCGTTCTTGCATCGCTTCCAACAGGGCTGCCTGGGTCTTGGGAGGCGTACGGTTGATTTCGTCCGCCAAAATCACATTGGCAAAAATGGGCCCTTTCAAGAATCGGAACTCTCTTTCTCCCGATGAGCGGTCCTCTTGAATCACCTCAGTTCCGGTGATATCCGAAGGCATGAGGTCGGGAGTAAATTGGATTCTGGAAAAGCTTAAGGAAAGAGAATCAGCGAGAGTTGAGATCATCAGGGTTTTAGCCAAACCGGGCACTCCAACGAGGAGGCAGTGTCCGCGAGAAAAGATTCCAATAAGAATCTGCTCGATGACCTCATCTTGGCCAACGATGACTTTGGATAGCTCAGAACGGATTTTCTCGTATCCCTCTTTTAGTTTCTCAACAGTATTTAGATCCGAGGCGCTGACTCCTTCGTTCGAATCTTGAGGATCGTTACTCATCGTGTCGTCCATCATGTCTTCATTCATCGTTTAGCTCTTATCCTTCAAGAGGTTTTGGCTTCTCAGTCAGATTTCTGGTTTGAATATCGGCATTTAGCCATCAGAAAAGAAATAGAAACTCGTCACTAATGCGCGTAATCGTCGGGCTATATAAATAAACCCTTCAAAGAGCAGAAAATTACGATATTTCTGGGATGGTTTTAGAATTACCGGCACTTTTTCGGGATTTCTCTCGGTTGTGAGCGGGGCCAGTCGAATCCTCATTATCGGCCCCAATCTTCAAGAGAGCAGGGCTGGTGGAGGGCTCGGTCTTCTGACCCTGAATCATCGCCCTAACAGATTACGCGATTTCCAACTCATTTTGTATCACTTGTACTCAATTAAATTTGATTAAACTTTGTAAATAAAGCTACTTAGAAAACAAATACAAGTTTGACTCAAAGATGCGCCACTGTAAATCAATATCCCTTCTTTCAGCCAAATCCCCCAGCTTACGAATTACCGCTTGACCTTCTCGTAAATCAGCGTATATTAAGGGGTTTATCTGGATTAAAGCCTTAAATAGACACACCTTACAGAAATCCGACAGGAACGAACTCAGTCGACGAAGAGGCGAACCGTAGTCTCTTAGCTAAAAAAGAAAAGAAGACCATCGATTCCGCCGGCAGATCAGGCAAGATCCAGAGATGTCACATCTCTTTAATAATTAGAGATTTAGAGAAAAAATAACTGGTGTTGGGGAAGCGATGTCAAACTCGCTGGGCTCAAGATGTTCTTTGATCTTCTCAAAAAACATTTAAATGAGCCTGGAGGTGACCCATCTTCGTAATTGAGTTTCTTTTAAATAACAGGGACTCATTAGCACCCTTTGACTCATTTCCCTATAAGCAATCAGAGATATTCGCCACAATCCAATGCGGATCCGGCGAATCTACACAGTTAAATCAAATCTGGCAAATCGATCAGCGCAATCAGAAAGTTTGGCTTGGAGAAAGCTTCGAGAAGAATCCTCCAAGACCAGCAAGACTTCAGAAGAAGGGCGATTTGAGCATATGGCTATGGACTCCAATATCCCCCAAGATGGATTCACCGCAGCTCAGTTATTTGGCGGCAAAGACGGCTTGACGTACAACGATTTCATCATTTTGCCGGGTCAAGTATCCTTCGGAGTTCACGACGCCGACACGACGACTCACATCACCCGCAACATCCGTCTGCGGATTCCGATCTGTAGCTCCCCCATGGATACCGTGACCGAGTCGAGTATGGCGATCCATCTCGCTCTGATGGGGGGCATCGGGATTATTCATTACAACAACACGATCGATGAGCAAGTGCGAGAAATTCGCAAAGTCAAACGCTACGAAAATGGGTTCATCACCGATCCGATCGTCCTGAGTCCCGATCACCAGATTTCTCACGTCGACGATATTCGAGAGAGTGAAGGTTTCTCAGGAATCCCAATTACGGAAGACGGCACCACCCTCTCTCCCCTTGTCGGCATCGTCACCAGCAGAGACTGCGACTTCGAGCAAGACAGAAGCTTGAAACTTAAAGATGTGATGACGACGGATCTCATCACCGCCCAAGAAGGGATTTCCCTCCAAGAGGCGAACCAGATCTTGCGAGAGTCGAAAAAAGGAAAACTTCCGATCATCAATAGCAAGGGATTACTCGTTTCATTGGTGTCGAGAACCGACCTCAAAAAAAATCGAGACTTCCCCGATGCCACCAAAGATGAAAAGAAACAACTACGAGTGGGCGCGGCCATTTCCACTCGCTTAGAAGACCGTGATCGCCTCGATGCTTTAGTTGAAGCCGGAACGGATCTCATCGTCATCGATTCAGCTCAAGGTGATTCCACTTTTCAGATCGATTTGATTCGTTACATCAAAGAGAAATACACCGGCGTCGATGTCCTTGCGGGCAATGTAGTAACTAAAACACAATGCAAGCATCTGATCGAAGCAGGAGCCGACGGTATTCGAGTGGGCATGGGCCCAGGGTCGATCTGTATCACGCAAGAAACGATGGCCGTAGGTCGCGCACAAGCGACTGCCGTCTACCAAACCAGCTCCTACTGTCGAGAGCAAGGAATTCCCGTTGTGGCTGACGGTGGGATTTCCAACATCGGCTGCTTAGTTAAATCTCTCTGCTTAGGAGCAAACGTTGGCATGATGGGGGGAATGTTCGCTGGAACTCAAGAAGCTCCGGGTGAATACTTTTACAAAGATGGGGTTCGTGTGAAGAAGTACCGCGGGATGGCTTCGATCGAAGCGATGAATCGAGGCGGAGGCAAACGTTACTTCCACAACGAACGAGATATTAAAGTCGCTCAAGGCGTATCCGGGATGGTGGTCGATAAGGGATCTGTCTTAGATTTGATTCCTTATTTGATACATGGCTTGAAGCAAGCCTTCCAAGACGTGGGTTCCCCCACGATTCCCGAGATTCACGAAGCTCTTCACAACGATCAAATTTTCTTTGAAGCCAGAACATCTTCGGCTCAACGAGAAGGCGGAGTCCACAGCTTATTCTCGTACCAAGAGCCCGTGATGGGAGTTCAAGAACGAACTCCTTAACGTCGATGACTTCGATACCTAGGGTGATCAATTCCCCAAGAGCGACCAACACTTAACAGTCAGTGAAAAAATGTCAGAAACAATTGCAATCCTTGATTTCGGATCACAATACACACAACTTATCGCTAGAAGAGTCCGCGAAAACCGTGTCTACTGCGAAATCCTCACGCATGACACCTCGCTGAACGAACTCAGCTCAAATCCCGACATCAAAGGCATCATCCTCTCGGGCGGCCCATCGGGTGTTTACGAAGAAGAAGCCCCCAAATGTGACCCTGAGATTTTTGAATTGGGAATTCCCATATTAGGAATCTGCTACGGTATGCAGATGGGCTGCGAAATATTAGGGGCTGAAGTCCTCTCTTCGAGCAAGCGTGAATACGGCGACACCTCTTTAGAGATCACTTCAAAAAATGTTCTCTTCGAAGGCATCACGCGCCACACCCAAGTCTGGATGAGCCACGGGGATCGCGTCGAGGGTCTGCCTCAAGAATTTGAAGTTCTCGCTCGAACGGAAAGCAGCCCCTACGCTGCGGTCAGTCATCCAGGGAAGCAATTTTACGGACTCCAATTTCATCCCGAAGTCACCCACACCCCTGAGGGAAGTAACCTTCTCAACAACTTCCTCTTTCAAATTTGTAAATGCAAAGGTGACTGGACGCTTTCAAGCTTCATCGAAACTCAAATTGAAGCTATTCGACAACAAGTCGGCAACAACCGCGTCGTCTGCGGACTTTCAGGCGGTGTCGATTCCTCCGTGGTGGCCATCCTGATTCACAAGGCTATCGGCGATCAATTAGCTTGTATCTTCGTCGACAACGGAGTTCTCCGAGAAGGTGAGCGCGAGCAAGTTGTCAAAACCTTCGGCGGTCAATTCAACTTAGATTTTCACTTAGCGGATGCCGCAGATCGTTTTATTGATCGACTTAAAGGGGTCACTGAGCCTGAAGAAAAACGAATTCATATCGGTCATGAGTTCATCGATGTCTTCAAAGAGAAAGCCAAAGAACTCAAGGGCTTAAAGTTTCTTGCCCAAGGAACACTCTACCCTGACATCATCGAGAGCCGCTCAGCCTTCGGAGGACCTTCCTCCACCATTAAAAGCCATCACAACGTAGGTGGCTTACCCGAGGATCTCGGCTTCGAATTGGTGGAACCTCTTAAGTATCTCTTCAAAGATGAAGTTCGAAACCTGGGACGAGAGTTAGGTATGCCCGAAGAGATCATTCAACGCCAACCCTTCCCCGGCCCTGGTTTGGCGATTCGAATCATCGGTGAAGTCACTCGCGAACGACTGAAGATGCTACGCGAAGCCGATGCGATCGTTCAGGAGGAAGTGCGAAAGCTCGATTCCCATAAAAACATCTGGCAGAGCTTTGCCGTGTTATTACCCGTACGAAGCGTGGGCGTCATGGGAGATAAGCGAACCTACGAAAACGCTTGTGCATTGAGAATCGTCGAATCGACCGATGGCATGACAGCGAAGTGGTTCCCCCTGCCCTCCGATACATTGAGTCGTATTTCAAATCGAATCTGTAATGAGGTACACGGGATCAATCGAGTAGTCCTCGACATCTCCAGTAAACCACCATCGACGATCGAATGGGAATAAGGTCCGGTAAACTATTGAGACTGCGTTCCGAGAACGATAACCCAAGATTTTTATTCTCTACTCGGGCTTCTGAGTCGAAATAAAACGATGACTCGTAAGTTTCATCTGAAACAATACGAGTGTTCTCTTGTTTTCTATTCGATTCGAGCTCCCTCAGGAAGGTATTCCTCATGCCCACATACGAAGGTGGATTAGATACCACCGGTAAATCCTTTGCGATCATCGCCAGTCAATTTAACGAGTACATCGTTAGCTCGCTGGTCGAAGGCGCCCTCGGAACTTTGAAGAAACACGGTGTTGCCGAAGACTCGATCAGTCTCGTTCGCGTGCCGGGTGCGTTCGAAATTCCTCCCGTCGCTCAAAAGCTCTCCAAGAGTGCAAAATTTGATGCGATCATCTGCTTAGGAGTGGTGATTCGAGGAGGCACACCCCATTTTGACTATGTTGCGGGAGAAGCCGCAAAAGGGATTGCTAAAGTGGCCAACGAAGGAGACTGCCCCGTCATCTTCGGAGTCCTGACGACCGACACCATCGAGCAAGCCATCGAAAGGGCTGGAACTAAAGCCGGCAACAAAGGCGCCGATGCTGCGATCGCTGCGATCGAAATGGCCAATCTTTACAAGGACCTCGATAGCCTTTAAACACCAAGCCCTTAAGCGTTGAATCCAGTACCCAAGAGAGGACACCCCACAATTCGATGCCCCGAAAGAGAACTCAGGCCCGCGAGATCGCCGTTCAACTTTTATATCAATATGAAGTCCGTCGAAAGATGGAAGACGGCTCGGTCAATCTCGAAGCCAAGTCATTCATTTCTGAAAATACCGATGATCCGGATGTAAAAACCTTTTGTTCTGAAATTTATGAAGGAACTTTAGATTCGCTGGAGACGATCGACCAACTTCTGAGTGAAGTTGTAGATAAATGGAGCATCGATCGTTTAGCTGCAGTCGATTTAGCAATTCTTAGATTAGCCGTTTACGAACTCAAAGAACAACCGGATGTTCCTTCAAAAGTGGCTATTAACGAGGCCATCGAACTCGCCAAGAAATTTTCAACTCAGCAATCGAGTTCCTTTGTGAATGGTATTCTCGACCGCCTTTTGGTTCTTCGCGGAAATGAAGAGAATAATCCTTCAGACTCCCTCTGGAATTTTGGCTCGAAACCAGAATAAACTACGAAAAGTCTCAAAACTCCTTTCAGATCCAATCTGGGCAACTTAGAAGTAAAAAGTAAAAGTCATGTTTAAAAAGTGGTTCGGCAAAAAACAAGAGACACCTCAAGAGCAAGCACCCGTTACCACGGAAAGTGCTGAAGAAGTTCAAGAAGCTCAAGAGGAAGCCGTACAAAAAAAGAGTCGTTGGTCGTTCCTTAAACTCGGCTTTCAAAAAACTCGCGACAGCTTAAAGAGCATCTTCGGGCTCAGAGGGAAACTCGACGATGATTCGATCGAACAGATCGAAGCCGAACTCTTCACCGCCGACTTTGGACCCGACATGGTTTACGAACTCATCGATGGCGATGAGGGTCTTAAGAAAAGTTGGAAACAGGGCAAGATTGAAAACAAGGAAGAGGTTCTCGACTTCCTCAAGAACCATCTAAAAGGGGTCTTAGGTTCCCGGGATACTAGTTTGGCGAAGGCCGAAAGCGGCCCAACGGTTTATTTGGTAGCTGGAGTCAATGGAACGGGAAAGACCACTTCGATCGCCAAGATCGCCAACCGCTTAAAAAATGAAGGTAACTCGGTCATTTTAGCAGCGGCTGACACCTTTCGCGCCGCGGCTGTCGAGCAACTAACGATCTGGAGTCAGCGCTTAGGAATCGAAATCGTCACCGGTAAACCTCAAGCTGATCCAGCTTCTGTCGCTTACAAAGGAGTCGAGCGAGCATTGGAAGTGGGCGCTGACTGTTTGATCGTCGACACTGCTGGTCGTCTCCATACCGACAAGAACTTGATGCGCGAACTCTTAAAAATAAGAAACGTAATCACAAAGAAGATTCCTGAAGCCCCCCACGAGGCTTTACTCGTTTTAGATTCAACGAACGGACAAAATGCTATTCAACAAGCTGAGGCCTTTAAAAAAGAAATCGATATCACGGGAATCGTTCTCACCAAACTCGACGGCACGGCCAAGGGTGGAGTGGTCTTCGCAATCCATCAGCGGCTCGACATTCCAGTCAAGCTCGTCGGCGTGGGTGAACAAATTGAAAATTTAGCGACCTTTGATCCGGATAAGTTTGTGGATGCCTTGTTTGAAGGTGAAGAGTCGGACGATTAATCCTTAAAAGAAATCGACTCACCCTTAGTAGTCGGCTCACCCCGTGAGCCGGAGTTGAAGAGAGTTCACGCTTTAGGCTTCTAAAAAAACTCTGCTTGCTGTTTTAGATTTATTTTTATTATCAAAGTTTAATCCTATTCAATGACCGGCTCACGGGGTGAGCCGAACACTCAAGCTTTATTCCCGCCCTTACAGGGCTCCATTCTAATTTTGCATCATAACCCAGGGCGACGCTTCGCTCTGCCCTGGGCTAGGTTATGGCGGGCTTTCAGCCCTTGGTGTATTACAATTCAACAGTTGAAAGTGCTTATAGGTTCATCACAACACTCGCTTACGCTTCGGGCTTGAAATGGCGAAATTTCAAGCCCGAAGTCTTAACGAGGGTTGGGTGTCTCACCATTTTTAGTTTGTCCTACAACCATTGGAGCTGCGAGAGCGGCC
>JANQLS010000205.1 GCA_028280485.1 Planctomycetota bacterium
GATCGGGGGCTTCGTATTAACCTTAGCCACGCACGGAACGGATCAAGATCTCATTCAACGCGCGTTGACATGTAAGGATGAAAAGAGTGGCGGACACTCATTGGTCGCAAGCGCGGTGATGATCATCCCATTGATGGCCTTGTTCTTACTGGTTGGAACTTTGCTCTGGTTGCTTCACCAAACTCATCCCCAAGAGTTTCTTCCGAATCTACCTGAGGGGACACCCGGAAGAAAAGAAGACTATTACTTTCCAATGTTCATAGTGAATCACCTCCCTGCAGGAATCACCGGATTCATCTTTGCCGGAGTCTTCGCTGCAGCTTTGTCGAGTTTGACTTCGGTCCTAAACGCTTTATCCGCAACCGCGATTTCAGATTTCTACCAACCCTACATCAAACGAGCCGCAACGGAAGAGCATTATTTAAAGGTGTCTCGCATCACCACCGTTCTTTGGGGATTGGCCTTAGCTGGATTAGCCTTAGCCTTCATCGGTAGTGGTGACAATATCATCAATATAGCTCTTAAGGTGCTCACCTATTTTTATGGTTCGTTATTGGGCGCGTTCTTGTTGGGCATGATGACCCGGAGAGGTAATGTATTTACCACGACGCTTGGAATGTTCTTGGGATGTTTCGCCGTTTTAGCTCTTCAAATTAAAGATTACCTGAGTTCCCCGAAACAAGCCCCTCAATGGGTGAACGACTTTTTGAGTTCACTTCCCGAAGCATTCAGGAATTCAGTTCTCGAATACGTTCCCACCTTAGGTTGGCCCCTGTGGATCATCGTGGGAACGGCGATTACGTTTGGTGTGGGATGTTTAGGGAAGTCGACGATTGCCAGACGGACGTCGTAAATTGTAGTCCGCATGTTCCACATGCGGCCTTCCTAACAAACGCACTAAATTTTATTTATCTATCAACCTTCTGAACCAGTTTCATTCCAAGCCCGAAGTGTCAACGAGGGTCGGCAATGAGTTACGTAAATGGATTCGATTAGCCCAAAAATCAAATATTGTACTGAACTGTAATCCACTACAAACCTATAGATTAAATTAATCGCGGGCACTCGCTTACGCTTCGCGCTTGAAATGAGGCGATAATCTTGATCGACTAACTATCAGAAAGGACCTTGGCCTGACTCTTCGTCGAAAGTTCTAACTCAAGAGAAGTCACTTGGTTGGCTTGAACCTCGAAGATCTGATCATAAGGAAGACCTCGATATTTCCCTCCCCCTAAACTGATCCTATAACGTCCAGGAGGTAGGGAATCCATCAGGAACCTTCCCTCTGAATTAGTGGATAGGTTTTGCTTGGGGCATCGCCCCCTATTACTCCAATGATAATCGGCGATTGAGACTCGAATCCCTTCGAGAGGCTCCCCATCGGCGTTGAGACAGAGTCCTTCGATCGAACCAAATTCTTTCGGTTGAAGGTCGAGTTCTATCGATTCTCCCGCCGTGATTTTGAACTCTTTGAAGATATCAACGCAAGATTCAGTTGCAGCGAAAATTTCATAATCTCCTTCAGGGAAACTCAGTGATTTTCTTCCACCCGTTTTATAATTCAAACTAGAACCACCACCTCCAAAAAAGCCCTTTCTCTGTATCATATAAGAAGTATTTACTGCGGGAGTGCCGTCCGCCTTATAGAAATTAAGATGAACTCGCCCCAACAGTTTCTTTGTTAATACGACTTCTATCAATTCCCCTTCACGGTAAGGAAACCTATTATCACCATCGAGATTATAGGTAATTTCATCAGTATAAAGATGAGCAGAGATTCGAACCGCTGAAATGGGCTTATCTTCGACTTTCATCCCAAGGGTAAAAATACCGTTGGAATCGGTCTTTGCTTGATCATAGAATTTCTTGGAGTCGAGCCGACGATCTTCTATCTCAACCCATTTATTGTCTATTTTAGTATAGGCCTCTGAAAAATGGACTTGAGCTCCTTCTAAGATTTCACCACTATCATCAACAACCTTCCCCTTCAAGAGGAGCTCTTTAAAATTAATTTTCTCAAGTACGATGTTTTCAGTATGGACCTGATCTGGACTTAATCTGATGCGCTTACTATTCCAACGCCCATACTCCTCCTGGAAAGAGTAATATCTGAGATAATAATCCCCTTCGGGAAGATCACGGAATTCAAAACGCCCGGCATCGTCCGTTCGCGGTTGTTCATACGTTTTTCTCGATCTTTTAGATTTATTAGAACTTTTAGGATCCGGCCGAGAAATAACGGAACCACGACGCCCCTCCAATCGAATTAATATACCAGGGAGAGCTCGCCCATTTTGATCAGTAACCATCCCCCGAATCATCCCCGACTTTATTTTTGAGTTCTCGTCTGAAACCGTTTCAGTTGTTAATTGACTTAAATAGATATCACGGATTTCATCCGATTGCCCGTTCACTGAAAGACTGAGAGTTTGAGTTCTGTAACCTTCTAATTTGAATTCAACTCTGTAGCTCCCAAGGGGAAGATCCGGAACTCTGTAGTTCCCTTGTAAATCACTCATTAGATTTACATTTTTAGTAGATCTGGATTTCCTGTCGGGCTCTACTAAAACTCCAGGAAGAGCTTTTCCCGTCTCTCGATCTCTGACAACTCCCTTAATAGAAACAAAATCTGAAAGCTTCAAAGTCAATCCCCGATGCACCTGCCCACTTTCAAGCGTAAATGGAGAGCTGTGATACGTACGCCAACGGATTCCCTCATGTTCCACTGAAGCCGAAAGTTGAAACTCACCACTCGGCAAGCCAGCAATCTCAAACTCATCTCCACCTAAATTATTGATTTCATAAATCTGGTTCCAATTAGCCCCATCGATTTTAAGTAAATGAACCCGTGGTTTTTCGCTGACGAACTCTTCCCCCTTTTTAACCTGAAAGTGAATCTTGGCCTCAGGTATCAAATTAAAAACATGCCGCGCTGTGACTTTAAGATCGTTCTGCCTTTGGTAGACAAACCCCATCTTACGAAAGGTAAGGGAATGGGTAGAATCTGCATCCAAACCCAAAAACTCAAAGTAACCTTGTCGGCTGGAAACCTTTTTATCTTTGTGAAGCTGATTCAGTCCCGGCTTGTGGGTCTGAGTTAATTGAATTTCAACTCCTCTTAAAGGATTACCAGCTGGATCCAACACGTATCCCGAAAGTGCATCCCCCCGAGTAAGAACCAATTGGATTTCTTTTTCACTTAATTTAGGAAACTCATACTTAGCTTTATTTCCTGAAGAATCTTCCGCGAGAAGGCGGTAACTTTGAATTTCTTGATTGAGGCTCAGCGGATGAATTTTAAAACGCCCAGCTTGATCAGCAGTGGCCCTCCCCGACATCCTCCAATTCTTTCCATCGAAGGCCTCGAGCTTAACGGTAGCAAAGGCTCCTCGACCTTGTTTTTCGTGGAGAACAACCCCTGAGATGACGGGATTCATCAAACTCAGATCAAAAGGAAGTGAGATCGGCTTTGAAGGATCTTCGATTTCGATCTCTTGATTTGAAAGCTCCGGCTTCGTTCTTGAACTCCACAACCATCGTCCGCGAGAACTGACCATGTAATTCTTAGAAAAATCGAGGATCGGGCTTTCAAATTTTCCATTTTCATCGGTTATCACATTAAAAAAATCGGGATGTCGAGGAAGGTTTGTAAATGGATCCATAAAGAAGTCGGCACCTTGTTGGAAAACCGACTGGGGATTTTCAAAAGCAGCTTTTATAAAAATATCGACCGTGTGATAAGGAACACGTTCACCATCAGCTAATACAGTACCTTGAATCCTTTTTCCTGGTTGGAGTTGAATGTTTAGATTTTCTTTACCTTCAATAATTTGAGACCGATAGCCTTCAACCTCAGCTCGGAAGATAAGTTCAGTGGATGGAAGAGAATCCAATGTAAATCGGCCTTGGTCATCGGTGTAGGCCTGTTCAACGAACCTCAAGGTCCGCGAGTCTCTCCGCCCAGCGCGACTCCTCCTTTTTTCTGGAGGGGAAAATGCCGCAATTCGAGCTTTGGAAATCGGTTCACCTGAAGATTGATCGACGATCGTTCCTTCGACGAAATCGGCTTTTTCAAACGAAATTGTAGGAGTTTGAGTATGCCCTATCGATTTAAAAGAGTATCCCGGAACATCAAAGAAAAGGATCTCAGGATCGAGACGGGAGGAATAGAGCGGCTCAAAGGTCACACTTCCATCGGGTAAAACGGGAACCGTTTTAAACAGGAAGGATGCTCCATCTTGAATCGTCGCAATATAGTGAACCTGACTTCCTTCAGGGATGGCTGAGTTGTCTCCTAAGTCAACAACCGCCTTCAAGCGTTTACCCGGTTCGATCTCCAATCGTAAGTTTGAAAAGCTGCGATCACCTTCTTCAATTCGAATGGGATAAAAAGGGCTAATTCCCTTTTTACTGTGAGCTTCCAAAATATAAGAACCCTGGGGAAGAGTTTTAAATTGGAATTGCCCTCTTCGATTCGTTTTAGTTTTTTGAAACAAATTTTCCCGGCTCAACAACGACTCATAGCTTCGAGCTAAATCAAAAAGGGCACCCTTGCGAAGAATGAGTTCCGCCCCAGAGATGAGCTTCCCATTTAACCAGACCGTGCCGCTGACCGAAGCTACCGTTGAGTTCTTATTGCTAGAGTTCGTCGAAATTGAAGTATTTTGCTCACTATCAGTGTTTGTTCCTTCTGATACCGGCTGGATCGAATCGGAGGAAACACTACCGATTAAATCATCCCCCTCAACAATCACCCCCGCGTTTTCGATATATCCTTCCCCCTCTCCTTCGTTCCTAAATTTTATTCCTCCCGGTAAATCAAAAATCGTCAGGATGGCGAGAATCGCAATCCCGCCTAAAATCGCACTGAGGCTAAGCGTTTTAAAACTGAGGATGGAAGTTGACGAACTTAACTCGGCTTGGGTGAGGACCTTTTCTGATTGGGATAGGATCTTAGGGGTAAGATCTGAAGGAGCTTCAATAACGGGAACACCTTTGAGAATAGAGGTGAGCGCTCCCATCGTCGTTACGGCTAATCCGCTTCGATTGAGGAATGCTCGCAGCTTTGATAAGCCCGATTGCGTGTCACGTTGAACACTCGATTTAGAACTCCCCACAATCTTGGCGATCTCTCGGAACTTGATTCCTTCAACCACATGCAATAAAACAGCAGCACGAGTTTCGGGTGAAAGTTGGGCGAGAGCTTGGTTCAATAAGACTTGCTCTTCTTTTTGCATCGTGACCTCCTCGGGTCCTTTGAAGGTGTTTTGGGGTTCGGGAGAATCTGAAACGTCAACGGTGACTGTTTTCTTCCGAACTCTAAGGAGATCGATGGATGCGTGAGTCAAGACCTTCGAGAGCCACGCTCGAAGATGAGTGTCGTCTTTAAGTTTGGGTTGATTTTGAAGGAGCTTTAAAAAGGAATCTTGAACGGCATCTTCAGCCAAGCCTTGATCTTGAGTGACGCGGTAGGCGATGGAATACAATCGATCGATATGAGCATCTAAGATCGAATGGAATGCTTTTCGATCTCCACCGAGAGCGAGACTAATTGTAGATTTTGAAATTACGTTGAGGACCATGTAACCATCCCAGCAGGAATTAATTTGATTTCAACCCTTGAGATTCAAGGGACGACAGATAGAGAACGGGGAGGTTGGGTGTTTGTCCCAGTTTTTTTGAAATTTTATTGATGGCAAGGAAAAGCCACGCCCATTATATCTTTTTAAAACAATGACTTATAGCTCAACTTAGAGTGGATTCATGTGAGTTTGCCCGAAGCTTTAAAGTCGGTTTATAGTAGTCAGCTCACCTCGTAGGTAAGTATTGGCAGTTCGCTAAATTTTTTATGGGTAGACTCCAAGCGTGACTGAAGAAGAATTCACCCCCGATTCAGAGATCTTAGTGATCGGTTCATTGAATATCGATCAGACTTACAGAGTCGATAATCTCCCCCAGGCGGGACAGACTCTACACGCCGAGGGTTGCTTCACGTCCTTCGGAGGGAAGGGCGCCAATCAGGCCCTAGCGGCGAGGCGAACCGGGCATGAAGTGAGCATGATTGGCTGTGTGGGTGATGATGCTCACGGGGAAAAATATAAGGAACGATTCACGCAGGAAGGAATCCAATGTGAGGCGATTTTCACTTCTGAGAAATCACCCACGGGTTCAGCGTTCATCACCTTAGATTCGAGGGGTGAAAACACCATCATCGTTCATTCAGGAGCTAATGCCGATCTCTTGTCTGAGCATTTGGATTCAGTTCAGAATCTCTTTAAAAAGGCTTCTGTAGTTCTTCTTCAATTAGAGTGCCCCCTCCCAACCGTGAAATATGCGATTCAGTTAGCTAATAAATACCGGACTCCCGTGATTTTAAATCCCTCTCCCTGGAACTCAGAGATTCTCGATTGGGAGGTTGGTATTGATACCCTTATCGTGAATCAATCTGAAGCTTGTTCCCTATTTGGAAGCTCGTTGAATGCGAGTCACGAAAAACTTCCAGAATTAGCTCATATAAAAATTCAAACTCTCATCCTGACTCAGGGTGCAAGGGATACAATTATTTATGAACAAGAGAAGAAGGCGTTCACGGTAAGCCCACCGAATTTGCAAGCTGTTGATACTGTAGGAGCCGGAGATACATTCGCAGGCGCTTATGCAGGTGCATTCATTGAGGAACAACAGTTAATTGCGGACATTGAGTTTGCCAATAATGCTGCCTCCCTTTCGACCCTTAAAATAGGGGCCCAAAAAGGTATACCTTCTCGAAAAGAGATCATTGAGTTTATGAAAGGCACTACTGGTTGATTACAAAATTTATAATATGAATCAAGAACCCATTCTAATTCCTCAAGATGATGATCTCGAACCTCTTGCAGTTCCTGCTCGCGATTTAAGAAATGCTCTTCGATTACTCTTTTGGGGAATTTTATTAATTGTAATCGATATTCGATATTCGGATTTTGATGTCCAACTCAATACAAATGTAACCCTTCATCTGGATAATTTTTATCATGTGGCAGGAGCGGCATTGATTCTTTGGGGTCTCTCTATTCTTCTTAAACTGAAAATCAACAAGGCTTATTACATCTCGATGATGTACTGCTTCTGTATATCCATCAGCCTAACGATAAAAACTCTCTCTGAGCTAATTTCATTCCCTCCCATAACGGCCCTAAGCATAGTGTCGAGAATTTTAGTTTTTGCTTATGTGGTTGCGGTTTTGAGTTTCTGTTTTTCAATGCGTCAGTTGTCGGTTCACTATAATTTTATTACAAGTGAAGAAAAATGGACTTCTTGCCTTAAACAATTCGTATTATCCTACGCAATCCTTATTATTTCTCTCCTGATTTTCCCGACGATAAATCTGATTACGAATGGAGAATTTAAACTCTCCACCACCGGCTCACTCAAATACCTCTTCCTCGGTATCCTAATTCCCCTCGGCGTATATATTTTCTTCCTCCATATCTATTTTATGCTTTGTTTACTGAACACTTCCTCAGAGCTATTAGTACGCGCTAAAAAAGAAGAGCTGGGAATTCAAGGGGATTGGAAAGTATAATTTCATTGTATTGATATTTAAAAGACGAATTAGCGCTCAGCTTTATACTGAAGGATCTAAGAGATGAACAAAGGTCTATTTGCCCTCGTCCTTGTTATAGTGTTGATGAGTAATGCAATTACCTTCATCTTGCTTTACACCTCTCGTCCCTCTCCATCGGATCCAGATTACAATATTTCTTCGAGCACCCAAGAACAGTTGAAATCCATAGAAACAGAACTGAAAGAATTGAACCAAGCTTTCAATTCTCACTTAGCCCATGAGAATAGCCAAAAGGGCCTCTCAAGTTCATCAAAAAACAACGAGCTGGAAGCCATTCAAAAAAATCTCGATGAAGTTTTAACTCGTCTAAAAAAATTAGAAAACTCCGGGATAACTGCCAATGCTGATATCGATACTTTTATCGAACAGAGGAAAGAACGACAAAAACTTTTTCAGGCTGAAGACGGACACATTTTCGCCCAGGAATTATTAGCTGATAAAAAGTTTGCCATGGCCGCTAATGGAATTCTCACTTTCTTGGAGGCCCATCCGGATCACCCCGACACCCAGGATCTCATGCGAAAAGCCCGAGATGGATTTAGAAATTCGGGGTATTTAGATAAAGCGCTGTGGCTTCAAGAAGAGATCATGAAAAAATTTCCTGAACACCATGCCGGAGATTTACATATCCTTTCCATCATGAAACGCCGCATGAAAAAGTACGATGAGGCCCTCAAGCATATCGATGAATCCGTTCATCGAGCCAACACCGATGACGAACGTTTGAATCGCCTCTTCTTCCGGGCGGAACTGATTAATGAAATCCATGGAGACGAGGCTGGCCTGGAAGCTTATCGAGAAGTGCAGAAAAAAGCTACGCAAGTAGGCATGGGGACTATCATCCACAGCGCAAGAAAACGGGCGGATCGGATTCAAGCGCGGTTGAGTGAAAAGTAGTAGTTAAATTTCAAGCTCGAAGTTTTGTAGTCCGCACGTTCCACGTGCGGCCTTCCTGACAAACGCAATACACTTTAAATAATCATCAATCCACAGAACGAATTTCATTCCAAGCCCGAAGTGTCAACGAGGGTCAACAAAGCGAATCGTAAATAAATTCGATTTCGTTCATGAGCCAGACTTCACACTAAACTGAAGTCCACCACCAATTTAGATTATAATACCATCACAGGCACTCGCTTACGCTTCGCGCTTGAAATGACGGCATACAGCGTGTGCCTACTACCTTGCAAATTTTTAAGTTTTAAATTTCAAGCCCGAAGTGTCAACGAGGGTCAGCAAGGCGAATCGTAAATAAATTCAATTTCGTTCATGAGCCAGACTTCAAACTAAACTGAAGTCCACCACCAATTTAGATTATAATACCATCACAGGCACTCGCTTACGCTTCGCGCTTGAAATGACGCCACACAGCGTGTGCCTACTACCATCCATAAAACAAGCGCACCCAGGAAGTCCTGAGTGCGCTCAAAAGTTGAAAAGTCTGTGAAGTGAGAGGGGAAGCGCGTTCGCGCTTTCGGTTCAACTTTTCAAGTAGGTTAATCTTATTGAGTGGCGTGATCCCTCAGCGGGTTGATCCTTAAGGATCATTGTATCCCGGTCGATCGAGAGGACCTGGCGGGTAGTTCGTGTGGTTCGGATTGATGTTTTGCACTTGCCTAAATGTACCGGGCCGCATGCCGAAAGCTTTTTCATGATAGCTGGGCGAATCTACCCAAGCTTGAGTTAATCGAATGTCATGAACTCGTTCGATCTCTTCGCCATCGACATTTAAATACAGATAAGTGGGATATTGAACAATTCCATATTTTTCAGCTAATCGACGGTCGGGATCGAGCAACATCGTAAAGGCTACTTTGTTGAGATCTTGAACATCTTTGAGATAGCTAAACTTGTCGTAAACCATCACTCCCACCACTTTGACCGGACTTCCAGTTCCACGATAGTGAAAGGAAATCAGAGGCTTGATCGCATCATCACAACGGCGATCGTTTGCACTTAAAAAGGCGACGAGAGTGGGATGCCCCTTCATGATGTCAGGGTAGACATGAGGGCGCCCCGTCAAGCTATCGATAAGGATGGGTTGCTGACATCCTGAAGCGAATGAGAAGAGTCCGATCAAGGCTGTCAGAGTGAGAATGTTGATGCTTTTCTTCATTCTGTTCATAGGACTACCTAATGGGTTTAATCTGAGTGAGGAAAACTTATTCCAATAAACTATTCGTATTCTTCGGATGGATAGTGCTTCAAAATCAGTCTTAGGTATGTTCCCAAAATCCTTTTGAAACAGCATTAGTTCCACCTCTTCAACCCATAGTTCGGGTAATAACAAACCTTCCTGTAACCCTTTTCAAAAATTATCTGAAGCCACAAGCTGAGTCTTGCCGATTGAGGAGGATGCCATGAACCTCAAAGGGTTCAAAGTTTAGGTCTGTTAACATTCGGTTTCAGCGTATAACCAGGGGATTTCCAATGAGTTTGGCTTCAAGAACTCCTACTTCGATGGTCAAAAAGATTTTAAAAGTAGGCTCCTCGTATCAAGCGATCCTCATATTATCAGTAGTTCTCATCGCATGTTTCTGGAACTTACTGAGCCAGCCACAAAGTTTTCTATCTAGTGGTTCATCGGCTTCGAGTTCACTGGCCCTCATCGACAGTGTTCAACAATTAGAACATTATCGGTCTTCCGGAGAACTCCCCTACTTTTCTTCAATCAATGGGGAATCCAATCGCGCCGGACAGCGTGGCCGATTCATGACTCACCCGCTCTTCTTCACGCTCAGTCAGATCCTTCCTGCTGGATTATCCTTAACACTCCTCTTAACTCTTCACATCTGCGCGGGAAGTGTGGCGATGTTTTTTCTACTTAAACGTCTCACTTTTTGTTCTTTGACAGCTATATTTGGCTCTTTGGTCTTCTTTCTCTCAGGGCAGATTCTAAATGCTGGGAGCGACCAAACGAGCGAGATAGGATTGAGCCTTGCTGCAGCTCTCGTCCCCGTATTGATCTTGACCTTACTCCACTTAGTCTCAAATCCAAAACTGAAGTCCTACCTCGGAGTCACCGCCACTTTAGCCTTCTTATCCCTCACCGGTGATTTGATTGGGATCTTCTTTGCATTAGCTTTGAGTGCCCTGGGAGCCGCAACCTTCCTTTGCATCGGTGGAATTCAATTCTCTAAGAAATTCTCCTGGTTAAAGCTCTCCTCAATTTTCGTTTGGGGATTAGCTCTCGGAGCCTATCGTTGGCTCCCTGCCATCCCCGAGATGGCGATGAGTTCTTCTTGGTTAGAGAGCGTCCGAGCCCCCTGGTGGAATCCTGAAGGTCACATCAAACTGCCCTTCCATTTGGGTGCGGTGACCTTGATCGCATTAGCTATCAGCATTCGGAATTTAACCCAACGTCCAGTGGGTAAGTGGATTCTCCCCGTTCTCGGAATGGGAATCGCCGTGACTCTCTTCGGACCGATGGCTTGCCTCCCATTCCTCGGCTTCTTCCTAGCCTTGGGTATGATCATGGCCTTCGAAGGCCAGATGGGGCCCAGAAAAAAAGCCCTTCAAACAGCACTCGCCGCAACCACTCTTTGCTTACTAGTTTTTGAAGCTCTTCCCGTTCATCACGAAACTCTTCAAGGAAAGCGAATCGACCAACTGGTTGAAACCCCCGCTTGGTTAGAACACCTCAAGCGATTCCCAGCCACAGGAAGGATCGCTTTTTTAGGAAGAAAAACAAAAGACTACGAGGCTCCACTCGCACTTTCTGGCAGAAAAGCTTGGGATTCAGCCGAGAGTTTTAAAGATATCAACCACGCCCCTAATCCTAAGGAACTCGCCGAAGAGAATGTGCGATTTTTAGTGAGTGACTTACCGGATTGGAAGAAACGTTACGTCTTAATCAAGCGAGTTCGAGAAGATGGAAAGTATCTTTATCGAAATCCCTACTGGGCAGGCCCCGTTTGGTGGAAACGCCTCGATGAACCCGGTACTGTTCCCACTCTCAATTCATTGAATCAAGGGCAGTCCAATTCGATCATCAAAAACCGACTCTTGGGTTGGAGACAAAAAGGGGACCGTTTTGAAATGGAATTAGTCCTCGGCTCACCTTCGATGGTTTACGTTGACCTCCCCGCTCACTCCGGTTGGTCCGCCAAGGTGGGCTCGAGTGTGATTCCCCTCGAAACAAAGAACTCGCCTCACGAAAAGCTGAGTCTCCACCTCCCCATGGGGAGAAGTGATGTCATCTTTACTTTTCAGCCTCCCTGGTTAGAAGCAGGATTTTTATTCTCAGCCCTCTCCCTTTTACTCGTCCCCATCGTCCTCCTCACGACCGTTTTGAAGGAAAAATTAGCACGTCCCCGTGCGTACTACGCACCTTCGCAACGGCTCGTGCTCCATCGGCCTAAAACTCAAGTTCAAGCGAAGCCCAAAGCTTTACCCGAAGTGAAAAAACCAGAGCCGGTCGAAGTGGAAGAGGAAGTTACGGTTTAGTAGCTGGGCCATTTCAAGCCCGAAGTGTCAACGAGGGTCAGCAATGCGTTTCGTAAATGGATGCGTATCGCTCAAAGGCTATATTTCACGCTGAACTGAAGTCCACCACCAACTTAGATTTCAATATCATCACAGGCACTCGCTTACGCTTCGCGCTTGAAATATCGAAGCCCAAAGCTTTACCCGATGTGAAAAAACCAGAGCCGGTCGAAGTGGAAGAGGAAGTTACGGTTTAGTAGCTGGACCATTTCAAGCCCGAAGTGTCAACGAGGATCAGCAATGCGTTTCGTAAATGTATGCGATTCGCTCAAAGGCTAGGTTTCACACTGAACTGAAGTCCACCACCAACTTAGATTTCAATACCATCACAGGCACTCGCTTACGCTTCGCGCTTGAAATATCGAAGCCCCAACCTTTGCCGGAGGTAAAAAAACCAGAGCCGATCGAAGTGGAAGAGGAAGTTACAGTTTAGTAGTTGGGCCATTTCAAGCCCGAAGTGTCAACGAGGGTCAGCAATGCGTTTCGTAAATGGATGCGTATCGCCCGACAATCAGGTTTCACACTGAACTGAAATCCACCACATACTTAGTATTTACATTAGATGTGGGCACTCGCTTACGCTTCGCGCTTGGAATGACGGCACACGGCGTGTGCCTACTACCTTACTTTCCTTTACGCGCTTTCTTCTTTAACTTGTAGGCACGTTTGGTGGCAGCTTCAACGGCGTCGATAAGGGAATTGCGAAGCTTACCCTTTTCTAATTTATGAAGGCCTGCGATGGTCGTTCCACCCGGGGTGGTGACGCGATCGCGAAGGAGGGCGGGATGTTCTCCCGATTCCAACATCATCTTTGCCGCTCCGAAGACCGTCTGCGCTGCGAGTTTTAAGGCTACAGGTCGCGGTAATCCCATCAGGAGGCCCCCGTCAGCCATCGCTTCAATCACGGTGAAGACATAGGCAGAACCACTGCCACTCAAACCCGTCACGCTGTCGATGAGATGTTCTTCGACTCTCACAACCTCACCCACCGATTCAAACATCTTTTGAACGAAGTCAAACTGTTCATTCGTGGCAATTCCAGCGAGAGCACTAGCCGAGGCTCCAACGGTGGCCGCGATGTTAGGCATCACTCGAATCACAGAGTTTTCTTGGCCTAAGCGACCTTGAATGAAGTTGGAATCCACCCCGGCGATGATGGAGATGTAAAGTTGATCGGGTCGAACTTCCGATCGCACTTCGTCGAGTACAAGCGGCAAGATATGAGGCTTCACAGCCAAAACGATAATGTCGGCTGCATTTAATACTGAAGCTGCATCGAGCGAAGTCTTCACGGAGAGCTCAGCTTGGAACTCATCGAGCTTTTCTTGAACCGGATCCACGACCGTGATTTGATTCGCCTGGGCGAGACCATTAGAGATGATGCCTCGAATCAAGGCTCCTCCCATATTCCCCCCACCGATAAATAAAATTTCGCCAGTAAATTCAGCCACCGAATACTCCTTCGTACAACTCTCAATCACAACGAGATCAACCCTGAGTCGAAGCTCTTCACCCCCACCACAGCGGAAGCTGGCGAAAGGGGCTGTTTATATTATCGAGCATTTTGAGTGTGATCTTCGCTCTATCTCGGAATCTCCCCGCCTCTCACCGTTCCTTTCATGAGACTTAAAACGGGAATTTCGAGGAGAAACTCAAATTTTGATAATTCAGCTATAATAACCGATCTCAGGGGGATTTCTCGAAGCTGTCAGGGTCGGTTTTCCTTATTTTTTTGAAGTTCAAAGCGGAGATTTTGTCGAACATTGGCAAATCTTCGTAACTCCTACTAAACTACGGGTTCAAATCACTTGGCCTCCGTTGAGAGGAGCCACCTTGACAACCCCAATGAAAGCAAAAGAAGATGGGAATCTTCTGCTGATTCAAGAAGTGAGATCCTTGAAGGAAGACCACTCGTATTATGAACCAAGACGCCAATCTTAACGATCGCATTCAAGTCTTCGAGAACATGCTCGAAGCCGATCCCGAAAACGAACTCGCAAACTTCACTTTAGGAAAACTTTACTTTGAAGCGGGGCAGCACGAAAAGTCAGAAACCACCCTTCGAAAAACATTAGAGATCAATCCACGCCACTCCCAATCGACTCGACTGTTGGGACAACTCCTCATCGAAACCGATCGTCAAGAAGAAGCGGTTGGACTCTTAGAGCAGGGAATCTACACCGCTCATCAAAAAGGGGAATTCATGCCCCGAAATCAGATGCAAGATTTGTTGCGTTCCATCGGGATGACTCCCCCCGATCCCGCCGCCGAAGGACGTGAAGTGGGACGCTCTGAGTCCGGAGATTGGATCTGTGCGCGTTGTGGGAAATCTCTCCCCCAGCTAGAAAAAGCTCCGCTTCCCGGGGAGCGAGGAAAACAAATTGCGAATCTCATCTGTCAATCCTGTTGGAAAGAGTGGATGGATATGTCGGTCAAGGTGATCAATGAATATCGACTCAATCTTGCAACCGAAGACGGAAATCGCATTTGGGAATCTCACATGGTGGAGTTTTTGGGCTTGCCGGCAGTTGAAGAAGGATAAGCTTACTATCAATCCTTCAGGGTTGAAGTTGCGCCAGCATCGATTCTAGGGTCGAGTGAAGAACCCTATCTATGGCGAAGAAGGGAAAGTAAATGAAGTTACATTGGAAAATCCTCATCGGAATGGTGGTCGGTGCTATTGCAGGCTACATCATTCACACGACAGCAGGCGATGCTTTTGAAGAAAATCAAGTCTATTTGGCTTTCGATGGTATCGCCACGATCTTCCTGAAGCTCCTCAAGATGATCGTGATTCCGCTGGTCTTCTTCAGCCTCCTCGGCGGAATGATCGGCATGGGGAGTATGAAAAACTTAGGTCGATTAGGCTCAAAGACCTTTGGGCTTTATATCGTTACTTCCTTCTTAGCCATCATGGTAGGTCTCGCTTGGGTTAACTTGGTCCAACCGGGGATTCGTATGGGGAAGAAGGAAATCCCCACTGAAACCATCGAAAAAGATGTTCCTGATTCCTTCTGGGAAGTCTTAGCGAATATGGTGCCTGAAAACATCGTGAGTTCAGCAGCCAACTTCGATCTCTTGGGAGTCATCATATTTGCCATTTTCTTTGGCGCCTTTATGCTCGCCTTAGAAGAAACGAAGAAACAACATCTCCTACCGACCATCGATGCTGTTGGTGATGTGATGATGAAACTCACCGAATTTATCATCTCTTTAGCTCCCTTTGGAATCGCCGCTCTCATCGCCAGGATGGTTTCATCCACAGGCGTGGAAATCTTCCTCGACATGAAGTGGTACGTGTTCACGGTCTTTGGATCATTAGCAACTCACGTCTTAGTGACCTTACCTCTCCTCATCTTATTCTTTACGAGAAGAAATCCTTATCGATACCTCATGACCATGGTTCCCGCTTTACTTACTGCATTTTCGACTGCAAGTTCTAGCGGCACTCTGGGTGTGACTATGGAGACAGCAGAGAAAAAGGCCGGGATCTCCAATCGGGTGACTAGCTTTGTACTTCCCCTGGGCGCAACCGTCAATATGGATGGAACGGCGCTCTACGAAATTGTAACTGTGTTATTCATCGGGCAACTGCATAGCTTAGTGGATCCTTCTTTTAGCTTAGGAATCGCTCAACAACTGTTGATCGTCTTCTTAGGCTTAACGGTCAGTATCGGTGCAGCCGGAATTCCTCACGCGGGCTTGATCATGATGGTGATCATCTTAGAAGCCGTCGGGTTGCCAGTTGAATACACCGCCCTCATCTGGGCTGTCGACCGTCCCTTGGACATGCTTCGAACCGCCACCAACGTCGCCAGTGATTCGAGCGTCACCTTGATCATGGCTCACTCCGAAGGTGAGGTGAATCTGCCTGGTAGTCCGCTCACTCCGACCCAATAAATTTCGCTGAATTTACATTAACTAGCCCGGAGCGTAAGCGACGGGATGCGTCATCGTGATGTATTCTCCAGCAGCATATTTTTATGGATCGCTAAAGTATTTAGTTGCCACCCACAAACACTTTTGCCCTGTCCCGTCGCTTACGCTCCGGGCTAGTTAATTTTGCTGCTTGAATAACGAAGGTCAGCAAGAATGACGCCTGGGTGTGAAAATTCGCGTCAAACCGAATGCACATGCGATGAGAGGATTCCAGCGTTAGCCCACACTCGCTTACGCTTCGCGCTTGAAATGTATTTTCCGCGATTACGGAATCCATAATTATTCGCTGTTAATAAACCTTTACACCCATCTTTTGAAGCAACTCTCCGCCTTCATATAAACGTCGCACTTATAATACCTTACGACTCACTCCAGAATATAAAACTCCGTTTGGAACCTCTTTTGCTTTAAATCTATTACAGATAGGTCTAAGGTGTTTGTAACTCCATTTACGACTCTTTAATTTGAGGCTCGAGAGGGTAACCATTATGAATCCAGAAAAAATTCAACGACTAACGCGTGCAACATTAGGCGCCGTCATCGCACTGCTTCTCCTTTTTGCATCCACGGCTCACTCTGCTGATTGCAACAACAACGGAGTCGATGATGCCATCGACCTTTCCAACGGAACGAGTCGCGATTGCAACACGAACTTTGTTCCCGATGAATGTGATGAGGCAGATGAGGGCATTCAGTTCAACTTACCCTTGAGGTACGACGTTGGAAGAAATTCTGTGGGCTTAACCACTTCCGACTTCAACAATGACGGATATTTAGACTTTGCCGTAGCTGTGCGTCAGGATGATCCTGATGATCCCGATGCAAGTAGGGACGGAGTTGCAATTGTTCAAAATCTAGGAAACTTACAGTTTGAAGAACTTACTTTTATCAACTTCAGCGCGAGCAATCCGGGAGGCCCTGAACTTCGACCTTTAGATCTTTATAACGTTGATCTCAATGGTGACGGCCATGTAGATATCTTTTGTGAAATCCGCTTGGGGACAGAAATTGCTTGGGTCTTCTCCAATGGAGATGGCTCCTTTTCTGAACCCCATTTTATTGATCTTGGAGGGGAGCGACACAGTTACTTCCTCTTTGGTGACATCGATAATGATGGAGATACCGATGTCATCTCTGCCCATCAACTGAATGACGAAATCGTTATCGTCGAAAATGATGGGAATGGCAATTTAAGCATCGGTGGCTCGATTCCCTTAAGTCGAACGGGAAAAATCGTTCTTACCGATATCGACAAAGACGGGAATTTAGATCTTGCCCTTCAAGTTGTAGGAACCAAAGAAGTAGCCGGTGGAAAGATTCAAACATATAGAGGAAATGGCGATCTCACTTTTACTCTTATCGATGAACGAGAAGCGCCTCCTTCAAATTACAGCTCCCATACGAATATCTACCTCGAAGATGTAGACGGTGACTCTCATTTAGATTACATAGTGTCACACCGTGGTGAGAAACGGATTGTAGTTCACAAAGGTAACAGTGACTTTCAATTAGCTGATCCCAGCAGTTTTGACACCGGCGAGGCCCCGGGTCGATTAACATTTGAAGATGTGGATTCCGATGGAGATTTAGATATCACCGCTACTGGAGGCGCCATCGTTCACTTAGATCCCGAAGAGCTCACTCTTCTCATCAATGACGGAGAGGGAAATTTTGATGAAAAGATCATCTTTCCCTTAGGTAACCGTAAAAATCCTAACAATGTCATTTTTAAAGATATCGATAATGATTCAGACAAAGACCTTCTTCTTCAAAATTACACCGCCGGAACGGTCCGAGTCTACGAGAACAAATCCAACAGTACTCCTGAATTTGAGTTAGCTGAAACCATTTCTGTTTCCCATGGCGGAGCGATTTATCTCCTCGTCGAAGACTTTGATTTAGATGGTGATTTTGATTTCGCAACGTCGAGTATCATCGCCAAAGATTCTGTAGCTGTTGTCGAAAATGTAAGTGGAGGTGGATTCACTTCCAATTGTGCTGAGTTTATTCGAGGAGACGTCAATATGGACGGTCAAGTCTCCTTGACCGACGCCTCGATGTTAGGTCAGTTCTTATTTACGACGACTTATTCCCCTCCGTGTCACGATGCCGCTGATGCAACCGATGACGACACTTTTACGGTTTGTGATTCTGTCACCATCATTAAAACTCTCATCGGCACTTCGGATTGGGCGGCTTCCTTTCCTGAGCCCCACTTGACTCCCGGCCCTGATCCCACTGGATTTAAACCCGTTTCAGAAATCTGTAACGATAATTTTGAATCGGATGCTCCTTTAGGTTGCCGCTCAGCCGTGATTCATCCTCCGAGTTCATCCAACGATCTCATCTTCATCGGAGATGTTTTGGCCTCTCCTGGGGAAACCGTTCTCGTCCCCATTCAACTCACGAACGAAATCGATGTTGAAGGGGCTCAAGTGATCTTCAAGTACAATCAGGAACTGTTAGAGATCGATCCCGAAGATGCATTCTCGTTAGAAAACACTTATTACCAGGAAGCCGGAGTGCCTCACCATCCCGGAGCCCATATCGGAATTCATCCCTCAGAAGGGGTGGCGACCGTAGGAATTGGAAATTTAGTCGCTCCTTCATCTGTCGTCGGTGGCGGGATTGAAGCCGGTTCGAACCATATCCTCGCCTGGCTTAAGGTCAAGGTTCGTGAAGATGTAACTGAAGGTTCTGTTTTCGAACTCACTCCTACCAATGGAGAGAACGATGAAGGTGTCGGCCCCTACAAATTAAAGAACGAAGTTTTCTATCCCGGCGGAGCTCGCTATCTAAGCCTCATTCCACAAACCGATTTGGGAATCATGAAAATTGTGGGCGACCAAGCGTTCTTTATTCGGGGGGATTCCAACTTCGATAATTCGGTAGATTTGAGTGACGCAGTTCACGCTTTATCTGTTTTATTCCTAGGTGAACAGATGATTTGTAGTGACGCTACCGATGCGAACGATGATGGTACGACCGACATCTCGGATCCTCTCACCATTCTAAGAAATCTGTTTGTAAGCAATGGAAGTGTTTTCCCTCAGCCCTACCCCAACCCCGGTTTAGATCCAACGTACGACGACATGACTTGCAGCCGAATCGAAGTCACCAGTCGATTAGGGAAGTAGTCGGCTCACCCTGTGAGCCGGAACGGCAAGCGAAATAACCTTAAACATGACAAAAGCGTTCTACTCTCGAGTAGAACGCTTTTTTAGTAGTAGGCTCGCTCCGCGAGTTGTATGAGATTCAATTCAAATGATAACTAAACCTTCAATCCACGAATAAACTTTAATGAATCTTAGTGGTAGGCTCGGCCTCCGAGCCGTAGGAGTAAAAACTCAAACTACATTTAAACTTTAAAGGGCAATTCAAGCCATCAAAATGAACGAGCCCAAAGCACCAGCGAGGGTGAAATAACAATTAGGTTTTAAAGCTATTAAATAGCGGAATTGGGTCATTTTCACATTTCGTAGATTGTGGTTAATGAAAATCAATTCAACGTATCATCCCCTCGCTTACGCTTCGGGTTAGTTAAGGAACAAGAACTGTAGTGAAACGCCATTTTAATGATGTTTAGAATCAAACATTGGAGACGGTAGACAAGGATGACCTCACGCGGAGCGTGAGGACTACAGTGTGCCTACTACCTTAAATCCTTCACATTCAATCCTAAATCCTTTAACCAAGTATAAAGCTTCGTGCTCTTCACTCCCAATCGATCCATGATGGCCTTCATGTCACCATCGAGTTCTTTAAATAAGCGAGTGATGTACTCTCGTTCAAGGTCTCGCTTCCATTCATCGAGATCTTTATTGAGAAGCTCTGGATAAGTGGCAAAGACATTCTTCGGCTGAATCTGAAGCAAAGAGCCCAAGTCGTTTGCGTGAATCCATTCTAAATGAGTCGAAGTGAGGAGAGCGCGAAAGAGAACGGACTCGAGTTCTCGAATATTCCCAGGCCAATCGTAGGCTTTCAAAAGTTCCATTGCCTCAGGTTCGATTTTAGATACGCCACTATCTAAGCGTTGGGCGTGAGTCTCTAAGAAATGGGAAACGAGAAGCTCCAAATCGCCTTGGCGCTGACGAAGTGGAGGTAGGTCGAGAGTAACCCCCGCTAAGCGGTAGTATAGGTCCTCACGAAAAGATTTCTCTTCGACTTTCTTCCTCAGATCTTGAGTCGCAGTGGCGAGCACTCGAACATTAAAGGGGATAAGTTCCGCCCCTCCCAGCTTCCTGAAGTTACGGTCTTCTAAAATACGTAAGAGCTTGACTTGGGTTTCTAATGAAATTTGATCGACATGAGCTAATAAGAGAGTGCCCCCATCCGAAGCTTCTAATAATCCGGATTGCTCTGTCTCGGCTCCCGTAAATGCCCCCTTGACGTGTCCAAACAATTCCGACTCAAAAAGTTCATGGGGTAAACAAGAGCACGAAACGATAGTAAAATCTCGATCCGACCTAAAACTTCGCTTATGAATAGAACGAGCAACCAGGTTTTTTCCTGTACCCGTTTCGCCTTGAATCAAAATCGGTAAATCTTGGTCAGCCACTCGGCGAATCATCTGAAACAATTCTTGCATCGACTCAGAGAGGCCAATCATGCCATCAAAGCTTTGATTCTTACGAATTCGAATCGTGCTCGTTTCGTGAAGCGGTTGAAGCTTAAGCCGCCGAGAGATCTCTTGTAAAAACTTGAACCGCCCTTGCTTTTTAAATGCCGATTTAATTTTCGATGGCACGAGCTGAGTTAAGAGCTCACGGCAATGAAGACAGCGGTGAAGATTTTTACGGGCCTCACGAACTTCACCCTTTTTAAGTACGTGCTGAGTCTTCAAAAGCTCTAAGAACCAATCCAATTCTAAATAAGGAGAACCCACGATCGCTCCCCCGGCGATATGTAGATATTCCTCGGCTTCATCGGGATGATTGGAATGATGAAAGAAGTAAGCGATCAGTAAGGGATGAGCGATTTTTAAAAACTTGTGATCTTCATTCAGTTGAAGATTTTTTTCTGAAAGCAGCTTCTTCAAAAAAGCCTGAGGTTGTTCTTTAAATTCATTCAATCCAACTCCCAGTTCAGCGAGCTGGGCTCCGTACTGAAACTCAAATTGAAGAAATGAATCTAAGGCCTCTTGGAAGTACGCTAAAGAACTCTCGCCGCTTAAAAAATGACCGAGGCCTAAATAAAGAAGGTTCCAGCTCTCTAAATAAGTTAAATCAGAAGCAGGAATCGAAAAGAACAACTCTCGCGACTCTTTAGCTTTCTTCTTTCGCCCGAGTAAAACCTCGATCAGGTAGACTCGAGACGCCTGCATGCGTTTAAAGTGAGGGCTTCCTAAGATCCCCTCTGGCACTTGGCTCTTCTCTAAGTAATCTAAGGCACGTTTGTAGCTTCCACTAACCAGATATGCATCTGCGAGACCGATTTCTGAAAAACGACATAGAGCATGATCTTGAAGCTTTAGAGATAATTTCAAAGCGAGTTGAAAGGAATGGATCGCCTCTTCGCACTCGCCAAAAATCGCGTGAACTTGGGCTCGGCTGTAGGCGACAAAGCACTCCAACCGTTGACCTGAATGGAGACTCAATAAGGATTCAGCCCTTTCGACACATTCGACGGCTTTATCCCGATTCGCAATTTTTGCTTCGATCAAGGCAAGGTTTGTATAAATCTTAATTTGATTCGGACGATCTCCCGCTTGAATCAAAATCTCTTGAGCTTGTTGGAAGTAGGAGCGAGCTTCTCGATAACGATTCGATTGATTTTCTAACACTCCTAAATTGTGAAGAATCGTGGCTCGATCCGAAAGATTCCCGAATGAATTAGATTTCTCAAATGCCGTTAAAAATGATTTCCTGGATTCCTCCATCGAAAAGCATCGGAGTTGAATGTGCCCCCGACTCGCCAAGAGCATGACTTCCATACTTCCCTTAAATGATGCTTCTAACTGCTGAGTACTCTCAAGTCTTGCCAAACCCCTTTCACAAGCTTTGTTCGCTTCCTCGTAATGACCTTGAAATAGATAGAGCTCCGCTAATTCAGAATCGATGAAAATTAAATCGACGAGATCACGATCTCCCTGAGTAACTTTCTGCGTGGACTCGAAAAGGGCTTGAGCTTCATCGATCAATCCCGAACGATGTAAGTGAATGCCCAGGCAACGCCCGAGACGAATTTTATTTTTAGAGGACTCTTCAGGCTCAGCATCAAATAACGGTCGAAGAAGTTGAATCCCCTGCTGGTCATCCCCAATTTCGGTGAGAGTCGAACTCATCAACTCGATCAGCTTGGAGCGTTGAGCTTCATTCGACTCTAATTTTAAGGCCATCTCCAATAGATCGATGGCGCGTTGAAAGGCTCCTGCTTGCTTAAGGTCCTCATAGATCTCTAAAACAAGTTGTCGCCCTCGGTCTTGTTCCCCTGAAAGAATTTTATATCGGGCTAAACCCGCACGATCTCTCAATGGGAGCTGAGTTTGAGATTCAAGGTAATCGCAAAACTGAGTATAAATTTTCCGAGTCGTCTCTTCATCGATAGATCGAGTGCAGGCCGACAACAAACCTCTTTGTAAGAGGGCGTATCTAATTTCTTTGAACTGGCTTTCCTCAAACTCTCCAGCAGAATCCTGAATCAACCTAAGATCGATCAACTTAGAAAGAAAGGCCTTGAGAGACTCCTCTGAAATTCGACTCACAAAAGTGAGTTCTTCCAAAGTTATAAATCGATCTCCCAAACTTAAGATTTTAAGGATTTCGACTTCTTCCGGTAGAAGATCTGAGGGCCATTTCCCTTCTTGAAATTCTGCTATTTCGATTAAAGACGGTAGCTCGGCTTCCTGAGGGATTCTTCGATGCGGTTGCCACTCTCTTTTTAAATTTTCAGCGAGTTGATTGAGGTAGAGCGGAATCCCTTTGGCGCGATGAATCGCTCGATCGACGATCGAAGGATGCGCCACTAAGGGGAATAAAGAGTTTTCGAGGAACTGTTGGGCCAACTCATTCGAGAGAGGATTTAACTTGAGCTCATACTCTTGAACTTGCCCCCATTCAGAAAGATCCGATTGAGCCATCAAGAGGCACAAACCCCTTCTTTTATTCCCATCCCGATCTTGAGCGAGTATTTCATCGACGAGGGCTTTAAGTAAAATTTGACTCTCAGAATCGATCCAATCGACATCATCCAAGAGTAAAACCAAAGGCTGCTCTAAGCTCTGGTAATAAGATTTCGCCGCGCGCTGCGCTCTTTCAAAGGGAGTTCCCCCGAAGCTCGGTGACAGAGGATCTAACCAAATGAGCAATTCTTTACGAGCAGTATGAAGTTGATTTAATGAAGCGATCAATTCAGGTTCAAGACTCTCTGCCTTCGAGAATTTCACCTCGACGGTGTAAAGGCCCATCAATTGAGCTTTCACTTTCGCTTCAGAAAGAAGTCGACTTCGCCCGACTCCAGGCTTTCCCGTTATGACTTGAAGTCTCGAAGCGCCCTCACGAGTGTCATGGAGCAGCCTTTCGATATGATTCAAATCAGCTTCTCGTCCGATCCAGCGGTGAGTTGTCGGGTGAATGGAATCTCGAATCTCGGAGTTTTCACCGATCGCCTTAAAAAGCGCTTCTCGAAATTCTTTCGCTGAGCGGAATCGATCTTTGGGATCCGGTTGAAGAGCCTTGAGCATGATACGTTCAAGCTCAAGAGTTTGCCGTGTCCCCCAATGAGCTAATTCATTGGGAAGTTTTGGTAAACCGCGAGAATGACCCGTGAGTCTTAAATGTAAAAGCCTACCGACGAGGAAGATGTCGGATGCCGGTGTAGCTCGTCCTCCATTCAGTAACTCAGGAGGATAGGTTGCCCAGGAATGAGAGGAATCCCCAAAAAGAGGAGTTTCCAAAGATCCCGCCAAACCGAAATCGATTAATACTCCCCCGCGATCTTTTTGTTCACTGACGATGATATTTCCAGCGTGGATATCTAAGTGAAGAATTCCCTGTGCGTGAACATACTGCAAAGCGTCGAGAAGATCGAAGATGGGCTTTAAATAAGCTGAAGGATTTTCTTGGTAGGGAGGGCCACTCGACAAGGGCTGCCCTTCAACGTATTCGCGAGTGAAAAAAGGAATGTTATCGCCCTGAGTAAAGCCGAAGTCATAGGCCTCTGCGATTTGGGGATGATCTAAGGACTTGATCGCTTTGAACTCGTCTTGAATGCGAGTCCACGAGGGAGACAAATTGGACTTGGCGCGCAAGGTTTTGATCGCGACGATCTTTTGCTCGACCTTATCCCAAGCCTTATAGACAGAACCGAAGCTCCCAGAGCCCAACTTTTGCCGAATTTCATAACGACCATTGATCAAGCCAGGAAGGCGAAGTGACGGTGAAGCTGATGATGAACCCGACATTGCGATTCATTCCGAAAAAGTGAGAAAATAAAACCCGGAAGACAGCGCTAATTACGTCACCTACAGTTTAAAAGAAGAGCGGCCAACTTACCTTAAAAAATAGACTTCCCTCACCATTTACACCTCATTTAAAGGCATAAAAAAACCCACTTCAGCCTTGTGACTGAAATGGGTCAACCCTTCCTCTTCGTTGAATGATCCCCATGGCAACGGCTGGGGCCAGTCTAGGTTTTCTCGAAACCTGACCAGGTCGAATCGAGGCTGAAAAGCCTCCCTCCGACATCTATTTCTTCGACCATTCGCGCGGAGAAGTTAAGGGAGGTGTTAGGTCTGATAATAGTAGAAGGCTATTTCAAGCGCGAAGCGTTAGCGAGTGCACGCAATGGATTCAAAATCAAGGTTGGTAGATGATTTCAGTACACCAAGAAACTCGGATATGAACGAATCACAGAAATTTTTGTTTCGCGTTGCTCACCCTCGTTGACACTTCGGGCTTGAAATAGCCGACTACTTTCATTCAAATTCTACTTCCCACTCAACCAAACCCGTCTCCTGCGGAGTCGCATACACTCGCAACGAATACTGAGGATCACTCTCTTCACGAGTCATAGTTAAAATTTGATCGCCAAGTTTCGCTCGTCGTACTAAGTAACTTCCGTCATCTGGCAAGGCGATTCTCAGTTCGTATCGATCTCCCCCGACCACTCGACTCTTACCTTTTAACGTTTTAGAATTGGCATCCCAAGACTCTTCTACAATATCGATGAGCCCTTGAGAAATGTGTCGAGAAGTACTCACCACAACGGGCGTCTCGGCAACTTCTCTTAGAGCAAGGACTCGACAAGTTCCCAGCTCAAGTCTTTCATCGAGATTCTTGCTCATCGTTCCCGAGAATCGGTTTTTCCAAAAATCGAAAGAGTGATAACTTTTGCCGGCTTCAAGACCGAGCTTTTCGAAGGGATACTGAATTTGAGTCTCTTTTTTTTCTTCCCAATTGAACAAACCGATGAGTTGCATCCTTGAATCTTGGGCCAACCAAATTTTCGGCTGATTCGATTCCAAGTAATCTACAGGTCGAACCTCAGCATCGTGAGCGGGGAGGCAACGCTTGAGTAAATCTAAACGCTCCTTTTCTAAGCGATCATATTGCTCGCTCGAAGTGTGCATCGAACCCGTAACGGCTAACCAAGAAACCATCCAACGAGCTCTCTCCAGTGGATTACTTTTACGGACGTAAACGGGATCCGGATCGTTATGCCAAACTCGATTGTTTAAGAAATAGAGATTGGTTCCGTGCCATGCACCAAGAACCACGTGATTCCAACGCCCTCGACCCGCAGCTCCGTTATCAGGGCCGATTCGCATGGCATCGATCATCCCAAACGCAGGCCCCATGCTGATCATATTCTGCGAAACATTACAGCCTAAAATGTAAGTCCCGGGAGCTTCTTCACGAAGGATCCTCAATCCTGTGCGATAAGCTTGGGCGTGAGTCTGATTCGCATCGTGAAGAATGGCTTTACCGAGTTTCTGATCTTTGTAGCCCTTGTGAATATAAATGTTGTTGGATGGCATTCCTGTATGCATGCCATCGATTTTAAAGTAACGATATCCCCAATCGTAAATGCGTCGCACTCTCCGTCTAACGAAGGCTTCAGCCTTAGGATTCGTCAAATCGACACAGGTCCCCGACCAACGAGCATCGTGAAAAGGTGACCCATCAGGATTCTTCGCAAAGATTTCATGATCAAAGTAAGGATTTCTGAAGTTCCCGGCAAAGGGCATGAACCAAATCCCCGGTACCATTCCCAACTCGGTGATTTTCTGGGCACTGTGAGCCATTCCCGAGGGATAAAGTTGATTGGAACTTGAGAAGACTTTGATGGGACCCGTCAACTTGATGCTTTTTGGGTCTGTTTCCGGTTTAAAATCATCGGGCAAAACTTTCTGCCAACGATCATCAATCTGCATAACCGTTAAACCGTAGGGTTTTAACTGTTCGGAGGCAAATTTACTGTTGGCAATTAAGTCGTTCTCTTTAGATGCGCCGGCGTGATACCAAGTGCAATAAACGGATGGGCGAGGCTTGAGCTGAATTTTATAATGTTTTTTGACGGAGTCGGCATAAGCTTCTAAACCGAATCGAACATCATCAAAGTAACCGATGAGAAGGGTTTCGGTTTGCCTCTCTTGATTTGGAGGAACTTGAAAATGTCCCATCTCAAGTTGGGTTTTGACTCTGACGGTCAAATCGACCACGCTCGGAAAATAAGATCCGACACCTTGCTCATGAGTTAACCACCCACTGACGACCCCATTGCGGGTCTCAGGATCAGCGATCGCACTAAAGGTGTAACTTCCTTGAGCTTGATCCACCGAAGTGAGCCCCCCAGTACCCAATGCTCTCAAAGTATCGAGAGAAGCCTTTAGGTTGACTTGATATTGATGCAAAGAAAGTATATCGACTTTATAGTTTTCTTTGTCTTGATTGATAATCGTTGTTTGCAGATGAACAAAAGGAGACGCATCGAATAAGCGCACCTCCGTTTTCCAGCCATTATCATGATCAAAAAGGAGGGCGTGACCTTCCCCCCAATTTAAGGCTTTGATCTTGTATTGCTTGACAGCCATCACTTTTTGAACAAAGCGGAGCTTGGGAATAAAGATTTCAGTCTCTGATGATTCAGAATCGAGAATCCGTTCAATACGAATGCCATGATCGATGCAGGTGACTTGGAGATACCGATTCTTTATCGTCTGTTCAGCTAAGGGACTCGGCTTTGAAAGCAGAGTTAAGGGAAAGAAGGTTCCGATGAATATCCATACCAGGATTGAGTGATTCATTTTGATCGTGTTCTCTTACTTTTTCTTTAGTTCGCAGATCTTCGCTTAAAGCAATAAAGCTGTTCTTTTTCTTTGTAACTGATTAATTCCCACCCTTGCTGACCGAGCCGATTCAAGCCTTCCTCCATTTTGGTACCGACTTGATCAGTGACCCGTTTGCCCAGTTTTTCCAAATTGGAAAAGATCGTGCTCAGATCTTGTTGATGACTTCCCGTTTTAAAATTCGGTGCTCTTCGGTTAGCAGAATTTCTCTCCGTATCTCTCATGAGATCCATCATCGAATCCACGCCCGTCAAATGATAAAAACTGACGACTTTGTACTCCCAGGCAACCGCACCAGGGGCCGTGGAGATTTGATCCGCATGGGTATCGGTTTTCAATGAAGTGGCAGCGTAAACTCCCAAGACACTGAAGATGGCAATCATGAGAACAAAGATGTTTAAATCTTTCATCGGTGAGACCTCCAATTTAAACGGTTTCTCTTCACGCTTTCGCTTTTGAAAGCAGGTTCGCTGTTCATTCTTAATGGAAGCAACGAACGTAACAAAATTGTAAGGCGCCCCTATTTGAGCTGAATTGAACCCATCTTTAAAGCACAATCTAATAAGAATCTTCTTGTTAGAGATTGATTTTAACTTTCTAGTCCTACCACCAACCAATTAAGCCAATATGGATAATTCTGACCTTAAGGAAATCGAACGATGAGAGACTCCTTAGCACTTCTAAGCGCCCTCGTATGCATTTTAACTTCCTGTAATCAAGAAAAAGTGATTCAACCCGCAAAGGGGAAACCCGCAGCTTATGATCGCGTCGAGCTATCTCAATCACTCCCCGAGTTAAAGGGATACGAAAATTGGACCCCTCTCACCAACAATCCGTTTCCAATCGAGCAAAATGCCTATGAGTTTTGCGGAATTTCCAAGCAACGCTATGAAGCACTTCAATCCCGAGGCCTTCATTCTAACTATTCCATATTTGTGAGAGCGAATTCGACGGCTCTGAAGGGCCTGGGTAAAGAGGGTGATTTACCCACTGGGAGCATCTTCGTGAAAGAAAAAGCGATGCTGAATTTCCAAACTAAAGAAGTCATCACCATGACCGCCGTCACGGCCATGATCAAAAGAGAAAAGGGCTACGACCCTGAAGGAGGGGATTGGGAATATCTTTATTACGACATGCAAAATAAAAAGAAGACTCAAGGAAAGTTGGAAAATTGTCGCAACTGTCACCTGAAGTCAACAGGTCAGGATTACCTTTACTTAACCTATTTGGGTGAGCCAAAACCGAAAAAGATGATCATTCGAACTTCGGGTAAGGAATGAATTGTCGAGATGTATCAAAGTATTGATAATTATAAAACGATGAAACACCAAGGGCTGAAAGCCCGAAACTTTATAGCCCAGGGCAAAGCGAAGCGACGCCCTGGGTTGAAATTTTAAAATAGACATAGCCCTGTAAGGGCGACAGTACCCTTTTCATTTTCATCATCTCAACAATCGATCCATCACCTCACCCGAAACGCAAACAACTTCGCATTGAGAAATTGAAACCTCAAACTTACCGTCTCCCCCATAAGAGAGCTCAATCCCTCCTCACCCTTCCAACGAGGCTTCAATCTCAAGCGATCAAATCCACGATAAAGCTTAGCTGAATCGCCAGAAAAACTCTGAATGGGTGTTCCCGTGGAATCTAAAACATCGACTTTAATCCAACCGGACTTGGCATCGACGTTCAATTCTAAATGATCTCCCTCGACCTTAAATGGCTTGGTGGTAACCGTCCCTACTTTCTCTCTCGCTTGAAGATAGAAAAAACTATCTAAACGAAGCTTTGCTAAACCGATTCTCGCATCCCACTTGCGAGCTCCCCAACGTTCATTGGTTGCTAAGTAGTAAATCCAGTGCTCATCTTGATGGGTGATAATGTGGGAAGGTGGTCGAACGCAGTCTTTATCAAAACTTCCGGCTGGTCCCCGAGGAATAAGGGGTTTCCGCGAGTACGTAGCAATTTCAAAGTTGTAGTGAATCGCATCTCGAGAAGGAGCCATATAAAACTCCCACACGCCCCGTTCATGCCGCGTGAAGAAATCTTGTTTTCCCTTAGGAACGGGACGATTGGTAGCCGCCAAGACATCGGTTAGCGCAAACCAAACTCCTTCGTAGTACCACATGGGAAATGTATGAATTTGGTAGACCGGTACTTGAGTACCAGAAATCACACTTTTATCGGGATCATTGAGTATAAAGGTTCGAAGGGTCTTCCAAGCCTTTGGATGATTGAGGAGATCATTTCCTTCAGTGTGCTCCATGATACGCACGCCCCGGAGTTCACCGACTCCCCCTCCGGCTAAAAAATCTTGCCTACAATGGAGCAAGTATTTCTTCGTGAGAGGATTCCAATTAATCTGATTGTTCGTATCAGCAGCTCGCCCGGTTACGGGATAGCCGTCATTATAGAAGTCCCAAGTGATGCCATCGGCAGAATAACCTAAACGTGTACAAGCATCAGGTCCTCCCATGTTGGGGTAAAGCGCTACTTTGTACTTTTCAGGATGCCCATAGGGATGACGCGGATCGATCATTACCGTCACTCCATCCAAACCAATATCGAGGAGGTGGACTTTTTTATTCTTGCGAAGAATGGGGATCGGTTTTTTAAAATTAACGAGATTGCTTTTGCCATCCTTTGAGATAAGAGGCTTTTCCCAGTGAATCCCATCTTTAGATTCGGCATAAGCCAATCCCGCCCCGGGGCGCTTCCCCGACATGTACCAAAGTCGGAACTTCTGATGGTGTTCATCCCAGTGAGGAGAAAAAAACCAAGCGAAGGCAGATTCACCAAACTCGTATCCAGACCCTCCATCGGGTCCGTCATGAATTTTACCCGCTTGAAAATCCGAAACCAAAGTAGGCTCAATCACCACTCCATGCTTCTTGGCCTGCCCCACTTCTAATGTCACGTTTTCCTTTTTCGCAATGATGTAATCATCCACGAAGAGTTGTTTTTGAGTTCCGATGGAAAGGGGTTTGAAGTTGGATTGGGATTGTTGTTGGGCTTTTTGTTTGTTCTCAGCAGCGTGGGATGAACTAAATATGAGAGCTGAATAGCAAATGATTTGAGTAGTGATTATAAAGATGGGCTTCATACTATTTAAAAGCTTCATAGTGGTAGGCTCGACCTTCGAGCCGTACTGGATTATTTAAAAAACCTAAAGCAATACTTTAAAGTGCTTTTAAGCTTCAAGCCTGTTATCTCAACTACCTTAAGATTAAAGTCAAATTTAAAGTGCAGCTTAACTCTTAAAGTTGTTCAATTAGACCAAGAGTTCCGCACGCGGAGCGTGCGGACTACAAGCGTGCGGACGCCCCTTGTGCCTACTACCATCCATTCAACTCGGCGATTCGACCTAAAATGCCAATGCCGTAACGCCCTTTTCGTGTACCGCCCTTCTCCATGAATTTCTTAACTAAGGGTAAGGCGGGCTCTCCCATCCAATCGAGAACATTGTGAAGCATCACTTCATTGTGAGTTCCTTTGAAGAGGAGATGATCTAAGCATTCGATGGCTTCCTTCTTCTTACCTAAATTGACGAGAGTCCAAGCCGCCATCATGCGAATCTCGTGTGCATCATCTTCGAGAGCTTTCATTAGCTCGGGAATGGCAGCTTTTGCGTCTTTCTCTAATAAATGAAGACCTACGATCGCCCACCACCGCAAACCAGCATCATCATTCGAGAGGAGTTTAATAAATAGATTTAAATTTTTGGCATCTCGTACGAGCGCTAAATCCGCTGCATCCAAATAGGTTTCTAAGGGGTAAAGCTTTTTATCTCTCACCATTTCATAAATGGTGACGTTGTTTTCGGCCGCTCTTCGCTCTCGCATCTTTTCTGGAAGTAAACCGGAATCGTAAAGCTCTAATTGCTTTTTACGAAGTGCTTTTTTTAGCTCAGCTATTTTCGCTTGGTGCTCTTTTTTATGAATTAGATTGTGAACATTGTCGAAGTCTTTGTCGTTGTCGAAAAACTCTTCCGAAACGCGTGGACGAAAAAATCGCCCGGTAATCTCGTTCGTTTTTCCTTCTCGATGGTGTTGCTCCCACGCAGGAGCAGCCTTCGCCTTCCACAAGTAAGCTAAGTGTTGTCCCGCGGGAGCAAAGGGCATGTAGTTTTTATGGTAGGCAAATCGTTTACCTCGAATCATGCGTACGTGATCGATACGACCATCGGCTCGTTCCCGAAAACTGAGATGGTATTTCGGTTCCGGTTCGATATCTTTGCCTAAAAAGATCGTGCCCTGAAAAGTACTTGGAATTTTTGCACCGGCTAAGCTCAACCAAGTTTTTGGCATGTCGATAAAGCTGACTAAGCGATCGACCACCATCCCCGGTTTTTTTGCGGGATATAGATGCTTCCACTTTTCGGGAATCCTCACGATGAGAGGACAGTGAACACCACTGGCGTAAAGAAAACGCTTACTTCGAGGCAGCACTCCACCGTGATCCGAGTTGTAGATGATGATGGTATCTTCGTAGAGACCATCCTTTTTGAGTTCATTGAGAGCCTTCTTCACTCCCTGATCCATATTCTCCACGGCATCGGCATACTTCGCGTAATTCTTTCGAATCACGGGAAGATCGGGATGGTAGGAGAAGAGTTTCATTTTTTTAGGATCGTTTCGAGTGTTCTCTACATTTCCGTGAGCTCGACTTTCATGACTCGATCCGATATTAACGACAGCAAAGAAAGGCTGACTCGGCTTACGCGTACGCCACCCGTAAGCTCCCCCTTTTTTGTGGTCCCAACAAGCTTTGTCGTTTCGCCCTCCGATGTTGTAATCGGTTTTTCCGGGATTTGAAGTGTGGTATCCCGCTTCCTTTAAAAGATCGGGGTAATATTTAATCTTGTCGTGGGGAATCTTATTCCGACTTCGCATCGGTTGCGTGCCATTAGAAATTGCGTACATCCCCGTGATCCAACAAGATCGAGTCGGCGCGCAAACAGCTGCGTTATCAAAACAATAACGATAGCGGAATCCCTCTGAAGCCAACTTGTCAATATTCGGAGTCTTGGCATTCACTCCACCGTAACAACTCACCCAAGAGATGCCATTATCTTCACTGGTGATCCAGAGGATGTTGGGTTTCTCGGCGGAAAGGAGGTCAGTGGCTTTGAGAAGGAAAAGAAATAATGCAATCTGGAAAATAACGGAGCGTTGGAAATGCATCGTAATTAATATCTTTGTTGGAGTTATTGTTGATGAATACGTGGGATAACGAACAGAATATTATAGCAGTTTTTTCTCTACCCATGAGTGATGCGCAGAGAAAAAACTTCAATAATTCAGCAACAATTATAAAACGATACCCGCCCCTTATTTCAATTTGATCTTTAAGTATCTATCCACATTATCCCGTCCCCCTCGAGGAACGACCTGTTCACTCGGCTTTGGATTCTTAACATACTCAAATGAAATCCCAAGAGGATGTCGACCTGACCGAACTCCCCGAGGTGTATTGCTGACTTCTCCCAAAGCAATCATCTTAATTTCATCGAATTCTTTATTAGCTTTGTTCCAAGTGAAATAACCCAACAAAGTGGGCTCATAACTTGTGGGCACACCTCGATGCCCTTTTCGAGAAAGCTTCGCCATTCCCTCTAAGCGCAATTTAATAATCGCATCATTATCTTCTTCAACGACGAACTCCATCTTCCCATCTTCAGGTTCCGATCGAGTAAACCATTGAGCTTCACCTAAACCGCGCTCAGGATCGAGATGGTATCGAAGAATTCTTAACTTGAAACTCAAGGGGACAGAATAGCGATCACCCACCTTAGCATCGGGCTTCACAAAATCGTTCCACTCTGCTTTTGGAATCCACATAAAATCATGTCCTGCTTCCCGAAAGCGAGCGGCTCCCCGACGAGGAGAACCTGAACGAGTACCTTTTGGTTCTGGGACGGGGTAGTCATCTGGAATCGTGTAGCGGAGAGTTCTGTCTTCTTTCCATTCGACCTGTCGAGTGTAAGTGCGAAGTACCAAAGCATCTTTAGGAGGTTCGTGTGCAGTCACGATGGGACGTTTATCTTTTACATCAATATAGATCTTCTTAGGTGATCGCTCTTCCTCAGGTAAAGACTCCCAAGCATTCAACACCTTGAGTGCCGATTTCATATTGTGGATATTGCCAAGGAACTTTCCGCTCGCACTTACTGCACATCTTTTCCCTGCAGCCGTAAAAGTCACACATCGAGTTTTACGAACAAAATCCCCCGCCCAATCGTCTCTTCGCTTGGCGTGTCGAGCATCAACAGCCACTAACACAAAATGCTTTTTAAGAAACGCAACCATCTCTTTCGTCCAAAAGCCGGGACCCCGGCCAGCAGATCCAGCCGCTCAGCACACCCCAACAGGCGCGCCCCCCGCCCCACACCAAACAAAGATCGGCTTCCCTTTTTCAGCCCCCTCCTTCAAAGCCTCATCCAACTGAATCTTCCAGGGCAAAGTCCAAAAGAGCGACTCCCCTTTTTGGGTTTTAAACATGGAGTGGAGAGCCTCGAAATTTTTGGGTGAGACCAGGTTGCTTTCATCGCTAAATAAATTTAAGGGAAGTAATGTGAAAGATAGAATAAGAATCTTAATTAGAATTGGGCTTCTCATAGCTTCACCAGTTTAAACGAATGAAAGGAATCAGTTTAAAAAGCTGAACTAAATATTACCGAAAAATACAGCTTCTCCTGAAGGAAAAAGATCAAGAATCGACCACCCATTCTTTAAATTCTCCAACTTTTACTGAGTTTATTGAATATCTATTTCTCCTGCCTCCTATAGGAACCTCGATCTTAGCTTCCGCGACATCTTTCGCTACATAGAGACTAAACACTCCATCCTTTCCATACCAAGCATTCATTCTCTTTCCATTATCAAGAGTGATTTGGACGTAACTCCCAAAGAATGTTCTTTTGTGTTTAAATTTTATTTTTCCGCGAATCGTTTGCTTATTCTCAAGCTTTAAGATGTCACCATCTTTCAATTTCAAAATTTCGTCTGAAGGCAGTAATAAATTGCCATAAGGTGAAAAAATGAGGATGGGATCCGGCTTTTTAAAAGAGCGTAATATGAACTCACCTTCAACCTTAGTCGGTAAAAGCCGAAAACCTTCTTTGCGAGGATCGGCAGGTTTAATACCAGCAAATAAAAATTCCGAGAACTCCGGATAACAAATTCTTTTGTCTAAAGGATTAAATCCGGCAGCCGATTTTACAACTTGAGAATTCTCATCGAGAAGCCTAATCCTTCTTTCAACAAACGAATTAAATTTGATCGACACTTTACCAGCGTGAATCTGTTCAGCACTGAGTGTGCCTCTGTATCCCATAAACTCAAAATTTTTATGATTAGCAGCAGTCAAATAGAGATCCAAATTCACAAGCTGCTGAAAAGAAATTAAAACTGATTTCTTTTTTATTTGGAGATAGCTTGGCTCACCACTTTTTTCAAAAATGTAAAAACCTATCATCTCTGGATTAAAGTTTTCAGGAATAGTGAAGTCAAGTTGAACGAGATGGGAGACCTTCATCATATGAAGATCAACACTTTGTTTTAAATTGTACAAAGAACTCGAATGAGTTCTTAGATGCCCCCCTCTTCCCCTCCCCCAATAATAATTAAAATGGGAAATCCGCGCTTCTAAATCTTCTTCAGGGAGACCCTCATAAAAGAACTCCCCTTTGTTATTAGTCTTTCTTTTAAACTTCGATTTAGTTTTCTTATTTAAGAAGGTAATTTCCGTAAGAGGTAAAGGCTGCTTTTTTTGGCCAGCCATCAAAACACCCTTCTTCGATTTATCGAAGGGCTTGAGTAAAACTTTTAAATCAGTTTTCAAGATCTCATCAGTAATAAGAACATTTAACTCTGGAGATTTTGAAAATCTAAATTGAATTACCGTTCCTTTTGGAATTTCGTTTCTAAGAAATATAAACTTTCCTGAGGAATCAGTTTTGATTCCAGATCGCCGAGTTTTCCAGCCAGGCTTGGTAATACGAATTGAAATTCGGGTATTCGCTAATGGCTCATCAAGCGATCCAAAGAAAACTTGTCCGTCGACTTTAAATTGTCTGAGGGGATCTTCTTTTTTCTTTTCTGAATCAAGCTCTTGGTATTGATCGATTTGTTCTATATACGGGTGAGCACTTGCGTCGGTAAATGCAAATGCAAATGCAAAAGCAAATGCAATAGACGCTACTAAAAATCCAAAAAACCGCAGTGATAATGTATTCACAAGATATAACTCAAAAGCAACTGCGCCCGTTCTTCATACTCATCTAATAAATCGCCAAACCGTTTTTGAAGCTCATTATGAATTTCTTCATCTTCAATCGTCCCCATATCAATATGCAGCTTGATCCAAGATAAAAATTGATTCACGTGCCCTTCTAACCAGTTCAGCAATCCCCCCATTCCATCGGCAACATTCTGATTCATCTCAAGTCGATAAACTCCATACCAAAGATTAGCTTCATGAAGTTCTTCCCACTTATCCGGCTCGATCGATCCCTCGTCACACTGTTCCGGCAACCTCTCATTAAGAACATACCGAATCCCATCTAAATGATATTCAAGATCTTCGTTGAGGTTTCTCATGGGGAGAGTCTCTATAAAAGGTTATAAACAACTGGAAGGGAATAAGGCCGAATAAAGTATAGATAGCCTACCCACTTTTAAAATAGTAGATGATGCGGAGAATTGAATTCAAGATTTTTGTTAAGAATTAGGTGTAAGTAAATGATTTCTTAAGGCTTGACGAATAAACCTTAGGTAATCGTTGTAATGCTGTATCAATTCATACTCATTATCTATCCAAAAAACCCTTAGGAATTAAGAGCCCCTCCTCAATCCTCCTCCCCGAAATAGTCAGTATCAATTCGTTTCAGTTCATAAATTTGATGGGTCGAGACTCCAATACCGAAGTCGATCATATGTTGGGCAAGTTGGTCAGCATCCAGGAGAACGATTTTACTTTCTATAGAATTTGCGAACTCAATGGCACCGGAGGAAAAAAAGGAAGTGGTAATAAAAATGCCCTTTCTGGCTCTCACGCCCTGCAACGCTCCTGCGAATTTCTGTATTTCAGGGCGTTGAATTGAACGAGATTCATCCCATTTTTTTGCTTGTATATATATGGTGTCTAAACCAAGACGATCTTCCTTGATGACACCATCGATACCACCATCATGAGATCGCTGTGTAGCTTGGGCCGCGTCACGAAAGGACCCTCCGTAACCCATGGTTACAATCAGCTCCACGACCATCCTTTCAAAAAATTCAGGTGAACAGCTCCGCACTTGGTCCAGTAATTCGTCGGCAAGCTGAGATCTTAGCTCTTGGTAACTACTTTCAATTGTTTCTTCCGGGGTTTCCTTTCCAGAGAAAGGTATGTTCTTCTCGTCTTTCTTATTTGATCTCTTCTGAAATTCTGTGAATTCCGGGAATTGCTCCAGATACTTTCTATCAACTTTCTCAAGCCCAGCAGATATTGCCTCCTTACCTCGCTCAGTAATTTGGACAAATCCTCTCTTAGGAGAATTTAAAAGCCCAGCTTTCTTCAAATAAGTTCGAGCCCAGCCAGTTCTGTTCTTTATGTACGTGGATTGCCCGCTTGGAATTCGTTCATTTATTTCATCCTCCGTCAACTTAAAACGATCGACCATGTACTGAGTGGCATCATGAATTGATTTAGCCTGGCCATCCATTAAAAATTCAAGAAGAGGAAGCATAAGTGATTCATAATCGGGTATTGCCATAGCACCTCCATAAACCTAATTGAACTTGATCAAGATAATTGTGGTTTCATTCTGCTGGCCCCCAATTTACATTGACTGTTGCTCGAAGCAGAGGCATTCCATCTAAACGTCTTGGTTTCAGTTTTTCCCTGATAATCTTTATTCGCCCAACAACTTATTCTTTCACCATCTCCATTAGCACGTGATCGTTATTCCCTTCTTCGCATTTAAATTCTTTAGGCTTAGAAGCAGATGGGTGCTCCCCCATACACATTATAAATTTATTGCCTTCAAATTTATAAATCCCTAAAACCTTTTCCTCCTTACCATTTTCAGTTTTCATTGAAATGAATGTGGCTGGTTCTGTGCTAGGATCTAATTTGAATGAGATATTCCTATTTTTTGTATCTTTATCACCATCTTCCTTTTTTCCAGGCCACAATTTTCCGTTTTTGAAGAATACATATCGATCCTTAACTACTTCTTCTGGGGCAACCCTTCCATTGTCTACGATGCGAGTCACCTTCCAACGCCCTTCAAGCTTAGCATTGTGCTCGTTGACCAAATCTGCAGTACTGTTCCCACCAGAACATGAAAATAGAATCACCGATAGACCGAAAGACAGACAGACTTGTAATTGAATTTTCATCTAATCCCCTATTTTGAAAAAAAGTTACTTTATATAAAATATTAGGCTATCCATTACTCGTTCCATTTACAAGACAGCCTCCTTTCCTCAATCACCCGATTTACCTCATCATCTCAATCGCCTTCCTCTGATCTAATCCCGTTTAAATTTCAGTAATTGTCGCGGTCATATGCCCTACAATGCAAATTCTCAATGTCAGGAACTAAGCGAGTTCATGATTTTGGAGGGAGCACAGATTTCTCAATAGAAATCTGTACCTTCCCGATGGCGCCACGATATGGCGCCCCATCAATCAGCTACCAAATG
>JANQLS010000058.1 GCA_028280485.1 Planctomycetota bacterium
GGAAAGAAGCTTATGAAGAAGGTGGAGAAGCCGCTCTTCAGGAACTCACCCGACGCAAACCAAACAGAAGAAACCGAATCGCAGATCATATCGAGGAAGCCGTACTTAAGCTCTCCGAAGACTTTCCTGCCTACGGCCAAACTCGAGTAGCTAATGAGCTCAATAAGCAAGGCATAACGATATCTCCAGGAGGTGTTCGGTGTGTTTTAATGCGGCATAACCTTCATAACTTCAAGCCTTGGGAGAGCCAAAGAAGAGAAGCAAGCTCATGGTGAGATTGAAACCGAACATCCCGGGAACCTTGGTAGCCAAGATACTTTTTACGTAGGTACACTCAAGGGTGTTGGACGGATTTACCAACAGACTTACGTCGACACGTACTCCAAGGTGGCACATTGCAAGCTCTATCAAATGAAGAGTGCTCTCGTTGCAGCTGATTTGCTCAATGATCACGTGCTTCCATTCTGGGAAGAGATGGGCATGCCTGTACTTCGCATCTTGACGAATCGGGGAACGGAGTACTGTGGGCAGGTTGAAAAGCATGAGTATCAGCTTATGCTTGGGCTTTCAAACATCGACCACACTAAGACGAAAGTAAAGTCACCGCAAACAAACGGTATTTGTGAGCGATTTCGCAAGACAGTCTTAAATGTGTTTTATCAGATTGCGTTTAGAAAGAAGATCTACACTTCAATTGAAGAACTTCAGCTTGATTTAGATAACTGGTTGAAGGTATACAATGAGGAGAGAACGCACTAAGGAAAGATGTGCTGTGGAAGAACTCCAATGCAAACTTTGATTGATGCTAAACAGGCTGTCGAGGACAAGAAACTCACGGCATAAATCGGACAGGCTCACCAGAGCTCTACCGGCTGACTGTCAGATCACATCGTGACCACTACATGTAAAGACTACGTAGCTTTTGGCTCAATCACCCCAATTTTCATAACTTTCAGATAGTTCAGTACGAAAATTAAACTCTTTAGTGACGAGTATTCTTCTTAGCCTATAAATTCAATCACAATCGATTGAAAAAGTTCATTCAATTGACTGAATACTAACTGCGCTGCGTTTCCCCAATTGAGTGTAAATTCGGACATCAAATAGTCCTTCTATACTTAAAACTTAGTAAATTTATTATAAATGAACTACTCAATTAAAAGATCGTAAAGACTTAACAACTAGGGAAAGATTCACAGCTGAGTTCATCCTCAGTTTGATCATTTCCACATTTCCTGAATGGTTCTGCCGGTATTGATTCACCTAAAAACAAATAGACCAACAAACCTATAGGATCAGCAAGATCAATATCTCCCGAGTCATTTACGTCTAATGCATCCAAACAAGATGGCTGAATACCACCAACGAAAAGATACTCAAGGATGAATATTGAATCTGAAAGGTTGATCGCAAGATCGCCATTTGCCTCACCTCTTTTAAAGAACGAAATAGCTGTACAGCCATCCGGAATTTGATCATGATTTTCATCAAGATCAATACCAAGTTCAATTTCAATTGAATCAGGCAAAGCATCTCTATTGCAATCTGGCCCTTCCAGATCAGCCAACTGAATCAATTTAGCCAGATCTGATTGTTCCAAGGTTCGATTTCCATCGAAATCGAAGAACTCAAAACATTCTGAACTTGGAGTTTGAGCCGATTGACAATCAATAAACGCTTCAACATCGGACAGATCTACAAAATCATCTGCATTGAAATCACCTGGGATGCTGTCCACAATGATTCGAATAGGTGAAGAATGAAGCTTACTATCAACCCTAGGAAATAGGAGTGTTTCTCCACGACCTTGAGCATGAAGCATTCCGTCGTCATCAACAATTACAATTTCATCATTTACAGGGCCAAAGTATAGGTTGAGATCATTAAATGCGACTCGACGCAATGGACCATCCTCATGATTGTAACGAACTTGAAACGTAAGCCGTTGACTTCCAACCAGATTGGACAAACGAAGTAGCCTCTGGTCGGGGATGAGTTCATGAATTGGTTCATCTGTCTCAACAATAAAATCACATGTAGTGAAGAAAATCCCCTGTTTCGTCTCTATAAGCACCAACACCTTACCCGGACCGACATAGTCTTCAGGAAGCTTGAAAACTATTTCATACGGTGATTCCTCAGCAATGGCGCCCACTCCTGTAGGAAGCATATGAGCCACCATACGTTGAATCTCATACTCGTCCACGCTCTCTTGTGAGAAGCCAACCCGTACACCCTCCCCGGGTTCAAAACGTTTATCAGTTATCGGTTGGGGAGGAGCTTCCGATTGAATCTCCAATTCAAGGCCATCTGGAAATCTATCAAAACTAATATCATCTAGTGGGCATTCCGGCGCTTCTCGGTGTCCTGAAGGAATCCTTGGAAAGTCGGGGGCAAATCTAGTCCCAACAGAAAGTGATTCATCCAACAGATCAACTGCAATATCCGAACTTTCAGTAGCACCTCTAATAGTAGGCCAGTGCCAACTATCGCCACCAAAAGTTTTAGAAACAAAAGGCGGCTCCAGCCCTCCGGCTTGGCTTAGGGCGCTAACTACCAGATCATTTTCTCCTTCGAAAAACTCGTTTGGAGTGAATCCGCAGTAAGTAAAGAAAAGTACGACTGCTTTTTCAAAAAAGTACTCCATATCGAATTCCCAATCTATTCCACCCACCCCCACTATGGCATGAGAGGGTACAGCTTTAGAATCTAAATGGATTCGTGCAATGGCAGCGCTGTTTGGTAACAAGTCTCTTACTCCTCCTGCAGTAAGATCTCTGCTAGTAATAGCTTGAGCAAGTTCGCCTCGGGTTTTTAGGGTATTGTCGTGGCGAATCAGGATGTTTGATATTTCAGAGCCAAAATGTGGGGTATTAAGCGTAATAAGTTTATGCAGATAGCCCTGTCCATAATTGGCCCACTCTGCCAAATAGTTTTTATCAGCTGTCAGCTGACGCAAGAGAAGCCCACCCATACTATGCCCAATGGCATCAATTCGTGTAACCGCAACACCTCGATCACGCATGGTATTAAGAGTACTGCGAACAGCATGCATTGTTGCCCTGTGATTATTGCTAAAAGAATCTTCGTTTGTAGAAGCGTAATCGCCCGTGAATACAAAGAAGCGAGGGTCCTCTAGAATGGGCCATTTCCAACTCGTAAAGAAGTCAGAAATTCCATGCAAGAGTAAGACTGGCGGACGATGCAAAGCAAGATTTTTGCGAAGGAGTCGTTCACCGACTTGAACTCGAACTTGCAATGTTCGAGGAGAATGCTTGCCTAGCTGCCGATGGGCCGCCGCACCAACAAAGTCAATTGGTGCCTTCAGAATGGCGAACGCCACAAACTTTTCTTTATCATTAATGGAAACTTGATGAATCTGCTCGGACGGGATAACTAACTCGGTTACCCCTGGCGTACTCTCATGAAGATTCAGAATCTCCCCGGCGAACGCGACAAGGCTTTCATCCATACTTGGATCACAAACCCTAACGGTAACCGGAGTTTCCTTTGAAGGGATGTCGATCACTTTAATTAATAAGCGAGTTGCTCCATCAGCTGCTATAGCCAATCGCTCTTCACCGTATTCAGCAAGAAACTCCACTTGCTCTGCGGAATCAGGTCCCTTCGGATCTTCTAGTGAGGCCCAAACAACAGGTTCTAACTCAACAACCCCTAGGTGAGTGTCGAACTCTGTCTGGCCTGCTGATATCGAATACTCCAACTCGCCATACCCCCAATGACTCCCAGGAGAAGCACCTGGAGTATCCTCGACAGTTACTGAAGTAACCAGAGAAGTCTGTGATACTGAGATATACTGGTGAAGAGGATACTTTAGAACGCGCTTTCTTTGCCATATAGCACCAATACCCCGACGATCTCTTATCGAGGACGAGTAACGATCAAATCCAAAATTGGGGGGACACCCTCTTCCCGAAATGACTCCCGCACCAGGAATATTATTCGTTGCATTAGCGATAAGAAACGCACGCCGTGTTTCTTCATCTGGCAGATCAAAGCAAAAACTCCCACCTATCCCAGCGTCGCTACGAAAATCTTCCTTTCGAACAGTATATTCCTGCGCCGAAGGGGTATCTTCTCGTACCAGTGTCTCTACAGAAATTGTTGAGCTTATACCGACAAAGTCATCAGCGCCAAATGTAGAGGTATCCAAAGCCGCATACATTTCACAAGAGAATGTCTGGCGTTCCGCAGTAAACTTGATATCTGTGTACCAGTCTTCCGACACAAATACACGAAAAATGGAATCGGAAGAGGCAATCCAAGTTTCACTGACAACACGGTTTTCACCAGGTCTTGTGGGATCAAACTTCCCCTCATGAACTTGAAGGTGAACCTGAAAAATTACCTCTGGAGCATCTTGATCAGGATCAAAGGGCGGACACTGTGCCTTTATTTCATGATGACAAAGAAACAAAGCAATCCAAAGAAAGAGCAAAGCTTTGAAATACATTGTTTGAAAAATACAATTCATTTAAATCCCTTTGTGAAGATCATTTTCATTGCATTCTATTAGACATTAATAGATATAATTTACTCAGCTCAAAGCAATTCATTTTCAAGTTTTCAGCAGGTTAAAATAGTCCTTCCAATCTACAGCGAAACTTCAAATTACAAATGACAACTTTAATAAGTCGAGACTCAAATTAAAGGTGCAATTATGATTGGAGATAAGTATTCATGTGATAAATATAGATTAAAGATACAGCCCAGATAAAACTCCATCATCTTCCTAAATTTCTTAGCATTCGAATTGCCCCTTCATGCCCTTGATCAGCGGCTTTTCGATATAGCTCTTTAGCAATACTAATATTTCTATTAACACCCAAACCATTTTTATAACAATCGCCTAAGTTTGCTTGCGCAACTCGATTCCCTTGATCTGCCCCAGCACGAAACAAAGCAATGGCTTTATCCACATTTCGTGCTACTCCGATTCCATTCAGATAACAATATCCCAAATTCGCCTGGCCAGCGGCAGCGTTTTGATTAGCCGCCATACGAAAGAATTTAACTGCCTTTTGCGAAGATTTTTTAACGCCGATACCGTCGAGGTAACAATAACCCAGACTTACTTGGCCATCTGAGTGGCCTTGATCAGCAGCCATTCTATATTGCTCAATCGCCTTTTTCAGATCCTTAACAACTCCAATTCCATCCAGATAGCAATTCCCAAGGTTAACTTGTGCGCCAGCATTGCCTTGTTCTGCCGCCAATCGAAACAGTTTTACAGCTTCGTTTACATCTTTCTTAACACCAACACCGTTCTTGTAACAAAAGCCAAGCGAATACTGACCGAAAGGATTCCCTTTGTTCGCAGCCCATTTATATAGTTCTACTGCCTTAGTTAAATTTTTTCTTACGCCTAAGCCAACTCTGTAACAATAGCCCAAATATACCTTTCCCTGAGCATTTCCTTTTTGCGAGGAAGAACGAAACAGATCAACCGCTTTTTTGAGATCTTTCTTTACCCCAAGCCCAACTCGATATCGATACCCCAATTGCGCCTCAGCATAAGCATTGCCATCGTTAGCTGCTTGTCTATATCGTACAATTGCTTGTACAAGATTTTTATTAACACCAATGCCTTTTTCAAGACATCTCGCCTCAGCTAACATTGCAAGAACCAAACCGCTCTCCGCGGCGTTATGGAACAAATTCGCTGCCTCCGAATGGTCCTTCTGAACACCAAGCCCAAGTTGATAACACCAACCAAGAAGATAATCGGCTCCCGGAATCCCTTGTTCTGAACCCTTTTTCCATGCAGATAAATGAGATTCAAACTTACTTAAAATGAAAGATTTTGGACCAACAGTGTCGACTGCTGATAATACTTCCTTCATATCACTCTCAATTAACTCTGGTGAGTATGTAACAGAGGAAGGAGAGCAACTCGGCAGGAATGTTATTATAGATAGGATAACAGTAATAATTCTCATGAGGATTCTCTAATATACGTAGATCACTTATGGGATTGAGTTCTAATCAGGAAAAAAATAGACGCACCCAAAGCGAAGAGGCTACCGAAAATTACTCCATTGGCAATTGACAAGATAATAGTGTATTTCTCTTCGTCAGCCATGGAGTGGGTTGTGCTCCCTGATTTACTGAGCACTTCATCCAAAGCTTCTTTCATTACTTTAAGGTCACTATCCGTAAATTGACGTTTTTGTTGAGAGTCTCGCGACCAATCGTCAATATCGTTAGAATAATACTCTTCTGTTTCTGGGACACAACTTCGAATCGAGAATCCGACAAGAAGTGAAAGAAAAGATATTACAGTTAAATTCACTAACTTTTGTTTCTTAGAATTATCACTTTTCTTTCTCAAGGCCATCTCCTTATTCTTGATTGGTATCAAATGTAGTAAGTATGGATGTAACAGGAATCTTAACGCTACGATCTCGTATCACAAAATCAAATCAGTTGAAATAGTGAACGGAGCCCTCCATTGATAGACTTTTCTCTCTTCCTAATCTTCCTATTAGAGCTATCTGTTAGGAAAATAAGACCGAATATGAAAGGAATCGTGGCCTAAATTAAAGAACTACAATTTTGCACATTGAGTCTCAGCAATTGAAATCAGGATGTCTAAAATTGATGCTTTATTCAGAAATCTACTTAGGCCTGTTTCTAATTTATTTTTAAATCAGGAACCATATTAATCTGCTTCCTCAAATCCTCCGCCGACTTGTGCCTCAAATACCTCGTATCCGAGGCCCTCATCGAATCCCCTTTTAAGATTTTAGCAGTAGTGAAACTCGTTGAATCATCGATCCAAGCACAGGCTGAATGCCTGAGGTCATGGATTCGAAAGTTTCTTGGGTTTAACTTGTCGGCGAGTTCACCGGTAAATATTGAATCCTCCCACTTTTTAGATTTAGTTGCGAGTCCGGCTCGGACCATTACTGATCTAAAGCTTTTTCGAATATCGCGCACGGGAGGAACAATTGTTTCACTTGGAGAAGGGATACCTCCAATCGCTTTTACTCGCTCCTTCAAGACAGACCATAGTTCATCATGCATAGGAACATTTAAAGGAATACGATTCTTCATTAACTCTCGAGGAATATGGATCATCCCTTTGTCAATATCGACATGCCCCCACAATAATCCTGGCTTATGCTCGGTGGGTAAAATATTGCCCATTCGTAACCCGGTACGGAGCGAAATAAATATAAATAAAAATAGGGAGTCTGGTGGGGTAACTTCTGTTTCTTTAGCACCTTTCACATCGGGCCTGAAGCTGGTCACGTATTTTGCCTGACAAGCCGCTATTAATTTCCTGCCCTCCTTAATTGTTAGCGCCTGCCCAACTTCACTTCCGGCATTGAGTTCGTCCCGCCATTTTTTTTGAATCCTAATCCTTGATGCTGGGTTGTGCTCGACAACACCCAAATCAATTGCGAATTCGAAGATGCGCTTCAGCAAGCCAAGATGTTTGATTTTGGTCCTTCCTGTTCGCCCCCTCCAATGAATGCTAAATAAGTCCATTAGAATTCCAAAAGTGATTTCTCGTACCTTTGTTTGGGGCCCTAATAATTTTTTGTAATGCTCCACATCGCGAGTATAGGTTTGTAGTGTATTAGGAGCAACCTCTAGCGTTACAATCCATTTATCTAGAATATCTCCAAAAGTAATTTCCTTTAAAGATCTGGAAACTTGTGAATCACTTCTGCCTGCTTCGAAATCCAAAGTATCGTTCGCAGCAAGCTCATGTACTTCTCTTCTTGCTGCAGTAACTCCATTACCTTTAGTTCGAGTAACCAGAGTTTGAAGGGTTAGCTGAGACACTTTTCCCGTTAACTTATTTCGACGATTGCATACCCATTTATTCTTTTTAATGAATGGCTTTCGAAACACATAGTGAGCAGACTCTACGGACCAGTTTTCCGTGTTTTTCTTTGGTCCTCTTTTTGACATCATTAAACTCCAACGTATGCACAGCGATCAAAAAATCCGCTTGGTCAAACATAGGTCAAACTTGTGTGTCATTTAGTGTCATTCATATTCACTATAAATACCATAAAATAATGTAACTTAGTTTTTAACGGGCTCTAAAATGAGGATTCTTAATCTGCGGGTCGCAGGTTCAAATCCTGCTGGGCGTACCAGGTTATTTGGCTTATCAGTTTTGCTGATAAGCCTTTTTTAATGGTCTAAGGAGTTAAAATTGTTTTTTGGGTCAAGACTTCCCTGAAATTTCTATGCCGGTATTCTCTGAGCGCTTAAAGTGATGGAGATCCAATCTTTTATACTTTTGGGAGAGAGGCAAAACGGATGCTATCCAAAACTTCGCGATACAGCTTTCTGAATCTCATACTTATCGTTGTCGCTTTTTCAATCAGTGGTATTTCGACCAACGCCGACGAACTCTACTGGGTGGGCATCCCCGACGATGAAGATGATAGTGCTCGGGGGATTTATACTATGAGCTTAGATGGTGAAGGCGAGATGGAGAAGATCCTTTCGCTGGAGGAACGCGTGCGAGACTTCACCGTCGATAGCGATCACGTTACGAAAAGGAAGATGTATTGGGTAGTTCGAGGTCCGTCGAGTCTGTCTAGTGAAATCTGGACGGCGAATTTAGATGGATCGGATCAGCAACTTATTTTTGAAGCTAATCTTTACATCGGTTCACTTGCCATCGACAGTCGCCTAAATCATTTTTACCTTGGAACAAATGAAGGCGTCCTACGACTTGAACTCGACCAACTTAAATTAGTCACTCTTGATGACGGGCTCTTAATCAGTGATATCGAACTCGACATCGACCAAAAGAGACTCTTCATGATCGGCCCTTCACCCTTTCGTGAACCGGGTCGATACCGCCCCCCAACTCTATGGACTTCCGACACGGCCTTTGAAGATGCAGAAGCTCTTATTGAATTAGGATCCTTAACGGGCGATATCAGTCTTTCAGTTGATCCTCGGCAACAAAAAATTTATTGGGCTGCGGTCGACTACACCGATTGCTCCTGGGTCGAACGCATTCAACGATCGAATTACGACTTGACTGATAGTGAGCTCGTTTTTTGCGGAGGGCCCACCCTCGATGATTTTCCTTCTCGGATTTCATTCAGTCCGAACACTCAAGAGGTTATTTGGCACAATACGGAAGTCCGTCCGACATTTTCGGTGAGCTTAGAGAATAAAAACAACACTGAGCTCTTCAAGGTAGAAACCTTAGACGCCCTTTTAGTCGTTCCAACAACTGACAAAAAAAACTTCATCCGAGGGGATGTGAATTTAGACAAGAAGGTGGAGATGGCGGATGCCATCAATATTCTTCAATACCTATTCTTAGGCGAGAATCATCCTCAGTGTTTGGCTGCAGCCGATGTTGACTTGAGTAAAGTTGTCGATATTAGCGATACCGTGAATTTACTCAGCCATCTGTTTTTAGGCGGACCAGATATTCCTGCGCCCTATCCAGATTGTGGGTTGTCACCTTTTGAGAGTGATAAGGAGCTGGGTTGTAAGGTTTTCTTTGAGAGTTGCGATTAAAGTTGAATCAATAAACCTAAAGATTAAAAACGAAAAGCCCAGGCGATTAACAATCGACCTGGGCTTTTTCTGAAACGGACTCTTAAGGATTATATTTGTTGCCAATCTCGCCTGCAGAGACTAGCCTTGTGCCTGCCCTTTTTCAGGGTTGATGCACATTTTTAACAATACTCACGTGTGCCAAGGAAGCGGGCGCCCGCAAGAGACGCCCCTCCAGAGATGTTTACCTTTGTAGGGGCAGGGCTCGTCCCTGCCCAATTCCTTGACAAACCGAATTAATTTAACTGATTCTCGTAGGCTCGGGAAGCCCCCACAGCTTATTCCCCATTGGAGTTAATTAGTTCCTGTTGAATAACAGGAACTAATTATATTTGCGTGGGATCACGCAAATCACAAAAATAGGCTTTTAGCCTATTTTTAGTGGAGCGACGCAGTTCGAAGAGCTGCTTGGAGCGTTTGAAAGTAGGTCGGAACGACCTATTTTCAACAGAAACTAATTAGTTGAATGAGATTTGCTGCCGCTCCGGCTCAGGGGCTGAGCCGACTACCTTAATTATTCCCCGCGCCTTCATCGATCCAACGCTGAATGATATCGATCTCTTTTGGGCAGAGAGGTAAGCGTGCATCCCAGCAGGGAGGCATCCGGGCAAATGTTTCGGGTGAGGTGACCCGCAGATACAGTTGGCTCTGGTCCGCTTCACCGGGAGTGACGGTGGGGGGATTCTTGGTAGTGCCTCCCATTAAGACTAAGCTGTCGTAACTGGATAGATCTAATCCCCCGCTCCTAGTTGATGGATCGTGACAACCGGCAGATAAACAACCCGCACGAGCGATCACCGAGGATACGGAAGCCTGAAAACTGACACGAGTTTCGGCTTCTAAGATCGTGGTATTGAGATCTTGATTGTCCGAACTATCTAAAGCTCGAACGAGAAACTGATACCTTCGATCAGGTTCTAAGTTCTCAAGGAAGAATTCGGTGACTCCCGTCGAAGTCGTATGAACGAGGTCGGGAGACTCTAAAATCTCCTCTGCGGTGAAGCCGCAACGTTTGAGGTTCTTTGCGCATTCCTCCTGAGTCCGAATGCAGGAAGGTTCTCTGATATCGCAATCACCTTGAGTCGTTCCACAATCTTGAGCGGCTTGTTGACACTCTTGATCTTGGGGAAGTTCTTGGCAGTCGACAGAATCCTCCACACAAGTTTTCAGATAGATCACATAGCGAAGGCTCGAAGCATCACAATTATCTTCACCTGCATTCCATTTTAAATGAAGGGTGGTGGCTTCCAGGGTCTCGGCTGGTGGGACGATCGATTGAAGACCAGAAAAGCTGGGTGGGACTCTGTCGATTATACCCCCGAGAGCTAACTGAGGATTGTTATCGACCGTTTCGTTATTGGCTAGGTCGAGTGCCGTGACTGTTAAGACATGAAATGTTCCAGAACTCAATTGAGTTAATAGCGCTTCGGTTTCACCAGTGAGTTCAAGGAAGTCACTCGTAAACGATCCAGGCCTCGGAATGGAATGAACGCGGTACCGAATTTGGGAAGACGGAGTAAAGTTATCTTTCGCTTCAGTCCACCGGATTCGCAGCGCACCACAGATCGATTCAATCGAATCGATGCCTGAAAACTCCGGCGCTTCAAAATCTTCAACGGTTTTAAATGCGAAAGAAACTGGGGCAGTGCCACCAGCAAACGGTTGGTTGTCTTGATCTAAGAGTTCAGGTGAAATAGTTACTGAGATTTCAATTCCAGGAGAAGGCCAAGCAGGTTGAGGAGTGAAGACTAATCGGCGGTCGAAAGTGTCGAGGTTCCATTCACCCAGTATCGATTCGTTGGTATTTAATTGTTCGATGGTAAGGAAATCTGAAACGGCTTCTAACTGATCCCCTAAGGCTGTACGTAATAGTGGAGTGCTGAAGAGAAGAATCAAGGGCTCATCGGGGGATACCCCGGTTTGGTCTTTCAGAATAGAACTCGATTCTAATTCAAAAGGACTCAACGATGCTTGGGGGATCGTTTTTTGAGAAACTTCTGTTTCACAGGCGGTTACAAAGAGGCCGATGATTCCGGCCAAGACAAAATATAGACATACTTTTACTAATACTTTTATGTTGGGGATAAAAGCCATCGCAAAGCTAGATCTAAAATCGTTAGTAACTAGAACCAACGTGGATAAACTCCCTCGTTTTTACCCTTGTTTCTCCCGTTATTGTTCCGGGGAAACCCAAACTCATACAGGCAAATTTATTTAACTTCCTCAGAATCAATTGAGTTTCAAAGATTAGTTTTGAACTGATGCCAATTGAGGAACTAAGATGGGAAGAAGCTAATAGGAATAAAAGGGGTGAGCCATTTCTGTTCAATTTTCAAAGCTGTTTTTTAAAGTTGAGCTTTGGAAAGTTGAGCACAGTAACTTTTATAATCTATTTTAGCAGTGAATTGATGTCTCGCGAGAACCATTACTCAAAGAGATGAATCCAATTTGAAATTTCATACCGCTTGAATGCATGTTGAATTTAGCGAGTAAAAATATAACTGTTGCGTGAGAAGTTATTGAAAGTGGAGGGAGAAGTTGAAGCGGCGGGGTGAAGCTTTGGGGTGAAGCTTTGGGGATAGAGCCGTGAAGGCAAAAAAATAGGGCCGCCCTGGCGGAGAGGGGAAACACCAGCTTGGCCCTTGATGAATGGTAGTTTTAAGAGTCAGTGAGTGGTTTAGGAACCGTTCTCCCTGACCAACATTAGTATCGGCAGTCGCGTCAAGAACATTAACCATCTCAATAAAAAAATCTATTTGACTCTGGTTCCGGAAAATAATAGTGAGCTTTATGAGGTGTTTAAGTATTTGAATTCGAATCGTTTCTTCTTTTGGAATTTATAGGTCGGAATTTTCTCTCATAAGACTCTTAGGCGAATCTTGCCGTTAATGGGATCGAAGTGATCGATAATCGGCAAGTTTTTCCGATATCTCTCTGATTCAAGAGGAAAAGTCGGCCGAATTTCTACTGAGGGATTTCAATTCAGTAGGATTTTTAGGTTTTTAAGCTAAGATCATCTGTTAGTTCTTTTAGGGTTTGGAGGTTTTCGAGGGGGATAGAGAACCTAAAAGAGCACAAAACAGTTCTGATTTATTTTTTAGTGTCGGTCTAATTACCGTCTAAATTTTTTTCACTCTATGTTCTCAGTGATGATTACTGGAATCAGCAATTCATGGAATTCTTTTAAAAGCTCCTCAGCTTTTAAAGCCATGCTATGTTTTTGTTTCAGCGCTATCCTGAGTCTTAGCTTGAGTGGAACACTAAAATCCTTAAAGGCTCAACCATCACCTCCGATGGTCAACGACCCTCTTCATAACCTGCAATGGTATTTTGAAAATACCGGGTCGATGGGTTGCTTCAAACCGGGTGTGGATTTAGGAGTACGTGACGCTTGGGAACTGACGCGAGGAGACCCTTCAGTTATCATCGCCGTCATCGATTCCGGTATCGATTTGGAGCACCCGGATCTCCTCAACCAACTCTATCCTCGCGGAGACGACGACTGGAATTTCTCTTCTAGTTTTCGTAACGATCCGGCCGACTCCATCGGTCACGGGACCAACGTGGCCGGACTGGCTTGTGCTGAAGCTGATAATGCTGCGGGCGCTACTGGGCTCGCCCCCGACTGTCGCTTGATGCCCCTGAAAGTTGATAGCCTATTAAACTTTCCCCAAAACGTGTTGGCGGCCCTCGAATACATCTTGGGCTTCGTTCAGGCTAACCCTGATCTTCGGGTGGTGATCAATATGAGTTTAAGCTCCTCCGGAGGGGGTTTAGAGGATGAGATCGCAGAGCTAATCACCATCTTACGTTCAGAGGGTGTCCCTAGTTTTGCCGCCGTAGGAAATAGCGGCGGAAAAATAACTTTTCCCGCAAATGTTCCAGGGACTTTGGCGATTGGAGCGGTGGCACCGGACGGTGTTCGTATCCAGGCGACTCAAAGTTGTGTGTCAGAAGATTTCACCAGTAACCAAGGTCCCGAAATAGATTTCGTGGCTCCCGGTGTCTACTTGCCGACAACGGATCCATTAGGTCCTGCCGGACTCACCGACAATGCTTTTAACGAAAACTTTCAGGGCACTTCTGGGGCCAGTCCCTTAGCGGCAGCCACCGCTGCCTTGATGCTTTCGGTGAATCCTGAGTTGAGTGTCGATGATATCGAAGCTTTACTTCGCCAAACGGCTCGGGATGGAATTGGAGCTCTAGGTGAGGACCTACCCGGTTGGGATGCATCCCACGGGTGGGGAATGATCCATGCGGGCTCTGCTGTGAGTGCGGCCCAAAACGCACTTCGGTTCAAGCGAGGGGATGTCGATCTGAATGAAACGGTTGAGATTACCGATGCCCTCGTAATCCTCGGCTATCTGTTCTTGGGGGATTCGGTCATCTCTTGCCTCGCTGCCGCTGACATTCAAGATGACAACGAAGTCGATATTTCGGATGCGATAGGAATATTCGGCTATCTCTTCAAGGGAGAAGCTCCTCCCGTTGAGCCCTTTTTAAGTTCCGGCTTTGATGCTACTCCCAGTGAAGGCCTTCCCCTTTGCCTGCGAACGAATCAATCTAAGCGGCGCGCACTCCAAGATTGAACCACCATTTCCCCAATCGATTTGATTTGCTGGCGAATGATATCTCGTGAGTGATCTCCCTGAGCGAGACCTTTTGATCTTTTATAACTTTCATGAAGGTCATCGAAGTCTTTTAAATCATCTTTGGGAATGGCTGGGCGAAGTTTTTTAAATGCTTTGATGACTTCGTCGAATCTCCGAGTTAAGAATCGCGGCTTGATATTGGTCTTTTCTAAATCGCGTTCGAGATCGGAGTGAGAAAGTCTCCAGTCCTGATAATGAATCCAGTAATCTTCAGTCAATGAAACTTTAGCTAAGCCTGGTTTCCCCTTCTCGCCAGTGGTGTTCTTCTCTTCAGTTTTAGGTGTCGATTCGTTTTCGTGGGAATCGCTAACTTCTGTACTCGAAGTTGAATTCGGGGCGACGATGACTTTGATTCCACCTTGACAGCCCCAGCTTGCGAAGAAACCGATAGCCATAAGGCTGGCTAAGAAAGCCATTCTATCTAGTGAAGTCGTGAATGTTTTTTTGAAGATGTTCATGTCGGCGTGCTTAGTAGTTAGCTTTCTAATCGGTTCAAGTTGAAAAAACAGAAACTAAGCCGAGTTGGGATCAACTCGGCCGCGAACAAAGACCATCGGTCTTTGTTCCATCATTACCGCATTGGCTCGTAGAGCCTATGCTTAGCGGAGCGAGGCCGCAGCCCTCTGTAGAGGGCTATGCCAAAGACCTCGGGAGAACTGCTTGGAGCGTTTTGAATAAAGGTTGCAACGACCTTTATTCAACAAGCGTTACTGTGAGCGGATACGGATGCGTTGATCTTGGAGCTCGAGTCGGCCCTCATGGAATAGGCGGATGGCCTCAGGATAGGCGAGGCACTCCTGCTCGAAGACTCGTTGTGCTAGAGTTTCTACTGTATCTTCCGGGGAAACTGAAACAATTTTTTGAAGGATGATCGGGCCTTCGTCGTAGATCTGAGAAGCGAAGTGTACTGTACAGCCCGAAAATTGAGCGCCGCTGTCTAATACCGCTTGATGAACTCGGCTCCCGTAGAATCCTTTTCCTCCAAATGCGGGAAGCAGAGAAGGGTGAATATTCATGATTTTTTGTTCGTACTTCTCGGGAAATTGCCAGTGGCGTAAGAAACCGGCAAGCACGATGAGATCGGGATTCACTGTTTCGACGGCTTCCGTCAAGGCTTGGGAATAATCCTGGGGTGAGCCTTTGTAGTCGCGATAATCGATCGTAATCGCCGGAATCCCGTAATTTTGGGCGCGAGTGAGACCGTAGGCATCCGGGTGGCTTGAAATCACTTGAACGATTTCAATTTGGAGGTCTCCCTTTTCGATCGCTTCGTGAAGGTTCTCAAGCGTTCTTCCGCTTCCGGATAGAAGGACGGAAACTCTCAATGGCTTAGAGTCTGGCATGATGGGATTTAACGGAGTCATTTCGGTGTTTGGGGGCAAATTTCAGAAAGGGATTCGAGAATTCCCAATCTGAATGCGAGGTTAGGTATTTTGCCCTAGCGAAGTGCGGAGGGGTAATAAAAAAGGGTCCTTGGAACGATTTCCAAGGACCCTAATTGAATTTACTTCGTTTTTAATGCGATCGACTTTGATCGAAAGAGATGATTATTCGATTTCTTTCAAGTTGGTGATGATTTTCGAAATCAAGCCGTAGTCTTGGGCTTCTTCCGGTGACATCCAACAGTCTCGATCCATGTCTTTTTCCACCTGATCTAAGGGGCGGTCGCATTCCTTCGAGAAGAGGACGTTGGCACGGTGGCGCAACTTGATGATCTCTTCGGCGGTGATTTCGATATCAGAAGCACGGCCTCGGGCGCCTCCCGATGGCTGGTGGATCATAATTCGTGCGTTGGGGAGAGACAATCGTCTTTCACTGGGCACAGAAAGAAGAATGATCGTTCCGGCACTGGCGTTCAATCCGGCGCAGATATTGTAAACAGGGGCGTCGATGTACTTGATCATGTCGTGGATAGCAAATCCATCGTCAGCCGATCCCCCAGGTGTATTGAGGAGGATTTTGATCGGATCTGAACTCTGAGCGTTCAACCAGAGCAACTGGGTGGTTACTCTTTCGGTCAGTTTCGGGGAAACGCCTTCTGAGATCAGAATCGTACGCTGATTGTTAAGTAAATCGAAGGCTAAGCGTGCCATCGAACCCTTTTGTGCCTTGTCGTCGTCATCTTCGTCAGCAAGGAAAGGGGTGGGGTTGTCATTGAGGTTGTAATGGTCGGGATTGGGGACCATGGAATTCCTTTCTTCCACTTGCGGAATCATCGAGGGGACCATGCCCCAAGAGGTGATTTCTCTTAATAGTATATAATCTGATTTCTACGAGGTTCTTTATATCTTCGGCACAGAACGTTAACTTCCTGAGCCCGACCCTGGAAGTCTAACTTTAATTCCGAAAAAATCACGGTCTGTGGCCCTAAAAAATCGTAGAAGTTGTTTTCTGACCTAAATCTAAGAGCTAAAAAAAGATTATCACCTCACCGGGATGTCCAAAATTTGGATTTCAATTAACCGGCTCAGCCTCTGAGCCGGGCTGGGCTCGGAGATCAGTCCCAAGCCTCGATAAGCCGGGTAACGATGCGACTGATCTTCGGATCGGCTCCCTGAGCCACCTCGATGATCTCTTCGACGCTCACGGGCTGGAGGTTGTCGGGAAGGCATAAATCCGTAATACAAGAGACCCCGAAGGCCTTGAGCCCTTCGTGGACCGCCACGATTACCTCGGGGACGGTCGACATTCCCACCACATCGGCTCCCCAAGTTTTGAGCATACGATACTCCGCTCGAGTTTCGAGGCAGGGACCCGGTAAGGCGAGGTAGACTCCACGATGGGCCCGGATACCTTCCTCCAGGGCAATTTTTTCGGCTAAATGGATTCCCTTGGGGTCGTAAGGGGCGCACATATCCGGGAATCGGGGGCCCAGTCGGTCATCGTTAGGGCCGATCAGGGGATTGGCTCCCATAAAGTTGATGTGGTCATCGATGATCAAGAGATCTCCCTTTTCGTGCAGGGGATTCAATCCACCGCAGGCATTCGACAGAACCACTTTATCGCAGCCCAAGCTCTTGAAGACACGAATGGGCAGGGTGATCGCTTCCAGAGTGTGCCCCTCGTAAAAGTGGCAACGCCCTTCAAGGGCCACCACGTTTTTTCCTCCCAATTGACCGAGGATGAGATTTCCCCCGTGGGACACGACTTTGGGATTGGGGAAGTGGGGGATTTCAGCTACGGGGATTTCGGTGGCGGATTCAATTTTCGAGGCTAAGTTTCCCAAGCCAGTCCCGAGCACGATTCCTACCTCGGGAGCTATGTTAACTCGCTCCTGGATCGCAGCGGCGGCTTCTTGAATTTTGGTATAAAGATCAACTTCACTCATAGTGATTTCCAACTCCTCAGGAAAGCATTCGGTCGGTTGAGCCCTTAGGGCAAAAGAATCATGTGAAGGGCAGGCTCAGCCCGGTAACCGGGCAACTAATTCCTCAAGCTCGATACCTTCGATTAAAAACGATTTCTCTCGAGAGGTTTCCCCCGAACTCAAGGTGACTTGTGAAGGTCGCAAGTTTAACGTATTTGCGATGAGCTTACCTACAGCGGAATTGGCTTTTCCTTTTTCGGGTGGGGCAGAAACATTGATTTTGATCGCATCTCCGTGGAGATCGCCAAATTTATCTCGAGAGGAACCGGGGACAACGCGAACTTTTAAAAAGAGTTGATTTCCACGTTGTTCAACGGCGGGGTGGGTCATAGTGGAGGAAGGGAATCAGCTGTTGGAGCGAAGAGATTCCAGGTTGCGTTCCAATTGAGATAAAGCATCTCCTTCGATTCCCTCTCGAAGAAGTTCTAATTCTCTTAAGGCTTCGACTCGTTCCGAGCTCGATCGTGCGTTCTTCACCTTTTCAACTCGGCGGGCAACCTCTCTCATCATACTCTTTTGAATGGAGGCGATACGTTCTTCGGCGACTTTGTACTCGGGAGTGTCGGGATGCTCTGTATGGAACTCTCGCAGAGCGATCAGGGCATCTTTATAGTTGTTCGCACCGAGGAACGTGCTGACTTTTATTGTCACTTGGTTGTAGTCTCGGGTAGCTACCCTCAAGCGCTTGCTCAAGACCTTTTCAGCTTCGATTAAAGCCTCTAATTTTTCTTGAGCTTCTTTAGCGGCTTTTCGCTCAGGGTTGTCTTCCAAGAATTTTTCAACGACAGGGATGCTCTCTCGGATCGCTGCTAAGCGCTTTAAATTACTGAGATTCTTCGGAAGTTTCTCGCTGATCTTTTCCCATTCGGCGCTGGCTTCGTTCTCTTTTTTCTCTTCTTCTTTCAAGGCGAGGAACTCTTTAATTTCTTCTTCAAGTTCCTTGGCTTTACTGAAGAGAGATTCCAATTCTTCGGCTCGTTCGTGAGTGGGGTCGAGGAGATGTTGAAGCTCGTGCTTATAAATGGTTTGGGCTTCTTCGTAAGCTTCGGCCGTGATTTTTTCTTCTATTTTACTGATCCCTGATTGGATCTTTCCTCGGTATTCAATAAATGCGGTGTTGGCCTTATTCAGCTGGTTTTGCACCATGAAGAAAGTGATCGTCCCGATACTTCCCAAGATCGCGATGAGGATTAATAAAGAGGCAACCTTGAGGGCTTTCTTATTGGAAGCCTGTTTGGCTTTCGCTTTGTCGTCCCAACCGGATTGAATTTTGTCTTGGAGGTCTTCAATTTCTTGAACGAGGACCTGGGCCGTTTTGGGTCGATTCTCGCGATTTTTCTCCATCATGCGATTGAGGAGATCGACAGCGCCTTTGGGAAGGTCAGGGCAAAACTCTTTGATGTCGGGTGCTTGCTCTTTGACGTGCTTCAGTACCAACTCTTTCGCTGAGCTTCCCATGAAGGGAGGTCGGCCCGAAAGCATGTGAAAGAGGGAGACACCAAGTGAGTAAATATCGGCTCCGGTATCGATGTCTTTCCCCATAGCTTGTTCAGGGGCGATGTAGTGGGGGGAACCACTGATCCCATCTTTTTGTGAGACTTTACTTCCTGCGTCAGCTCTTCGTGCGATTCCTAAATCACCGATTTTCACCGTGCCGGTTTCACTGAACATCAAATTACCCGGTTTGATGTCCCGGTGAACCAGGCCTCTTTGTTCAGCGAAGGCAAGGCCCTTAGCCGTATCCAGGGTGATCCTTAAGGCTTGGTCTAAACCAATTCGACCTTGTTCGGTCAGGAGCTCTTCAACACTTCCTCCCGGCATGAATTCCATCGCGAAGAAGGTGATGTCTTCATTGTCGAGGCGAACCGTATCGACGTCGTAGACCTGAACCAGGGAGGGATGGTTGATCTGACCGGCGGAACGAGCTTCCCGATGAAAAAGTTCGATAAACTTTCTGTTCTCGGCGAGATCTTTGGAAAGCACCTTGAGAGCGACGAAACGATCCAAACTGATTTGGCGGGCGCGGTAGACGTTTCCCATTCCACCACTACCGACTCTTTCTGTAACTTCGAAGCCCGAGATCGTCTTACCGATCAGAGGGTCTCCCGCTTGGTCTTCGAAGTAAGTGAGAATGGTTTCTCCCACTTGGATGCGATCGCCATCCGAGATGCGCGATCTTTTTTTCAGCTTAGAACCATTGAGGAAGGTTCCATTGACGCTTTTGAGATCTTCTACGATGGTCGCCGTTTTGGTATGTACGATGCGAAAGTGGCGACGGGAGATCAGAGGGTCTTTTATGGGGATGCTATTTTTAGAATCACGCCCCACCACGATCTGTTGATCGAGGCTGATCGAGACTTGAAGGCCCTTGCTCGGGCCATTGTCGACGACAACTTGGGGCACTGGATATTTCCTGTGAAATCTAAAAGTCGTTTTTCAGTTACTTTGTTCTGCTACTTTGAGAGCGCCTTCACCCTGAGGCTAATTCTTCACCTAGGATTATCAAACCTTTGGGAAGGATGTGGATGGTGCCGACAGAGAAAGGATTCTTGAGATCGTTCGGATTTCAGAATTTCTTCTCTATTCTTCGCCTCATGTATGCAAGACCTTGAGGCGGGCTTAAGCCCCATCGGGAATTTTCCGTGACTTCGTCCGTTTTAGAGCTTTGTATCAAGCTTAGCTTGTCCGAAGCGCTAGCTATGACTGCTGCTTCTATTAGGTTGAAAGTCACTTTATTCGGAACCTAATAACAGTTCACCACGTCGAAGCGCACCTACTACTTTTGTTCCGGTAAGTGTACCGGGGATTTTAAGGCAGAGATCCATAGCCCGAAATCAATAAGAGGCGGGAATCCAAATGGAATCTCGCTCAAATCCAGTTGAATTCCAGCTGAAATCCAGCAGTCATCCAGGGGTGAGGATAAAATGAGCTCAATAATGAACGCTCAAAATAGCTTTATTCGCACAAAAAAACAAGCCCCTTCGGAGGCAGGGTGGTGCCTTAAGGTGTTAATTTCAAATATTTTGTGGGATTCGCTGCTCAGTGATTAAGATCTTTTCCGTAGGGGAGTCCCCGGAATAAGCCTCTACCGAGGCGGACGACCGTGGCGCCTTCTTCGATAGCGATTTCGAAGTCTCCACTCATTCCCATCGACAAGCCGGCCCCCTCACGCAGGAGGCCTTCGGCCTGAAAACGATCATTGAGCTCCCTCATCTTTTTGAAATAAGGTCGAGCTCCCTCAGGATTTTCGGTCTGGGGAACGATGGTCATCAGGCCATTGAGAGATTTTGACAGACGAGGAAGTGCTCGAATTTCCTTGAGTACGCTCGACCCCTCCTCGGGTCTCAAGCCGTGCTTGGAGATTTCCCCGCCGACATTGATCTCTAGGTAGAACTCCAGGCCTTCACGTTCACCATCGAGGCGTTTATCGATGGCGTTCGCCAATTTGAGGGAGTCGATGGAGTGAATCACCTCACAGTACTCCAAGGCCTTATTGATCTTGTTTCTTTGAAGGTGGCCGATCATATGCCAGCGGATAGAGGCGGCTTTTTCGCCGAGGAACTCGGTTCTCGCTTGTACGCCTTGGATCGTACTTTCCCCTAATTCTCGATGGCCGAGTTCAATCAGAGCTTCGACGGCGATGGGGGGAGCGTACTTGGTCACTGGAAGAAGTAAAACTTCACTCGGAGAGCGCCCTGCGCGGTCACAGGCGGCATCGACCTTCTGCTTCAGTTCGTTGAAATTTCCCTCCACGATCGGGAGAGCCTTGGAAAGCTTCATCTGAATTAAACTAAGTGAGCCCAGCGGTTTTTGGATTGATTGACCCCAAATCGGTCTTTCCCTAAGAGTTCTTCCACTTCGTTAAAGAGTTCGGGAGTGGGTTGTATGTAGTTCTCTCGGCCGACTTGAATGGAGACGCGTTCGCCGTTGTCATTCCTCAAGACGAGGAAAACGGGCGTCGCCCCCTTGTGAGCTTCCAAAATCGCTTTGAGTTTATACATTCGATCTTCTTGACTCTCCTCTTCGCGGTCGACTCGAATCAAAATGCTGAGATCTTCAGTGAGTTGTTGGATCCCTTGATCCAATGCGATGATGTTTCTTACGGAAAGAGAAGCGTTGGTGTCGCGGTATCGGATCGATCCCATCAAGAAGACCATGCTTCCCTCTTCTAAGAGCTCGTTGTGCGCATCGTAGAGCTTTTGATCGATGAAGAGTTCCATCGAACCGGTTTGATCTTCAGCCACGGCGATGAAAAAAGCCTTTCCGGTTCGATTTGATTTCTTAGCCGTCAATTTGGTGATCAAAGCGCCGACGACTGATTTGTCTTTGTCTCGACCGGTCTCGACGCTTTTGACGGTGTGAGTACAAAGGCATTGAATGAGGCTTTTATAAGTGTCTAAGGGGTGACCCGAAATGTAGTGACCTAAGGTTTCTCTTTCGGCGTGGAGCCTCTCTAACTCACTCCAATCTTCCACGTCCGGATAGCGTTCCTCGTTGAGTTGGGCGTTATCTTCTTGAGAGTTATCTTGCTCGAAGAGCATGTCGAACATCGTGAGTTGGTCGCTATTTGCATCCTTTTGGAACGACTTACTTCGAGCGACGGCTTCTTCCGCTACGGTGAACAGTTGGTTTCGAGTTTGGCCGAAGGAGTCTAAGGCCCCACATTTCGCTAAGCACTGAATGGCCGAGCGATTTAAGACGGATGCTTCAACTCGTTCGGCTAAGTCGAATACACTTTTATAAGGTCCGGGATCACGGTAGGAGCCTTTTCCTTCAGCATTCCCGACTCGTTCTTCAACTACCGTTTGAACCACCTTGGTTCCCAAGCCTTTGATCGCTCCTAAGCCGTACCAGATTTTACCTTCTTCGACATGAAATCCTTCTCGGGAATAATTGATATGAGGCGGGAGAACTTCGATGCCTAGGCGGTGACATTCTTCAATGTTTTCAACGATCTTATCGACGTTGTTCATTTCGCAGGTCATCACTCCTGCCATAAACTCGGCGGGGAAGTTCGCCTTCAAATACGCGGTTTGGTAACTGATGTAAGCGTAGGCTGTCGAGTGAGATTTGTTGAATCCGTACCCGGCGAACTTAACGATATTGTCCCAGATGATTTGGGCGTTTTTTCGATCGACCCCGTTGGCCTCAGCTCCATCTAGGAATTGCTTTGCAAACTTAGCCATGATCTCTGGCTTTTTCTTTCCCATCGCCTTACGCAGGCTATCCGCATCGCCGAGGTCGAAGTTGCACATCACGTTGGCGATCCGCATGACCTGTTCTTGGTAGAGGATAACCCCGTTAGTCTCTTTCAAGATGTCTTCGAGGCAATCGTGTTCGTAAGCGATGGGTTCACGTCCGTGCTTACGCTCGACGTACATATCGACCATGCCGCTTTCCAGCGGGCCGGGACGATAGAGTGCTAAGATAGCGATGATGTCGGCGAAGCTGTCGGGTTGCATCCGACGGAGTAGGTCACGCATTCCATCCGATTCAAGTTGGAACACCGCGACGGTTTCCCCTTTTTCTAAAAGGTCGTAGGTCGGTTTGTCGTCGAGAGGAAGGTTACGAACATCGACTTCGATTCCTTGGGTGTGTCGGATTTGTTCGAGGGTTCGCTCAATAATGGTGAGCGTTCTTAATCCCAGGAAATCCAATTTGAGCATTCCACAGGATTCCAAGTCTTCCATGGGATACTGGGTAGAAATATCGACTCCATCTTTACCACAGAGTGGGATGGTATCGAGGAGAGGTTCGTCACTGATCACCACACCCGCGGCGTGGGTGGAGGAGTGACGATTTAATCCTTCGAGTTTCATTGCGGTATCGAAGAGATCTCGCATCTGTTGATTGGAATTCGCAATTTTTTGAAGCTCAGGGCTTTCTTTCAGGCTCTTGTCGAGCTTCACTCCCGGGCCCGAAGGAATCTTTTTGGCGATGGCGTTGATATCCGCCAGGGGGATTTCAAGCACCCGACCCACGTCCCGAATTACCGCACGTGCGGCCATCGTTCCGAACGTGATGATCTGGCAGACGCGATCTTCGCCGTATTTTTCCTTCACATAGTCGATGACTTCAGTTCGGCGATCCATACAGAAATCGATGTCGATATCGGGCATTGAAATCCGTTTGGGATTGAGGAAGCGTTCGAAGATCAAGTCGTAATGGAGAGGATCGATGTCGGTGATACCTAAAACATAGGCGACGATACTCCCCGCTGCTGAGCCCCGCCCGGGTCCCACTGCGATGCTGTGTTCGCGGGAGTAGTGGATAAAATCCCAAGTGATCAAGAAGTAGCTGACGAAACCCATGCTTTCGATCACACCGAGTTCGTAGTCGAGGCGCTTTCGAATTTCGGGATTGTGATCGTAGTTTTTATAGCGTGCTCGAGCGCCTTCTTCGCAAAGGTGGCGTAAATAGGCTTTTAGGTCCTTGACTCCTTCCTTTTCAAACTTTGGTAAATGGAATTTTCCGAATTCCATTTTGAAATCTACCATGTCAGCGATGTTACGCGTGTTTTCTAAAGCTTCAGGGTAATCGCCTAAAACTCGTTCCATCTCCGCTCCACTACGGAAGTAGAAGCCATCTTTGTCGAACTGCATGCGGTCTTCATCGGAGATGGTGGTCCCGGTGTTGATGCAGAGATGGATCTCTTGAGCCTTCGCGTGATCTTGAGTGAGGTAGTGAATATCGTTAGTGGCGATGAGGGGAATCCCTAGCTTTTTAGCTATCGGAGGGACTCGCTCGATGATGCGTTCTTGCTCGGGGATGCCGTGACGTTGAATTTCTAAAAAGAAGCAGCCAGGTTCGAAGAGATCTCGGTGCTCCTTGATGGCGTCTTCGAGCTCTTCATCGGTGCCACTGACCGCCTTTCGGTTGATCTCGCTCGACATGCAAGCGCTTGAGGCGACTAGGCCCTTGTTATGGAGCGCCATCAGTTCTTTGTCGATACGAGGTTTGTAGTAGAAGCCTTCGGTAAAGGACTTGGTAGAGAGTGCCATCAAGTTACGATAGCCCTCTTCGTTACGAGCCAGAAGGAGGTAATGATAGTAGGCTGTTCCCGAGATACGTTCGCGATCGAAGCGGCTGGTGGGGGAGACATAGGCCTCTAAGCCGATGATGGGTTTGATTCCGCCGGCAGTACATTTTTGGTAAAACTGGACTGCACCGAACATGTTCCCGTGATCCGTTAGGGCGAGCGCGGGCATTTTGTAGTTTTGACAAGCTCCGACCAGGGCGTCGATGGTATTGGCGCCGTCTAACAGGCTGAAGTGGCTATGGACGTGGAGATGAACAAATTTTTCTGCAGGGGTTGGCATGGTGGTTTCTCTTCAATTCTTAAACGATGGCTTCACGATCATCGTAAGTTGAGCTTTTCGGTCTCGGGTGAATACAGTTCCACACACAAAATGAGAACTTGACCCGACACTTTGAGCCCTGGGGTTAGATGGTTTGGGTCTATCTAACCTGGATTAGAATTGCTTCTTTTTCACTATTCGTAAGTCTTCTCTAGGCCTATCCTAGGTCTTCGATTCTGTTTTTTCGTCAGATTTTTACAGGGGAATGGAGATCGTAAATTCTCAATCAACCATCCGCGAACGCATTATAAATGGCCTTCTCAAAAATTTCCTCTATTCTACAGGATACCCTTTTACGATTGACGCAAGTATAATCAGCGTCACTAGCTGGAGGAGCGAGGTTGGAATTAATTCAATCCTGGAATTAAGGTCACGACCAGGGAAGCCCGAAGCTTTAGCGAGGGATCAACTAGGTCAAAAAAGCGTGTTCATACTTTAAATTCCCCCCGCTCAACGAAACGATCTTGCTTCGCACGGCTCGAAGGTCGAGCCGACCACTAGGCCCGAAGCTTTAACGAGGGATGGGGATTGTATCCAGCTTAAAATGCTTATAGGCTTCAGGCGAGGTGCCAGCAGGCTGGAAGCTTGCTAAAAGTGGAGAGATAACCTTGGCTAAAGACGAAAAATTTCAAGGCCGGCCCTTTATCAGCGTCATGTTCAATTGCTGTCAAGTCTATCAACGAATATACAAACACAAAGATGGTGATCGATACGAAGGGCGATGCCCGCGTTGCTTACGGGTTTTGAAAATCCCGGTACAGGAGGGAGGCTCAGATCAGCGAAGTTTTGTCGCCGAGTGAGATAAGAGAGATTAATGGAAAAAGCGGTAGAAAATAAATACGCCTTTGAAGCGCGAACCTTTCATTGCCAATCCTGTGAAGCCGAAATTGAAAAGGGGCACTCTTACTATTCCGCCATTCAAATGACGGAAGAGGCGTTTATTCGAAGTGAAAATTGTGTCAGTTGTTGGGAGAAAGTGGAGCACCCTGAAGATTCCGTTTTTGCCTTTTGGAAAACTCTTCGACCGGCACCACCAGAAGGTCCGATTCGAAAGCGAAAATTTGATATCGAGTTAGTTTGGTCTTTTTTCTTAAATCTCAATGAAGATTTGAGTCAACCGGATGATGATCTCGTCGATGAGAGTCTCTTAGAAGAGGAAGTTCTCATTGAAGAAGAAAGTAACGACGGCGAAGAAGCTGAAGTTGATTCCGAAGATGAGCTTGAAGCTATGGGAGTTACCTTCGAAGAGGGAGACCAAGAACTGGAACTCGATGAGGGGGAAAATCCTGATGATTGGGAGGAGTTTGAGTTCGAAATCGATGACGAAGATTTAGAGGATGATGACGACGAGGACGATGAGGAAGACGATATTGATGACGAAGAAGAATATGAGACGGTCGACGATGATGAAGTCCGTTCTGAGGAATTGAATTCAGAAGAACAATCAACTGAAAATGAAGAGCCGAAAATTCTCACTCGAAAGGATAAGTCGAAGCTCCTCTTTTTATTGACACTACTTTTGATGCGAGGAAAGCGATTAGATCTCGCGAAGTCGATCTATAAAGAGGGAAAAGAGTTTTTATCTCTAACCGTCAAGGGGGATTGTGAAGATGTTTATTTGGTTGAAGATCCTCAGCTCAGTCATGAAGATTTAGAAGAGGTTAAAGACTCTCTCGGTGATTTGTTGCAGATGCAGCTATAGTAGTCCACACGTTTCACGTGCGGCCTTCTGTGTCGATCGACAGCGATTTTGAATTTTGAATAAACCTTGAACGGGTCATTCGATTAGGCTTGTTGAGTTATAAATAGTTTTTTTCGTCTCTAAGAAAATCCGCACGCGGGGCTTGCGGGCCACGTTGCGGGCTACTCCGACTATGAAACGAAAACGCTCCTCTAAAATCACCTTCCTTTTAATCCTTGTTGCGATTGCTACATTGATTTTACTTGGAGTCACTTCTTGGCCTTATATTCAGTATCGAATTGCTGTTTCCAAGCTCAATGACAAACTTTCAGATTACAAAGCTGGGAAAACCATTTTGGTTTTTGACCCCGATTTTCCGATTGAATTAAAGAATGATTTTACGGGTAGTAATTCAATATTGGATATCCAACCCTTCGCCTATGTTCACATTAATAAATTCAATAAGCCTCAAATCGAATTTTCGGATGGGACGAGGAGACATTATCGTCGCCCGATAAGGGATGAAAACTCTCAGGAGGCGACGGTATTTATTGAAGCGATAGATTATTTAAATCTCAACTGGGGAGATAGCGACTGCACTATTATTTGTTTCAGTCATGATATGACCTTAAGAACGTCTTACTTGGTATTTGCAATCAATTATAAGAAGTGGCCCTTTTTGGTCGTAACTTCAAATCAAAAGGAATTCCCAAAGGAGCACCCCATGAACAAAATGGCGGGTCCTGATCGCATGGAGATATTTTACTTAGATGTTCCGCAGAAAAAGGAATAACAATGAAATTAATCGGGGGAACCTTTATGCCGTATTTCGCGAGAGCATATTCCTAAGTCAGATGGATTTAATTTAGAAATTTCTACTAATCCTTACGACTTCATAGATGATCATGAAACAAAAACGATCCTTAAAAATTATTCTATCTATCTCTTTGATTGCGATTGTTATTCTGATTGTGTTGGGTTTGACCTCTCGACCTTATATTGGTTACCAACTTTCCTTATCAAAACTTAAAGGCGAACTATCCAAGTACCATCCCGAAGAACTCATTTTTGTCTTTGACCCTGATTTCCCCGGAGAAATTAAACTGGATTTGGTGGGGGAGCATACAAATTTTGGAATCAAGCCCTTTGCTGTCGTGAGTAATGAATGGGGGGAGGGGCTTCAGATGGAGTTTTCCGACGGAACGCGGAAATTATTTAATAATGAACATAACGATTTGAAATCAACCGAGGCTCGGATTTTTGCTCAAGCCATCAATTATTTAAATTTGTATGGAGGGTCAAGGAAAGGCACTTTGGTTTGTTTTAGCCAGAGCCTCCACCCAGAGACGGTGAGTCGAATATCAGCCATGAACTATAAAAAGTGTTCCTTTTTCATCGTGACCTTCGGCTCAATGGGGCATCCTAAGAAGCAGCCTATGAAGGATCTCTCGAAAAACAATAAGGTCGAGTTCTTCTCTTTAGAGATTTTGGATCGGATGAAGGAGTGAGGAGGCGTGGTGCTTACACTTTTCCTCAGGGAAGCCCGAAGCTTTAGCGAGGGATAGGGATACGAAGACGCCTAAGTCTTTAAATTACACTTCAACAAATCTAACTTCCGCCTCGCTGACGCTACCCCATAAGTACCTTAGCGCTTTTTAACTCTGCTTGTTACCGATCCCTCGCTAAAGCTTCGGGCTTCCTGGGTCTGGAAATGAATTTGTGGTGATTTTGTATCCCATCCCTCGCTCACGCTTCGGGCTTGAAATGATTGAGCCATCGGGTCCTCAAATCCGACCTTTATCGGCCATATAGAGCCCTTAATCTTTAAATTCCCTGATCCTGGAATATTTTTGACAAGAATTGATTTTGATTACGACTGAATTAGCATGATTCTGTAACAAATTACGTACTTATTCGTAGTAAGATAGAGACCTAAACGCCAGTCCTTACTTCAGTTGAGCATTCTCCTTTAGATTGTATAAACCCTAATCCCGAGGCCTCCCGTGATCACCCTCCAGAGATCTCATTCCAGTTTAAGCAAGAGCCCTAAGTCTATTACCTGTAGTGCCTTAAATCCCGGTGCGCTCGTGGGAATAATTCTTTCTGTTCTCTTTCTTAGCTCGAGCTGTGACTTTAATGTCGGAAAGAGTTCCGATGCTTCAGGGGGCGAGAAACCCAAAGAGCAGAAAGAAGCTGAAAAGAAAGACAAGTTAGAGACCGTTTTTCCCGTCAAGATCGGAGCCTTCGAAAAGGGCACCATTTCTTCGACTCTCAAAGTTCACGCGACTTTGGAAGCCGTCAAACGGGGAGAGATCTATCCTGAAATCTCAGGGGTGATCAAAAACGTGCTTAAACGTGAGGGTGATCCTGTCCAAGCTAACGAAGTCGTCGTTCAGTTGGATGATGAAGAACTCAAGCTAACTGAAGACACGAAAAAAGTTCTCTGGGATCAAGCCTTGAGCCGAGTCCGACTCGCGGAGTTATCCAAGAAAGAGCAAGAGCAAGCCGTTCAAACCAAACAACTCTTGAGAGACAAAGCGAAGAGCGAATTTGAAGCTCATGAAAAGTTGTTTAACGCGAAGAAGAACGAACTCACCGGATCGGTGTCGAAAGAACAATTCGATCAAAAACGTTACGCCTTTGAAGAGGCGAAGCTCAGTTTGATCTCGGCTGAAGTTGCGGCTGAAAAAGCCGACCTTGACTACGAGCTGTCGAAACAAACCGCCCGCCAAGCTGAACTCGATTACCACGCAGCCCAACTGCAAGTGCGAAGAGCCAAGATCAAATCTCCCATCGATGGTTCGATCACGCTTTTAGATCTCAAGGTCGGTGAGTTGATGAGTTCGAGTAAGCTCGCTTTCAACGTATCAAACAACACTCATTTAGAAGCCAAGCTCTACGTCCCTCAAAAAGAGCTTCAACGATTGAAGGTGGGACAAGCTGTACGAATTCGCTCTGAAGTATTTTCCGATCGGCCTGAGCCTTTCAAGGGACAGATCGAAGTGATCAACTCCGTGGTGGATTCAGATAATGGCATGATCCGAGTGATCGTAGGTATCGATGATCCGGAAGCGTTAACGTTTTTAAAACCAGGGATGTTCATCAACGGTGAAGTCGTTTTAGAAACGCATGAAGATGCCTTTTTAGCTAAAAAGCGTTGGTTGCTCTACGAAAACCAAGACCCCGTCGTTTACCTCGCCGAGGAAGGTCGTGCAAAAAGGTATGTGGTCGAAACGGGATTCACGGATCGAGATCTCATCGAAGTTTTAAGCTTAACCAATGTTCAAGGTCAAAAGCTTAGCCCCCTGCCCGACAATCTCGCGCTGATCATCGCGGGCCAAAACAGCCTGAAGCCAGAGGCGAAGATTAAAGATGTCGATTCTCCTCCTGTCGAAGAGCCTACGGGTAATAACTCGAATAAAGAGAATGAGGACGTGGAGAATTCCGATCAGTTGACAGAAGCCGACTACAAAGAGAAGAATGAAGGTTCAAAGGATGAGACTAAGGAAAATTCGGCCAAGCTGACTCCTGTATCAAATCAAGTCGAGTCTGAAGAAGTTCCTGCAGTCCAAACGGCTGCCAATGAGCAAGAAGAAGCCGAGGGAGAGTCTTCACCTTAATGAGCGATTCGGAACTTTCTGCTCCATCACCCTCGCCGAATGAAGAGAATGGTTCGGCCTTAGAGGTTCCTCCAGAACTTGACCGAGGTCTTTTAGCCCTCTCTACTCGTCGTCCCGTGGCGATGTTGATGGTCGTTGCGACCATCGTGGTGTTCGGAGTGATCTCCTTCAATCAGTTGCCGCGCAATTTGATGCCGGACATCTCTTACCCCTCCGTAACGGTCAGAACCGACTTTCCGGGAGCTGCCCCCATCGATGTCGAAGATCGAATTTCGGAACGCCTTGAAAGTGTGCTCTCTCAAGTCAAAGGTTTGAGACGCATTTCGAGTGTTTCGAGAGCCGAGGTCTCTGAGATCATCATGGAGTTCTCATGGGGGACCAACATGGGGCAGGCTACCCTTGAGATTCGAGAGAAGATCGATCAAGCCTACCTTCCCGATGAGGTCGAAAAGCCGACTATCTTAAGATACGATCCCACTCTGGATCCCATCCTTCAATTAGGATTTTATCGAGAGCTTCCTGAGGGACGCAGCAAAAAGAGCGCTTCCGAGCAGGTGGATGATCTGATTGAGCTTCGTATTCGGGCTGAAGAGATCATCGAGAAAGATCTCGAATTGATACCAGGGGTTGCCGCGGTGGAGATTCGTGGTGGGTATGAACGCGAGATTCGTATCGATGTCGATGAAGATAAACTCACCGCCAATCAAGTCGATCTCAATTTGGTTTCGAGCCGTCTTCGTGAGGAAAACCAAAACTTAGCCAGCGGCATCATCTATGAAGGTGAGCAAGCCTTGATCGTTCGTTCGGTGAATGAGTTTCAAGGTTTGGAAGAGATTCGAAATATCGTTCTCAAGCGTATCAACAACGTGCCGGTTCGACTCGACAGCGTCGCCAAGGTTTACTTTGGGTACAAAGACCCTGAAGTTCTCACGCGATTCAACGGTAATCCCTGTGTGAAGATCGATCTCTTCAAGGAAGCCGATGCGAACTTGGTGGAAGTCGCGAAGCGAGTTCGCGATCGAATTGAAGGAACTCCTCAAGAACGACAGCAATTAAAGTGGTATTTTGCCCAACAAAATAAGAAGCGAGAGTCGGGGGAAAAGGAATCGAAATCAAACGATGATTCAGAGAAAGCTCCCGGTGAGAATGAAGAAGAGAAGAAGTCAGAAGATGAATCATCGGAGGAGGGCGAAGAAGATGAATTAGCCGATGGGGATGAGTCTTCAGAGGCAGCGGGTCAAGATGAGAAGAAGAAAGATTCAAAAAAGAAGAGTCATCATTTTGAAGTTAAAAAACCTCGGTTTTTAAGTTCGCGAGTTCGTGACGACGAAAAAATCGTCGTCATGAGTGATCAGTCGGTCTTCATTCAAAACTCACTTGAGGAAGTCCGTATGACCGCGGTTTTCGGGGGATTTCTGGCGATCGTCGTTCTTTATCTCTTTCTCAGGAATTTGTGGTTTACGGTTATCGTCGGCCTGGCGATTCCTCTATCAGTGATCGCTACCTTCGCTTCGATGAAAATCCTCAATGTCTCCTTAAACATCATGAGTTTAGGAGGCCTCGCTCTGGGAGTGGGGATGCTCGTCGATAACTCGATCGTTGTCTTGGAAAGTATATTTAGATGTCGAGAGGCGGGGGACGGTGCACGCTTAGCAGCAGTTCGAGGTGGCCGTTCCGTTGCATCTGCGGTAACGGCTTCGACATTAACTACGGTTGCGGTTTTCTTCCCTATCGTTTTCGTTGAGGGAGTAGCCGGACAAATCTTTAAGGATCAAGCGATCACCGTCGTTGTTTCGCTTTTGGCTTCGCTTGCGGTTTCTTTAACCTTCATTCCCACCTTAGTCTCTCGCCAGTTTTCGGGCTCACAGGCTCCGATTGGAAGCTGGATGGAGAAAGAAAAGGCTTCGCGTTTTGCTTGGGTTGGAGAACGATTTAAGAGCACTCACAACTGTTTCTCTAAAAAGATCTTCTGGTTCATTATTCTTTTACCGATTTATGTCTTGGCTCATCTCTTCACGTTCTTCGGAGTGATCTTTGAATTCATCGGCCGATTGATACGTTGGATACTCTCTAAGATATCGATGTTCTTCCGGTGGCTGTTTTCTCTGGCTTCAAAAGTGCTCGGAGGAGCTTCCGGAGGAATCTTCGGAATTTTTGATAAGCTTTGGCAGAAAATTGAAAATTTTTATCCCAAGGTCATCTTCGCTGCTCTTTCGAATCGAGCGGCAGTTCTCTTTATCGCCATCGTTTTAGCCAGTGGATCCGGATACTTGATGACTCAATTGGGATCGGAGCTCATCCCCGAAGTTCACCAGGGAGAATTTACCGTTGAAGTCGAGCTTCCCGTCGGAACGCGAATTGAAAAGACGGATCAAACGATCTCACCCCTCGAACAACAAATCCGTTCGTTAGAGTCGGTCAAGTCAGTAGCTTCGACCATTGGAGTCGAGCGCGATTCCATGAAAGCGGGGGAGGAAGGAGAGCATACCGCTCGACTTCTCGTTAAAACGGTCGACAATCGTCAACCTCAAATCGTAGAAGCTGAAGTGAAGGCTGCGATTCGAGAGCTTCTACCACAGTACTTAGATATCACCGACGATCGAATTCGTAATCCCGTTCTCTTTAGCTTTAAGACACCGATTGAAGTTGAGATCAAAGGCTACAATCTCGACAAGCTTCATGAGCTTGCAAATGCCATCGAAAAGGAAATGAATAATATCCCGTCGATCAAGGATGTGAAGTCTTCCGTTCGACCTGGGTTTCCTGAAGTTCATCTCGTTTTTGATCGGGAGATCCTTAATCGTTACAACCTCGACATCGGAACGATCGGTAATGCGATTAAGCGTAAGATCGATGGTGAAATACCTACTCGCTACAGTGAACGCGATCGTAAGGTCGATCTCCGAGTTCGCCTCCAGGAAGAAGATCGAGCTTCTTTGGGAGACCTGCGTGAGCTTATCGTAAATCCCGGGGGGCCAGTGAAGCATTCGCTTTATGATGTAGCTAAAGTGGTTGAAGGTGTAGGGCCAGCCGAAATTCGACGTATCAGTCAAACGCGCGCTGCTATCGTCAGTGCGAACCTTTCAGGCTTAGATCTCGGTCGAGCGACGGGAGAAATCACCGATTCCTTATCCGATGTGAACATCCCCGCTGAGTTCAGTGTTGGATTCGGGGGGCAACACCAAGAGATGCAGGCCTCCCGAGACAGTTTGATTCGTGCTTTGTTACTGGCGATCTTTTTAGTCTACGTCGTCATGGCAGCTCAATTTGAATCGTTGGTTCAACCCTTTGTGATTTTATTTTCCATTCCCCTGGCTTGTACCGGCATCGGGCCCGTGCTATCAGCCTTAAACGAACCACTCAACGTGATCGTCTTCATCGGTATGATCATGCTCGCTGGGATCGTGGTGAATAATGCGATCGTTTTGATTGATTGCATCAATCAATTGCGTAAGACAGGAATGTCCAAATTTGAAGCGATTCAAAAAGCGGGGCAGTTGAGACTACGCCCCATTTTGATGACGACAACCACCACCGTGTTAGGCTTATTGCCTCTAACCGGAATCCTAACGATGATCCCCGGGGCGGGAGAAAGCTTCGCAGCTTTTTTAGGAGTGGGTGAAGGATTAGAAATTCGGGCTCCTATGGCGATCACGGTGATATCGGGTTTGATCGCCTCAACCGTATTGACTTTGATCGTCATCCCCGTCATCTATTCGTTCAGTGATTGGAGGGAATGATGGTCGATCCCGCTCCTTCAAATCACGAAAAAGAATCTTCTCATACTCCGGTCGAGTCTGAACAATTTGAAAGGATGTCTCCTCTTTTAAGGTGGACCCTTTACCGACCGATCACCGTCTTCGTTCTTTTCCTTGCCTTTTTAGTGGTGGGCTTCATCGCGTATCCCCGCTTAGAAGTTCAGTTGATGCCCGAAGGGATCAACATGGGATCGCTGTCGGTCTGGATCCCGGTTGCGAATTCGACTCCTCAAGAGGTTTTAGAAGAAATCACGAAACCTACGGAAGATCGTATTCGAACGATTCCCGGTATTCGTTCCCTTTACTCGAGATCTTCGGCGAATTTTTCTCAGCTCATCATCTCTTACGACTCGGAGAAAGATCCTGATTCCTTAGCTGCCGATGTGCGGGAGCGTTTAGATCGAGCGAAGCTACGCTGGCCTGAGGGCGTCGATCGTTACAACATTTGGCGGGGAAATATGGATGCCGATTTGCCCGTATATATTGTGGCAATCGGTTTAGATTTAGAGGGCGATAAAAAAAACGATGATGTTTACCAAAGTGATGTCTTTGAGAACGTGATTCAAAATCGACTCTTAGCGATCGGGGGAGTGGCTAATGTCGAATTTTGGGGGCTTACCGATAATCGAGTGATCATCGATTTAGATAATGATTTGGTTGCGGCTCACCAAGTGCCCGTACGGGAATTGATCGGTAGATTATCTCAAGATAATCAAAACATCACCGGAGGAAAAATCCGGGATGGCGATCGAGAGTATTTAATCCGATCGGTGGGACGATTTAATTCTTTTGAAGAAGTCGATGATTATCCCGTAACGACGAGCTTGAAGGTTTCGGACGTGGCCGATGTCGGGTACCAACGGGCTCTCAAAAATTTTTACTCCCGCGTGAATGGGAATCTCGCAACGGTTGCCGTTTTGAAAAAAGACTCGATGGCAAATACCGTCGAGGTTTGTGAGAACATCAAGCTGGCGCTCAAAGAGCTCGAAGAGTCTCTCCCTCGCCAGATGGCTTCCATCAATGAATTCACCTACTTTCCTTTCCTCGATCAAGGTGAAATCATCACGGTTTCTATCGACAGTTTGAAAGAGAGTGGCATCTACGGCGGAATCATGGCCTTTTTGGTCTTGTTTGTTTTCTTTCGAAGATTCAAGGTCACATTTATCGTGACTATGGCGATTCCCTTTTCACTGTTGATCACCATCGTTTGGCTTTACTTTGATAGTGGGTCCTTCAATATCCTTTCGATCATGGGCATGTCTCTTGGCATCGGGATGTTGGTTGATAACTCGATCGTGGTGGTAGAAAACATCGTTCGAAAGCAAGATTTGGGTATGAAGCCCATCGTGGCTGCTGCTGAAGGGCTGAAAGAGATCGGACTCGCCGTTAGCTTAGCCACGTTAACGACCGTAGTCGTATTCGTCCCCATCATGTTCATGACGAGTATCCCCTTCTTGAAAGTGATTTTTCAATCGGTGGGAGGGCCCCTTTGTGTCAGCGTATTGGCTTCATTATTTGTGGCGTTGGTTTTTATTCCTCAGGGGGTTTTGTTTTTTCATCGGAAGCCGGTTAAAGAGCGCCCTGTTCCTGAGAAGAGGCCTAAGATAAAATTGATTGAATCGATTCGGGATGGATTCTGGTCATTTATCTCTACGTTGAAAAGAATTCCAATCATTCGATTTTTTGTTCCTCGTGGATTTTTCTTAAAGCCACTAAAAGATTCATCAGTTGCTCAATCTACTGGAAAAGAAAATCCCTTAGCATCCATTAGTTCGTTCTATCGTTGGTTTTCGAATAATATGAATCGAATTCCCATATTGAGTTGGGTTTTCGTCGTCCCCTGGCTGTTATTGTTTGTGGGACCTGTTCTGGTTTTTACTCGTTTGGTTTTTAAAGCTGTATTCATTCCACTTGCTCGGTTTTTTATTCCTCGCGGTTTTTTCTTAAAACCACTAAAGGCTTCTGAAGAAAATATATCATTCAAAAGTGAAAAAACGGAATCACCCTTCGAGTCGATTAGCTCGTTCTATCGTTGGTTCTGGAATAATATGAATCGAATTCCAATACTGAGCTGGATCTATGTGGTACCAGGATTACTGTTATTCTATGGGCCCTTTCTCGTTTTTGCCCGAGGAGTACTTAGAACTATATTCATTCCCCTAATTCTTCATCCCAACCAAACGACAAGAAAATGGTTGGGTTGGTGTTTAGCCCATCGCTTTGGCGCTTTAATCATTTTAGTGTCTGTTCTAATGACAGCTTACAGCTTGTTGGCCTTGAAACTCGTCCCCGTCAACTTCGACACCCAGGAAGGCGTGTCCCGCATGGAGCTTCGAGTGAGCTTGCCGAAAAACCTAACTCTTCGAGAGATCAACGATATCTTTGATGAGCTTGAGCGAGCCTTTTACGATAAAGACAACCCAGAGATTCAAAAAGACCGAAAGATTCGTGCGATCACAAGTTACTTCAGTTCTCGAAGTGGCGGGCTTAACCTCATTTTCGAGGAAGGGCATCGAGTTAAAGAGGAAGAGTTCTTTAAAACTTACCATAAGTACATTCCTGAAATCCCCGGGGTTAAGGTTCAACTTCGTACCGATATGTTTGAAGAAAATGATCGGCGAAAACGAATACGGGTCTTCGTGAGAGGAACAGACCTCGGAACATTGAATAAATTGGGCGATGAAGTTCTCGCTTTACTTCAAGATAAGGAAGTCTTCCCTGAGCTTTACGATGCGCGTCCCATGCGTGACGACAGTCGCGACGAAGTGCGTGTCAGTGTGAATCGGGAGCTGGCTCAGCACTATGGCATCGATGCCGGTTCGGTGTCGAGTATGGTCTCCTGGGCGATTCGAGGAGCCGTGTTACCGGATTTTGTCACGGCTGATCGAGAGTTGCCCTTTTGGATTCGTTATCAAGATGCTGATAAAGAAAACGTTGAAGAGATCAACGCCATTCAAGTTCTGAGTGATAAGGGCACTCTGGTTCGTTTAGATAACGTAGCGAAGTATGATATCCACCCTGGGCCGGGTCATATCCGCCGAATGAACGGGAAGATGACCGTCGCTTTTTCAGCAGAGTCTCAAGAGACAGAAGACGCCAAGTTTAACCAACTCAAGAATAAGGTTTCCTTTTGGCTCTCCAAAATACCGGTTGAAGAAGGATTTGAGATCACTCAGGATCCCAGTGGCCGACGGGGAGCACAGGGAGATTTCACCAGTCTCATTTGGGCGGGAGTCTTGGCTATCTGTTTAGTGTTCTTCGTGATGGGATTGCTATTTGAATCGTTCATCATGCCCTTCTCTGTATTGCTTTCTATCCCCTTCGCCTTCTTTGGATCCATTTGGGGCCTTTTCTTAAGTGGAATTCCATTAGATCCAGTTGGCGTTATCGGCATGGTGATCCTGGTCGGAATCGTGGTGAACAATGCGATCGTGCTGGTGGATTCCATCAATAGAAATCGCTCGAAAGGGAATGAACGGACCGATGCCATTTTAGAAGCCTCTCGAGTGCGATTCCGACCGATTTGGATGACGGCAATGACGACGATCTTCGGTTTGATTCCCTTGGTCTTGCTTCCCCAAAAAGGTGAAGGTATCGATTACAAAGCGATGGCGATGGTCATCATCGGAGGGCTCTTCACTTCAACCTTCTTCACCCTCTTCGTCGTTCCCCTCTTCTATACTTGGCTCGATGACTTAAGGCGCTTCTTTATTACCTTGTTTATGAAGCCTGAGAAGTTGTAAAACTAGTCGTCGTCTCGCTCTGCGAGGCGATTTATAGCAGCAAAAAGAAACGATAAAGTTGTTAGGGGCTAAAAAAGATATTGAGCCCCCTTAATTTAATGGCTTTAAAAAGTTTAGTCTCACAGACTCGACCGAGTTTTGTTTAGATTCCTAAGGATGATTACCGTCGTAAAGAACCGCCTCGCGGAGCGAGACGACGACTAAACACCCCAGGCTCCGCTGCTCTAAAAATAGCTTCACAACTTAGAGTTTTCATAATCGGTAACACATTATCTGCGATAGGAATCTTGGTAACTCTTTTCAATTCTATCCAATGGGCACGATTTTTCTTTAGATCATGGAGCCAAGTCACGGTGCCTGGAAATAAACCTGGGTGATTTTTTAAACTCTTGGGAGCACCGGGAATGTTTTGTCGAATAGCACCCTCAATCTGAGCGAGTTGAACTTTTACTTTTTTCGCTTTCACTTTTTTTAGATACTCAAACTCGTGACTTAAGTTCACAGGAATATCTTTATAGAGATTCTTTTTCTTCTTTGTTTTCCAAGACTGACCGGGAGTGCTCACAACGGGTGTTTTTAAAATTCTTTGGTAATAAGCGAGTTCTTGCCAAGCTTCAATGAGGGACGTTTGTAGTAATTGAGTGCGTTGAGTTTTTCCTCCACTCCATAGATGGAGGGTACGAAGTTCACTCTCTCGGAACCGAACGTTGAATTGATAAGGGGCGGTTAATGGAAGACTGATACTGAATTGAAGGCGTTGAGTTGGAGCGCCATTGGAGGCTTTCCAATCATCGATAATCCACTTATGAATGTTGATAATTCTTACTTGGCCCTGAATTTTCCCCTTTTGAGCTTTTTTCCATTCAATCTGAAATGTCGCATCTAAGTGATGAATCGACTTTTCAGGTTTAGAACCGGGGATAACGTTTCCCTTAGAGTCGTGTACGGCTAATTGAGTGCTATACCTTTTTTCCAATCGCCATTGGGTATTAGATTGCGGCTTCGGTAGCCAAATCAGTACCTCAGCAGGGCTCCATCGCGGCATCAAGACACTAAAAAGTAGGGCTATTAAGACTATCTTTAAGTGTGAAGTATTAATAATTACTAGATTTTTTTGAGATTTTTTTTTCATTATAAACATAAATTGAGCCGGTGACCGTCTGCGCTGCAACAGCCATTTTACCCCTACAAATATAGGGTGAATAGTCGTTTTATGGGGGGAGGGAGGATATTTAGTCAGTGCATAATAGCGTTTTTAGGGCTTCTGACGAGAAAAAGGTTAAGAAAATCTTTCAAGATCTACCCGCCCAGGGCCCGAAAACTTTATTCGAGTTGAGTGTAGTAAACACTTTGAACCTGCCAGATCTTAAATCTCAGAGCAATCTGATCAGGATCCGGCTGATTAAAAGCCGGCCTTGAGGCCGCAAAAGAAAGATAGTAAGGAGATCAAGATGGCTGGCAGAAAGACCGCCTCTCGCACTCGTAAAAGCGCTGCTCGCAAAACGACCGCGCGTAAATCAACCGCCCGTAAAACGACTGCACGTAAAAGCACTGCTCGCAAAAGCACTGCCCGTAAAGCTACTGGTACAACTGGTCGCAAAACCAAGACTACCGCTCGCAAAAGCACCGCTAAAAAGCCTGTAGCTCGCAAAGCTACCGTGACTCTCAAAGGTCAATGGTTCACTATCAAGCAAGTCGCTAAGAAGTGCAAAGTCGCTGAATCAACCGTTCGCAGCTGGCTCTCACGCGGTAACATTACCGGAAAGAAAGTTGGCGGATCATGGCACATTTCAGCTTCTGTCATCACGAAGTTCCAAGCTAAACGAGTTAAAAAAGCAGCTGCGACTCCTAAAAAACGCGCCACCACCGCTCGTAAGTCGACTTCAGCTCGCAAAACTACCGGTCGCAAAACGACTGCACGTAAATCAACTGCACGCAAGACTACCGCCCGTAAGTCTACTGCAAGAAAAACGACCGCTCGCAAGAGCACGGCTCGCAAATCGACTGCACGCAAGTCACCTGCACGTAAAGCCGCTCCCCGTCGTAAATCAACCACCAGAAAAACTCGCCGATAAGTAGCATCGTTTATCGCCAAGTTTTAGGTTAGTTTGAATCAAACCCTGACCAGGAGACTGGTTGGGGTTTATTTTTGTTTGAAGTTCAACTTTATCGGTAGTAGGGTCAAGGGGATTAACCAAAATAAAGAGGTTTGAAGCTCTTTAATTCTCAATTCGAGCAGTGCCCCCTTAACTAGCCCGAAGCGCTAGCGAGGGAATTTGACCCTCGCTAGCGCTTCGGGCTAGTTAATTGAATCTTTAAAAGTGAAGGCACCAATGAAGGGGTCAACAATCAAGAGACAGATCTACCATGCCCCAAAACATCGAAATCAAAGCTCAACTCCAACCCGGCCAACTCGAAGAAATTCAAGAGAAGGCCACTTCCCGTTCAGATGAACCACCTGAAATCATTCTCCAAAAAGACACCTTCTATACCGTGCCCAAGGGAAGATTGAAGTTGAGAGAGTTCGGAGATGGCACTGCCGAACTCATCGCTTACGACCGAACGGACCAAGAAGGTCCCAAGGTTTCTTCTTACACTTTATACCCAACCGAAGCTCCCGATTCCCTTTCTGAAGCCCTTTCAACGAGCTTAGAAATTCGAGGAATCGTTCAGAAAGAACGCTTGTTGATCTTAGTGGGGCAAACTCGGGTTCATTTAGATCAAGTTGAGGGCTTGGGTGAATTTATGGAATTGGAAGTGGTTTTAACAGAAAATCAAACTCACAAAGAAGGAGTTGAGATCGCTCAAGAATTGATGGAATTCTTCGGGATCGATCACGACTCCTTAATATCCCACGCTTATATTGACATGTTGGAAACTCAAGTCGATTAGGTTCGAGAGGGATTATTATGGGTTACAACAGAAAGGGCTTAAAATGAGTTTATATGATTTCTTTTTTCCCGAACAAGCGCAAGCGACTCACCTTCGAAATATTGCAAGTTCTCAACGCATACGTGGCGCTTCCAATCGAGGACGAACCCATGCACTAAAAAAACGTATCGATGATTTAGAAGATGACATGGGATACATCGCTCTGTTATTAGGATCACTACTAGAGCGACTCGATGATAAAGGCGTGGTGACACGAGACGACTTGAAAGCCAGCATCGAGAAAATCGATGAGCTGGATAAAGTTAAAGATGGAAAGTTAGACATCAATATTTTGAGATTGATCAGTCCATGAAAATGAATGCGGAACTTTTTGAGCCTTTTATCGATTGTTTTCTCAAAGCCGATCTCAAAGGAGCTCAGCAGTTCTTCGACTCCAATTCATTTAAACTCATCCATGAAGGTGTTCAGGCTCATCCTCTACTTGCTGAATGCGTTCAAAGAAACGACGGCATGTGTCACCGAGAGAATCAGCTCCTCATCGCTGAGTTGTTGATCCCGGAAGCTGTTAAAGCTTTTCGCGATGCTATTCTTCAAGATGATGTGAGTCAGGTAAAAAAATACCTCACGACTAATCCCAATCTTATTCATGCCGAGTTCACTGCGGGCCGGGGAATCTCCCAGGCGATCCATCATTTTGTTTCTTTTGAAATGGGAGAGCTCTTATTAGAAGCAGGAGCAAATGTCGATGCCCGCACCATCATCCGAGGTGAATGTGACTCCCCCTTATCTCTTCAAGTTCGAAATGGAAATATAGAAAACGTCGAATTCCTCTTAGAAAAAGGAGTCAATCCCAACCAAGGCTTCCTAAAACACATGCCGTCCGAAAGCATGGCTGAGATGATTCAGCTACTTCAAAAATACAACTGGGACATCAACGAAGGTCGAGGGGAGCGAACCCTCCTCCATCACGATGCTAATCACGGTTTCGGTAAACGCATCAAAATTTTATTAGAGCACGGTGCAGATCCGAATGCTTTAGATTCACTCGGCCAAACGGCATTACATATTCTGGCTGCCAGAGGAACGGGGAAAGATGCAATCCAAGCTCTTTTAGATCACGGATCCGATTTGAGCATAAAAAATCATGAGGGTAAGACTGCTCTTGATTATGCAAAAGCGGCTGAAAAGAACGTTGCTGAAATGATTTTATTGGATATAGAAACTAAATGAGCTCCATAGATATCAAAGATTCAATTCGAATTTTCTACGATCTTCCAAGTCAGACAAACCAGATAGACAAAATATAAAAGTGCTAATAGAAAAGCTATTAAGGTGAGGATTAAAAATTTAGTGTGCTTAAGGTTTTCAAATAATTCTTTAACTAAGGCTAAATTTAGTGGACCGTCTTCGATTTTAGTTACGTTTTAGAATTGAGAAGGATTGTCAATTTTCTAAATAGAGAATTATATATCTGGAATCTTAAGAGAAGGGCTAAGTCTCATCTCACCTTATCCCATCCATTATAGAGATAATATTGTTCTTCTTAGATTCAGCTAACGGGAAGAAATATCCTGTAAATGGAGGTCAAAAGAACGCATTAAACTATGACCTGCCTCTTTAAACGATTCCAAAACTTATAAAAGACTTTCAAGCTTTTCGTTCGACTGAGGGGCATAGCCGAGGAGGCTGAGGTTTATTATAGCAACTCTCAGATTGTCTTTTTGTTGATAGAGAACGATAGGATTTATTCGGAAGATCCAGGTGTGGTCGTGGGGATCGAAGAAGTGCCTTTTAAGCAATGAAGGCTTAAGGGGGGGATATCAATATCTGAGTTCGAATATCGAAGGGAGCATACTCCTGAACGTGTGGGGGAGGAATGAAGGCAGAGGGGATCCTCTCCCTAAGTTGTCGTTTTCAATGCTCGCTTGAGAGTTTTTGGGATGAATTTATAGATATTGTAATGTTCGTCACTGATCGCCCAAAAGATGAGGACTTGGTGTGCAATTATCTTTTGATTAAACGTTGCAAGGATTTAGAAAAATCTTGGGAGTATGGGGGATTCTGGCTGGGTGTCTCTTTGCCCACAGATTAATCAGGAAAAATTGCGTTGGGGATGATCTTATAGGGGAAGAGAACGATTACAAGTTAAAGTCGATGCGAAATCGAGCAAAAATTGCGATGGCTTGCTGGGGATCGGTGATGAATTTTTCCCAGCGAAATAAAGAAGTTTGGGAGATGCTTAAACCTTTGTATTTTATCCAGAAAACTAAGATGCCCTCTCCCAGCTCACAAATTGTTTCAAGCCCAGCCTGTAAACCCAAAGAGTAACTGGGAATGACGGTTTGGGTAGAAGGACGACCGTATATGGGATCGTTTAAAAATAAGTGAAAGCCGAGTTTCTTCTCTCTCGGATTTGTATCACCAACCTAAGTTCCACTACAATATCTCTTTGATTGTTACATGGTGTTTACTAATTGGATTGTGGAGCGAATCGATGGCTAACGAAGACCAGCTCAAAAGGTTAACAGATTCAATAGCTGAAAATAATAGCTGCAAGTCATGGAATGAATGGAGGAAGGACAATAAAGATGTTTCGATTGACTTAGAAATGGGAATATTTAGTTGTGCTCACTTGAAGGGTGCGGACTTATGCGGTGCGCGTATGAACGGTGCAGATTTTAGCCGTGCGAACTTGGTCGATGCGGACTTGAGCTGTGCACGCTTGAGCGGCGCGAACTTTAGTAGTGCGCGCTTGTCCGGTGCAGAATTGAATCATTCGGACTTGGACCATGCGAACTTTAGCGGAGCGAACTTGCCTTATGCGGACTTGAACACAGCGGACCTGTCCCATACGGACTTGAGCAAGACGCGTTTAGACAATACGAACCTGATCCATGCGAATTTAAGTCATGCGGACTTGAGAAAGGCGCTCATGATGTATGCGAATCTGAGGTATGCGCACTTGGACAATGCGAACTTGAGCGAAGCTCGCTTGGATTATGTGAACTTGAGCCAAGCTGACTTGTTCTGTACGGATTTTTCAGGCGCATTTACCAAATATACTGTTTTTGCCAATGTGGATTTATCTCAAGTGAAGGAGGGTTGTCTTGAGAAAATCAAGCATAATGGACCTAGTTCGGTGAGTACCGACACATTTATAAATTCTAAATGGACGGATGGAAATCTACCTAGAGAATTTTTAATTGGTTGTGGCATCCCTGAGACGTTTGTTTCGTATATTCCGAGCTTAGTTGCTAGTGTTCAACCTCTCCAATTCTACTCCATATTTATTAGTTATTGCAGCTCAGAGGAAGAATTAGCAAAGAGATTGCATTCAAAATTAAAAGAGCATGGTCTACGAGTGTGGTTTGCTCCGGAGAACCTGAAAGCTGGAGAGTATGTGGATGAACAACTCGATAAGGCCATACATTCACACGAAAAACTTCTCGTCCTTCTTTCACCGGAAAGCATTGAAAGTAAGTGGGTGAGATTTGAGATCAAGCGAGCTTACGATAAACAAGAAGAGAATAAGAATGGTGAAAAGGTTTTATTTCCTTTGCGGTCCTGTAATTTCCAAATCTTGCAAGATTGGAAATACATCCATCCTAATTCTCCACCTAATGAGGAAATTGATATTGCGAAAACCATTCGAAGATTTTTCATTCCTGATTTCTCAGATTGGGAAAATGAGGATAAGTTCGATGAGTCCTTCAATAAGCTTCTCGAAGATCTGAAAAAGGAAGTAAAGGAATAGGAATCAATGTTTGATATCAGACAATTCAAAAGCTGGGCCAAAAAACGCGGGAAAGAAATTAAGAGTATATTAGACGCTGATCTCTCGATTGAATCAGCTCAAGTGAAAGTTGGCGGCCAAACAATCAAATTACGATTCAATGTAGAAAAAATTGCAGCTTGGAAGCTCTACGTAGAGCTAAATACAAGAGTAACAGTCCAGCCCCTTGCCGGCGACCAAGGTCTATTAAGAGAAGCCTTAACGTCTTTCTACTCCGTTTTCCAAATCACCCGCGAAATCTTAAAAGAAGCTGGTCCGGAAGTAGCATTAGAATCAGAATCACTAGGTGGGTACGCAATGCAAGTTCTAAATGAAGTCATCCGCCCCTTGACTGCCTACTGGCATCCCCGACTCGAAGAATGGGAATCAAAATGTCCCGAAGGAATGTCCCGATTAGAACACGAGTCTTCATGGAAGGAATCCAAAAAGCTTCGCAAAGAAATAGAAAAAGTCCGTAAAAAACTTACTCAGTATTGTGATTGCTTAGGCTATATCGCCGGTGTCACTCCCTTACATAGAGAAGCTGAAAGTCGAAGGAATAAACGCGGCAAGTAATAAACTCTCTGCAAGTCCTTGGAATTATTAAAATGGCGAATAAAGAGCAACTTCAACGATTATTAAATTCAACTAAAGAAGAAAATGAATGTAAGGCTTGGAATGATTGGAGAAGTAAGCATCCAGATATCAAGATTGATTTAAAAGAAGCAAACTTGCGCTCGGCGAACTTGTACTCAGCGAACTTGGATTCGGCGAACTTGCAGTCGGCGAACTTGATCTGGGCAAACTTGCATTCGGCAAACTTGCGCTCTGCGGATTTGGATTCGGCGAACTTGACTTTGGCGTGTTTATTCGCTGCACACATGCCATTGGCGAATTTTCAGTCGGCGATCATGCGGTCCGTAAACCTTTATTCAGCGAACTTGGGGGCGGCGAATATGCGCATGGCGAACTTAGCGAGATCGAATTTGAAAGCTGTGAATTTGCATTCAGCGAACTTGGAGTTGGCGAACTTACAATCGGTGAATTTGGATTCGGCGAACTTAAAAGAGGCTGATCTCTTCACCGCCCAAACCAATCTTACCGTATGGGCCAATGTTGACCTTTCAAAGGTAAAAGAGGGATGTCTTGAAACGATAGAACATAAGGGTCCAAGTACAGTGGGAACAGATACCCTATTAAATTCTAAGGGAGCAATTCCTAAAGAGTTTCTTGAAGGGTGCGGTTTGCAAAATTGGGAAATTGAAACCACTCGACTTTATAAACCAGGGATTACTCGAGAAGAACAATGTGAGATTTATAATAAGATTCAAGATGCTCGCTTTGGTGGGCCGTTACCCATTGGAGGAGTGTTTATCTCTTATTCGCATTCAGATAAAGAATTTGTGATTGAAATTGAGGAAAAATTAAAGGCTGAAGGAGCGAGAGTCTGGAGAGATGAACATGCATTAAAAGCAGGTGATTTAAATAAACAAATTTGGAAAGGCTTAAGGTCTCAAGATGTAGTTTTACTTGTTCTTTCAAAGAATAGTACTGAAAGTGATTGGGTTGAAAGTGAACTCGAAATGGCTCGTTATCGAGAGAAAGAAGAGGGGCGAGAAATCCTTTGCCCAATTGCCTTAGATAATTCTTGGGAAGATAAGTGTGAGGCTGGGGGAACAGATCGACAGCTTTGGAGAACATTAAAAAAGAAAGTCATTCTTCCCTTTAAAAAGAATCGAAGTGATTTTGAAATTGAAATTAGGAAGCTTGTTGAAGGCCTACGGGAAAATTATCAAGTAGCAGAAAATTCTTGAGTTTTATATTGGAGCAGCTTAATGGCGAATGAAGAGCAGCTTAAGCGATTATTAGAATCAAGTAAGGAGGAGAATGGTTGTAGGGCTTGGAATGAGTGGAGGGGAGATAATCTTGGGCTCTCTGTTCAATTACCCTCTGTGAATTTGAGAGGTGCTAATTTAACTGAGGCGAACTTGAGTTATGCAAATTTAAGGGATTCGAATTTGAGAGGTGTTAATTTAAGTGGGGCTAATTTGATAAATGCGAGGTTGAATCGTGCGGATCTTAGTCATGCTACTTTGTGTGATGCAAAGCTGCAATGGGCAACCTTTGTTGGTGTCAAATTATTCAAAGCTAAATTTTCAGGAGCGTTTTTAAACCATACTTACTTTAGTGGAGGTGAGTTGAAGGGAGCAGATTTCACCTATGCCGAATCAACTTATACTCTTTGGATTAATGTTGATTTGTCTTCAGTCATTGGGATTGAGGAGATGATTCATACTTCGCCGAGTCCAGTTGGAGGTAAAACTTTAAATAATTTTAAAGGAGAAATTCCGAAACGATTTCTTGAAGGATGTGGGTTTCAAGATTGGGAAATCGAAGCGGCTAAACTTTATAAGCCGGGGATAACTCAAGAAGAACAAAGTGAGGTTTATAAAAAAATTCATAATGCCAGATTCGAAGGCCCCATACCAATTGGAGGAGTATTTATTTCCTATTCACATCTTGATAAGGATTTTGCACTTACGATTGAAGAGAAGTTAAAGAGCGAAGGAGTTCGGATTTGGCGGGATGAACACGATTTAAAGGCTGGTAGTCTTAATGAGCAAATTTGGGAGGGTTTGAGGTCTCAAGATGTAGTATTGCTTATTCTTTCACAGAATAGTACGAGGAGTGATTGGGTAGAAAGTGAACTTGAAATGGCTCGTGACCGAGAGAAAGAAGAGGGGCGCAATATACTTTGCCCTATTGCATTAGACAAATCATGGGAAAACAAATGCAAAGAGGGTGGAACAAATCGCCAGCTTTGGAGAACACTAAAGGAGAAAGTCATTCTTCCTTTTAAGAAGAACAAAAGTGATTTTGAGGCTCAAGGTAAGAAGCTTATTGATGGCTTAAGGGAGAATTATCAAGCCTGGGAAAATAATTGAGCAGTTACTCGGAACGGATTTATGGCGATTAAAGAACAACTCAAAAGATTAAAAGATTCAATAGCTGAAGAGAACGACTGTAAAGCTTGGAATGAGTGGAGAAGTGCGCATCCTCATACTAAGATCGATTTAAAAAATGCAAGCTTATACTCGGCAAATTTGCGCTGGGTGAACTTGAGCTTTGCGGATTTGGATTCGGTTAACTTACAATCGGCAGACCTATACTCAGCAAATTTGAGTTCAACAGACTTGCGCTCAGCGAACTTGCATTCGGCAAACTTATATTCGACAGACTTGCGCTCGGCAGATTTGTGTTCGGCGAGCTTGTACTCGGCGAATTTGATTTCTGCAAATCTACATAATGTTAAATTGCAGTCAGCGAACTTGCGCACGGCGAAATTACGCTCAGCGAATTTGTGTTCGGCAAACTTGTACTCGGCGAATTTGAGCTCAGCAGATTTACATTCGGCGAACTTGTACTCGGCGAATTTGGGCTCAACAGATTTGCACTCAGCGAGCCTGATCTCGACAAACCTGATTTCCACGAACCTGGTCTCGGCGAATTTACGCCTGACGAACTTTAGCTTGGCGAACTTGTGGAATGCTGATCTCTCAGATTCCCGTACTTATTATACCGTCTGGGGAAATGTCGATTTGTCCGAAGTGAAAGAGAATTGCTTAGAGAAGGTAGATCACAAGGGTCCAAGTATCTTGGGGGTTGATACTCTATTTAAATCTAAGGGAGAAATTCCGAAAGTCTTTCTTGAGAAATGTGGCTTACAGGATTGGGAAATTGAAACAGCTAAACTTTATAGACCTGGATTAACCCCGGAAGAACATTGTGAGATTATTTATAAGATTCAAGATGCTCGATTTGGTGGTCCATTACCCATTGGAGGTGTCTTTATCTCTTATTCGCATGCAGATAAGAAATTTGTGATAGATATTGAAGAAAGGTTAAAAAAGGAAGGGGCAAGAGTGTGGAGAGATGAACATGATTTAAAAGCGGGGGATCTTAACAAACAAGTGTGGAAGGGCTTAAGGGCTCAAGATGTCGTGTTGCTTGTTCTTTCAAAGAAGAGCACTGAAAGTGATTGGGTGGAGAGTGAGCTTGAAATGGCTCGTATGTTAGAGAAGAAAGAAAAAAGAGATATCCTCTGTCCCATTGCATTAGATAAGTCGTGGGAAGACAAATGTGAGGCCGGGGGTGCAGACCGACAACTTTGGCGGACATTGAAAAAGAAAGCCATCCTTCCCTTTAAAAAGAACAGAAGTGATATTGATGTTCAGACTAAGAAGCTAATTGATGGCTTAAGGGAAAACTATCAAGCGATCCAATCATAAAAGAAATAACAGCATGAACCAGTTTTCTAATTTTCAATTGCTACCTGTATCTGACTGCGACTGGTTAGCTACCACTGGTTCTATCCAATCCCACGGCGGGGGAAGTGTCGGTGTCGGTCAGCGCATACTTCTGCAAATATTTGTATTTGAAACCTTACCAACCAGCAGCAGAACTGAGGGATTAGATGAGTACTGAGGAAAATAAAAAAATTGATCCTGTAGAGCTTGAAGCAAAGCTGGTTCGGCAAAAGCATCGATTTTGGGCGGTTGTGATCAACCTATGGACATGAAATTCAAAGAGTGAAGACCCAGGGTGCAGCGCCGCAAGATCAGCCTTTGTTTTTAAACTGATTTCTCCTGGGACAGCCGGAGCTCTGGGTATTAGTTTGCTGTCTATATCCAGAGCGATTATTGCTTGGGAAGCAAACTTTTAATGAACTAAGCAGAATGAAAAGATAGATGTTCAAACACAGCTATTAGAAGCAGATAGGCGCTCCAACTTAATTTTAGAACTATCGGCAATTTTAGATAGCGTTGATAGTGAGATTGATGAAATAGAAAGAAAGAACAATTGTTGAATCCTAATCAACCCCCTAAGAATCCAAATATCGAAGTAGATGAAAATGATCGAATATTGAAAAGTATGATCTGTCTCTACACTTGAGGAAAAAAATTATTGCGTTAAGCCGGAATTGAAAGCCTTAGCATCAGATGATGGACCACTCACATAAGCTAAGTAACAAATTAATTTCACCTGAGAGAGGTCAACTTTTTACCTCACTAAATGGATATAATATAAAAATAAGCTCTTTTGTAAATGATTGTGTGTTCACCTATGGCGATTTTGTGAAATCAGATTTGAGTTACGCACCACTAAATAATTGTGAATTTAGTTTTGCAATTTTTAACGAAGGAATTTTTAAGTTTACAAATTTCTCTGATTCGTTACTAACTAAAGCAGAGTTTATTGGCGCTGATTTATCCGACGTCATCGTGGATAGAGCAGTTGCTCCTTTTGCTAATTGTAAGAAAGCTTTTTTAATTAGAACGAGATTTGAAGATGCTGTTTTATCTGGGGCAAGTTTTGAAAATTCGACTTTAAGTCTTGGTGTATTTTCGCTGCCAAGAAACTGGATGCCGATATTAGCAATGCTGGTTTTTCAGGGACTCTATTTAGTGGGGCAGACTTAAGAGGGGCAAATTTTAAGGGAGTAAAGAATTACAAAAAGGCAGTATTTACAAATTCAGATATTAGAGGATTTAAATTTGACGACAGTGAGTTTTTAAAATGTTCACTTGAAAATGGAGCTATCCAAAAGCTACCTGGAGATGAACAAGTAGAGTGAAGTCTTCACCCACTCAATCAGGGCCCTTGCCTCAGCTATTGGAGTTGATCAAGCTACTCTCTATGGTTGGCGTTCACTAGGGCCCCCAATAAATAAAACTAAATTTAGTTACCACATACCAAAGGTCAAACGTTGGATTGAAGAAAACATTAAAAGGAGAGGGTAAAAGCAATCCTGGGTAGACCCAAAGGATGAAGAACTTCACAAACGAAAGCTCAAAGCAAAGACCGAAGAGCGTGAAGCAAAAGCACGATTTTCAATCCTCAAGGCAGAGACTGTGGAAGGAACTCTTTTAAAAATGAAGAAGTCATTGCTCAACAAATCGAGCAAATTCAAGTATTCAAACAGGGGCTTGAGGCGCTCGAAAGAAAGTTACCAAACTTGATCTTCGGGAGATCACGACAAGAGGTAACTTCAATCTGTAAGGAAGAGTTTAGAAAGCTTTGTGATAGTTTCGCTGAAGCCCAGTATGAATAAGACATTTGTATTTAATGAGTGGCAAAGAAAAGCATGGCCGTTTCCTCCAGAAGAAGAGATTTGGGAATGGGCATAGCGTGAAGTTTACCTACGTCCAGGAGTTTCAGGAAATCCCGGTTGGTACTCAGTGGAACTCACTCCCCACGCAAAGGTATGGTTTGGAGCGGTTAGAAATCCAGCAATTAAAAGAATACCACTTATGACTTCGGCTCAGGTCGCAAAGACCACTTTCTTTGCAATTGTTTTTCATTACTATTTGAAGCAACAACCTTGTAATCAAATGGTGGTTTTTCCCAACGAAGTTCTGTCAAAGGAGTTTAATGCGGAGGAGATCACTCCTATGATTGAGTCTTGAAATTCCAACCGAGCCCGCAAATTCTAAATTGCCCCAAGAAAAAAACTTAGGTAGCGAGTAGCTACCTAAGTTTTAATAATAACTGGCATGCCTGCCAGGGCTCGAACCTGGGACCGCTGGATTAGAAATCCAGTGCTCTTCCAGCTGAGCTACAGGCACGCCGATTGGCGATATGAATGAGTTGTTGGAGTGCGCCTTCAATTGGAGCTGCGCTTCCTCTGCTCTCTGTTTTGCTGGATTGTGGAGGGTTATTCTAGTGAGAAATCGAAGAAGTTCAAGAATCTGTTTTAGGCTCTTTTAAAGAATCTTCAGTTATCTGCGTCAGTTCGTCGGTGACGCTGCTCCCATTCTGCATATTTTCTGCTTTTTCCGTCCCTGCCTGAGCTAGGGTTTCTTGATTTTGGTGAGCGGCATGCTCTCTCAAATCGGTGATTTGGTCGAACTCATCGACGATTTCATCGCCCAGAATATCCTCTAAGACATCTTCCAAAGTTACTAATCCGGCTAAACCACCGTACTCATCGGGGATGATCACGAGGTGCTGCCTCTCCTCCAAAAACTCGAGGAGCAATTGATCTAGAGGGCGAGTCTCCACGGCAAATCGGGCGGGACCCATGAGGGAACGAAGGGTGATATCTTCCTTCTTTTGGGCGAGAGCCCGAAAAATATCGGTTCGGTGAACGATGCCAATAATTTTTTCGGGATCACTTTCGTAGATGGGGATTCGGCTGTAATTCAAGAGACGTTCGTCCTTGATCGCATCTTTGATCACACTTGAAGCCGAAAGGGAATAAACTACAGTACGTGGCGTCATCACATCTCGAGCGGTCCGCCGCTCTAAATTGAGAATATTCTGAATGACACTCGCTTCGTGTTTTTGGAAATCTCCCGTTCGAATCCCGAGGCGCACCATCATCAAAAGCTCGGCATCAGAAACGCGTTCAATAGTTTTTCGACTTGAAATGACCTGCGTGATCTTTTGAAGCAACCAAACCATGGGAGAAAAGAGGTAGACCATCCAAAGAAGTGGATAGGCGATAAAACGAGCCAATGGCCGGGCGTAGACGACTCCCGTCGTCTTAGGGATGACTTCACTAAAGATGAGAATGAGTAAGGTGAAACCAGCGGAGAAGTAAGCTAAGTAGGGTCTTCCCAAGGCTTGGGCCGCTAGGGCCCCCGCGAGGGCTGCTCCCGCGGTATTTGAAATGGTATTGAGGGAGAGGATCGCCGTGATGGGCTTGTCGACTTGGCTGCGAAGTCGTTTTAAGATTTTGCCCGAGGCTCGACCTGATTGAGCTAGGTTTTCAACATGACTGAGGGGTACTGCGTAGAGTACAGCTTCAAACAGGGAGCACATCGCAGAGGTGAAAATAACGACACCCACTGCAAGAATGAGTTCTAAGAGTCCGTCCATTTAGGTCGATGGCTGCAACTGAATCAATGCTTCAGATGCAGTTAACTTCCTCCTCAATTAGAGAAATGCCTTGCGTGATTTAGGTTGGTGGTGAGGCAGTAAAGAATAAATTTGAAGCGAGAGAAACATCGGGTTTCAAGCTAAGAATCTATATTACCACGTGGGAAGCTCGCTCGATTAAAGATCGCTAAGTTTTCTTTCTAATTCTTCTGTTTTAAAGGCTTACCCAGATCGCTACAAAAAAAAAGCGAATAGATCCTTTAAATGAAAAAGGTCTATTCGCTTTTTGAAGATTCAATTATACGTGATTAGACGGAAAACTCCCAGCCCTTGCGGTACTCACGCTTGATGAAAGCATTAGCGCTCTCACTGTTCGTGATCTTCAAGTTGCGAGCGTCCCACTCCAATTTTTCGCCACCGTTTCGGTAAGCGACATTCCCTAAAAGAACCATCTCGGTGAGGGCGCCGGAGTAATCGAAATTACAGGTGGTTTCTCCACGAGTTTTGATGGCGTTGATCCATTCTTTGTAGTGACCTACTGAATTGGGGATCGTTTGGGGAGGAGCTTGGAAGTCTTTGAAATCCTTCTCGGGAAGCAGTCGGTAAGAGCCATAGCTCGCGAGCAGCATTCCCTTATCACCTACGAACAAGGTTCCATCGCCCCATTTGGGTAGGAGGCCTTGAGCGAATTGTGGAGGTCGTTTTCCACTATCCCACCAGTTGACTGTGACGGGACAGAGGTCGCCGCGTCGGGGGAATTCCCAGTGCGCATCCACTCCCTTGGGAGGAGCCGTTTCGGGGTGTACCTTCTCACCGGCCGCCCAAACTGAAGTCGGATGGCGAAGTTTGAGTGCCCAGAAGATCAAGTCCATATGGTGGCAACCCATGTCACCTAAAGTACCGCCACCGTATTCCCACCAACGCCGCCAATTTTGGGGTACATAGATGGGGTGATAGGGGCGTTCTTTTGCGACGCCTTGCCAGAGATCCCAATGGAGGTGCTTGGGAACAGGGGGAGTTTTTTCGGGGCGTTCACCGCCACCCCAAGACTTACCCACCCAAGAGTGAGCTTCGCGAATATTTCCGAGCACGCGAGATTCAATAATTTCAACCACGCGTCGGTAGTTACTACCCGCGTGGATTTGAGTTCCCATCTGAGTGACGCGTTTGTGTTTCTTGGCGATGTCAGCGGCTAAGCGAGCTTCCCAAACGGTATTTGCTAATGGCTTTTCGCAATAGCAATCCATCCCGGCTTGCATCGCGCGAACGCTTGCAGGAACATGCATGTGATCGGGGGTGCTGACTACGACGGCATCGATGTCTTTTCTATCGATGAGTTTTCTGAAATCATGGTAGCCATCCGCTCCGGGGAACATCGTCTTGGCTTGAGCCATGTAGTTGTCGTCGATATCGCAATAGGCGACAACGTTTTCGCTTTTTACGCCATTGATATTAGCGCGAGCACGATGGTTGGTTCCGATGATTCCGAGGTTGAGTTTTTCGTTGGGGCTTTTGCTTTCTTGGGCTGAGAGTTGTGATCCCACCCAGAAGCCGACGGCTGCCATACCACTGGTTTTTAAGAATTGACGTCGAGTTTTTGGCGCACTCACGTGGATATCCTCCGTAGTCCGTAATGTATGGAATTAAGTTTTTGATTTGGTGTAGAGAGAAAGGAGCAGAAAGCACTCCCTGCCATCCAAGGACCCATTTTAGCATTAAATAGGACTTGGAAGGGACTTAAGAAATTCAATTCCTTCTCTATTTTTCCGTTTTTTTCTGGGCTTTCGGCTTTGGTGGAGCTTTTACTGTCAACCACAAGCTTCGAGTGGGCCCCATTCTATTTTCGGTTCCGATGAGATTGGGGATGGGGAAATTCACCCAGTGACTTGCTCGCTTGCCTTGCTTGTTTAAAGCACCCATATTGAATACGCCGCTTTTTGCTTTCGTTGAGGCTTCAATTACCAATTTCACTTCCGTTGCGGGTTTCTTTCCTCCGGCAGCCTCAATAGGTTTTCCACTGATACCTTCAGGGAGATTCAAGCCTTGAAGGGTGATCGGTTCTCGGTGCCCATTCAGCCTTGCAATTTTGATGGGGATTTCAAGTTTCTTTCCTCTCTCAATGGTGAATCGATCGGTTGTCGTTGAGAGAGTGAAGCTCGGCTTTGGAGGAGTGACTCTCAGAAGATAGTAATAGCGTAGACCTCCGCGGTGGTGGAGATCCGAAATTTCAATTTTATGAATCCCTGACTCTTTGAATGAGATCGAGGTTTGAGGGTCAAAGTTGGGCCGTTGATCGTCTTGGCGTTTCAGCAGGGATCCACTCGGTGAACGGATGGTAAGAACTAAGTCTCCGAGAGATTCTAAGCTTCTAGAGAGCAAAGTGAACTTGAGTTGAGTTCCCTTCTCAACTTTAAGATCATAAATATCGCGTTCACCTTCTTCTTCCAAGCTACCGCTGATGCTCGAGGGAAAAGATATCGTTGCTGTCTGATTAGATTGACGGATGGAATCTTCCAGTTGTATGGAGTGAGGCTCGATGAGTAGGGGGAGATTTCTGGCACCGATGGCTCGAGGCTTGAAGTAATTTAAGTTGATCGTCGTTGCAGGATTTAAATCCGTGGTCCAAGAGTTGGGTGGGTTGTTCCAGCCACGGGGCTTGAGGTGGAGTTCGGTTCGATCTTCATTTTGAAAGTAAGTGTTGGAAATCGCTAACGGTTGATAATGATCGATGAAGGTTTCTTTAGTCACCGTTAAGCGATAAAAATAGTTTGTCGCCCCAGAGAATCGTATCGAGCTATTCGGCTGGGCCGGAAAGGCGAAAAGGCGAACGTGATAAGTTCCTGTCTTTGAAGCTTTCAGCACGATTCGTGGATCCAAGGTGGCGTCGTCGTGGTTTTGAGCTAAGACAAAGCCGCGGTCATCGGTAACTTGAAGAACTCCATCTAAAGCGGAAGCCAACTGTCGTTGAGCTGAAAGGTCGGCGATGAGAGTTTCCCCTTCCAGCATTTCGATGGAGAAACTATCGACATCCCCATTTTTAAGTAAGCCTCCATTGATGATCGTGGTGGGGGCTTCGAGCTTTTGACTTTGGCGATGGGAGTTGTTGGGCTCTTTCTCAAGAACTTGAGGAAAGGAACTCGCGTAAAAAGGTCGCCAGGAAGTGGCTCCATCGGTATCAAAGAGACGAATCCAGAATGTCTTGAGCGAGGATCCCTCTGTAGCGTTATTCTCTAAGGTAAACTTGAAGGTCCCTTTGGATTTTCCGGCTTGGATGCTCAAGCCAGTTCGAGGGAGGATAAAAGCTTGAGGAGGCCAGTGAGAAAACTTTCCCCCGATGGCTTTGACTTCGATTTCTGATCCCGTTGATCCTCCGGGAGGAAAAAGCTGTTGCCACGAGGGAGGATCAGCCCAACTCGAATGAGAAGAGAGAGCGAAGATCGCGAGAAATATGAAGGTCGAAGAAGGCTGAACTAAAGTTGAGAGAGCTCGCGACATGGATTGTTAACTGGGATGGATCATCCCATCAATTCTTGAATCGGATTGGGATCGCTCACTAAGTGAACGGGGCGTCCATCGGGAGTGTAGAGAATTTGATCGGGGTCGATGCCGAGCTTGGTGTAGATCGTCGAGGCAAAGTTTTCGGGAGAAAGGATGCGATCGACGGCGGTATAGCCTTTACGATCCGTAGCTCCGATGACTTGACCGCCAGGAGTTCCACAGCCGGCTACTAAGACGGACATCGCATTCGCCCAGTGATCACGGCCACCCCGTTTGTTGATTTTTGGAGTTCGTCCGAACTCACCGAGAAGAAGCACTAAGGTTGAATCTAAGAGACCACGTTGATCCAAATCTTCGATCAAAGCTGCGACGCCAGTATCGACGGGAGGGAGACGAGAGTTGAGGCCTTTAAATATATCGACGTGATGATCCCAACCACCGTTGTAAACGGTTACGAAGGGAACTCCCGCTTCGACGAGTCTTCTGGAAAGAAGTAAGCGTTGGCCGAAACTGTTGTTGCCGTAGGCTTCACGCGTTTTTTTGTTTTCGCGATGGATGTCGAAGGCCTCTTGTGCGGGCTTCGAATCCATCAGGCGATAACCTTGATGGTAATACTCATCTAAAGCCTGAACAGGATCACCGGCCGCTTCTTCTTCGATGCGGCGTAAGCGGTCTAGGCTTCCCTTTAAATCTTTACGTCCTAAAAATCGATCGGAAGTTAAATTGCTGGGAAGCGAAACATCGCGCACTTGGAACGATTTTGAAGCGGGGTTTCCACCGACGACGAAAGGCGCATGTTTGGCTCCTAAAAAGTTAGGGCCACCAGAGCGTGACATGTTCGGCAGGGAGAAATAAGGTGGGAGTCCACCTGGGGCCCCTCTTTTCCAAGAAGTGACCGACCCGTAACTGGGATGAAAACTAACAAAGGCTCCACAAGCCACCGGAATTCGCGTGGGGGCTCCCGTCATCATGTAGTGGTTTCCCGCGCCATGATTACCGTGGCTGTGTCGAATGGAACGAACGATCGACAGTTTGTCGGCGATCGCGGCGGTGCGTTTCATGAGCTTTGAAAATCGCACACCCGGGATTTTAGTTTTGATGGATTCGAATTCGCCCCGAATTTCTTTGGGGGCATCATCTTTAGGATCAAAGGTTTCGTAGTGAGTGGGGCCACCGTCGAGCCAAATGAGAATACAGCTAGTATTCTTGCCCTTTTTTAGATGTGCCTCTTTTTGATGGGACGGGGGAGTTTGAGATTCACCGGCATGGGCGCGTGCTCGCAAGGCGGTGGCGAGGCCGCCTCCTAAGAAGGCTCCAAGACCTAATTGCAGGCAGTCTCTTCTCAATAATCCTTCGCAATTCAGATGTTCACTCATCTTGCGGACCCTCTCGTGACTCACTTAAGTCTTGAACACAAACTCTGGAGTGTTGAGGAGCGTCCAGAGAATGTCTTCGATGGCTTTGCGTCGAACTTCAGTTGAAGATCGAGTATTGCGTTGAGTTGGAGTTGAAGAGCTATCTTTTTTCTGAGCACTCTTCTTCGAACTCGGCTCTTTTGACTTTGAAATTGTAGGTTCTACAAACAATTTTAGGCAAGCTTCTAATTCGATATTATCGGGATATCGACAATAACTTAGCAGATAAAGCTCTTCGACGACTTCTTTGTCGGTCATCTTGCTTTGAGCTAACTGAGCGGAACGCCCTTGTGAAGAGGTTATTTTATTATGTAAATCGGGGGCATTCATCAAATGAAGCGCTTGAACCACGCTCGACTCCGGTAGACGTTCACAGGGGGGATCTTGGTTCGGATCCGGGCGACCGAAGGTATCTAAAAAGAGTGAGGGTGAGCGGTGAGTCCACAAGCGCATCGAAGGAGTGAACTCAGGGTGCGCAGAAAACCTCGTTCCGACTTGGGTGATGTCGACGATGGCATCGTGGAGGACTTCGGCTCGTAAGCGTTGCCGGTAATACCGAGAATAATTTCGAGTGTCGGTAACATTTCGCTTGGAAGGATAACTTTCCAATCCGTAGGCATAGGAAGAGACGATCGTTTTGATCAGCTTTTTTTGATCGTAGTTCACGTCTTGGAAGTGTTGCGCTAAGGCATCTAAAAGTTCTTCGTTACTTGCGGGGTTGGTGGTTCGAAGATCATCGATGGGTTCGACGATGCCTCGCCCGAAGAGGTCAGCCCAAACTCGGTTCACTTGAACTTTGGCGAAGAAGTTGGGTTGGGCTTGAATCATCCATTCTGCGAGTGTCTTGCGCGGATCCTTTCCTTCTTCGGTTGGAGTTGCTTTTCCGTAGAGAGGTCGAGGGTCTAAGACTTTTCCAGTCAAGGGATGGCTGACACTTCCTTTACTCGAAACATAAATGATTTCCTCGCCACCCGAAATCGGCGGGGAGAGTCCCGTTCCTTTTCTTCCTACTTTAGAAAAGTAAGCCGCAAGGCTGTAGTAGTCTTCCTGGCTCCATTTTTCGAAGGGGTGATGGTGACACTTCGCGCATTCCAATCGAATTCCCAAAAAGAGTTGGCTCATCATAGTTACGAGTTCATCCGGGCTTCGGCGATCGCGGAAAATCGTTGCTGGTGTTTGACGAAAGGTGGAGCCTTGAGCGGTTAGGATTTCAGTGGCGAATTGATCGTAGGGTAGATTTCGCCTGAAGGCATCGCGAATCCAACCATCGAGATTAAAGACCGCTTTTATTCCAACGCGATAGGGATTCGGTCTCAGAAGGTCGACCCATTTGTTTGCCCAGAAATCACCGTACTCGGGACGAGAGAGCAAATCATCGATTAGAGTTTCAATCTTTGTGGCTGAAGGATTACTGAGGAAAGCTCTCGTTTCTTCAGGTGAGGGTTGCCGCCCGATGATATCGATATAGAGTCTTCGGTGAAGAGTATTGAGAGGAGCTGCTTTTGAAGGAGTGAGTTTGAGGCGCTTCAGTTTGTTCCAGATGTGTTGATCGATGAAGTTGTAGTTCGGTAGCTGTTCATAGAAAGAATTCTTCACTTCACCCGGTAGTGGAATGGAAGTTCTGCAAACAGCTATTTGCCCTCGGTAGCGAGCCATAATCGCTGCTTCGCCAGGAATGTTTCCCGCTTGTAGTCGGCCATGTTCGTTCACTTGGGTGATCGGGCTTTCACTCGATTGGAATGCCGCTAAATCGGTGACGTCTTTTCGGCTCCCGTCGGAGAAATGAGCGGTGACTAAGAGTTGTTGCTTTTCTTTGAAGACCAGGATGCGCTCGGTGGGGGTGACTTTGATGTGAGTTAATCTCGCGCTTTTGGGGGACTGGCGGGGAAATCCCGACTGAATCCAATCCACGAGCGTTTTATAGAAACGAGAACCTTCTTTCAATCGAACACCGCCACCGTGAGTGCTGAGGCCGAGAGGTTTGAGAAGGAGTAAGCTTTGATGGGGAGTCGGTGGGGAGATGCGTCTTCCCCTGCCTTCGATGGCTAAGCTTTTGAAATCAAAATCGGGATCGAATCCCAAGAGAGAAAGTTGAAAACCATTTTGCCCCCGAGCTTTTCCGTGGCATGGGCCGGAGTTGCATCCGGTACGCGTCAGAACTGGGAGGACATCTTCTTCTAAGGTTGGCGGTTTCTTTATGCCTTGATTTTTTACCAGGATCTCCCTTCTGGCGACCAAGTTTCCCGCTCGAGCGACGACCGTGGCTTTCCCATCGGCGAGTGGAGTGATCCAGCCAGATTCGGACACTTTTAGAATCTCAGGATGGAGTGATTCAAAGTGAGTTTCCTGAGTTCGGTCGAGGCCTTGATTCAACTGTTGTGAATTGAGTTCAGTGGTGATGAGCCGTTGCTTTGAACTCGGACCGTCGAGGATGATTTTTTGGGGGAAGATTTCGAGCTTCGGTAGGGTGACTTCAAGAGTTTCCGATGCCCTTAGATATGAACTCAGAAGGAATAGGAGGATGAAGGTGGCTAAGGCGAGGCTAACGCCAGGGCGGGCCACAATCGGAAAACGAATTTGAAGTTGAGATGGAGTATTTTGCATCGGTGATGGCGTTCTCATATTTATAGGAGTCCATCTTAGTCTGAATACTCAAGTAAACGGAAGGGCAATTTAACGAAAGTGAGGAAGGGGAGCGGACGAATAGGGCCCTTCGGCTACCTGGGCTCAGGAGGGAACGATTTCGAGCAACTCTACGGCGGGCTCACCGTCACAAAAGATGAGGGCGAGGCGGCCGTAAACCGTTTCGGTGGATTCTGGTAATGCGAACCACTTTTTGAGCTCGGATTGGGGCTGAATTTTTAGGAATGCGATCGTTTTGAGCCGACGGAGGACACCGTGGTCGATCAGAATTCTACCCAGAGGGCGGCTTGCTGACAGGATTTCTTCTTGGACTTCAGGTCGAACGTGGTTTAGCCAAATTCGCATGATTCCGGCCATCACTGCGGGGATGGGAGCCTCTTTGGGTGTGTTGGAGGAACTTAGGAAAAGCTTTCGAGCGTAGCTCGGATGGTCGTGATGGACATCCAACGCGTGAAGTCTCACTTTGGCTTGATGGTGATTCTCCAGCGTGACGGTCATGTGGTGGTCGTGAACGAGCAATTCATGACAGGGTTGGGGAATCTCTTCGGGAGGGATCAGTGTGAAATGGGCCGGCTGCGTGTCTTCACCGGGAAACAGATGAAGCAGTTCCTCCAACCAGGCTCGGGGAGAGATCTGAAGTGAGTCAAATTCGTGTTCCTGATCCATGAAGCCAAGATACCCGAGCAGAGAAAGGCTAAAGGGGACGAAGAGAGGGGGAGGTGCGATTGGCCGCACTGATTCCTCGGAGGTGGTCAGAATCGATCAGAGGAAAGATCCAATTTCGAGTCGCTTCCAAAGAAACAGCGCAGTGCCCGCACGAAGGAGCCGAAAGTACCAATCGCCCAATAGATTTTTGTTAGAAACAAAATTCCCCAAATTCCCTTCCCGAGGGCTCTGTACTTGCTTTGAAATGAAGCATTATCCCCACCTGAATCCCTTCCCAAGGGCTCCTTTTCCTGCATTGAAATAAGTCATTTTAAGATTTGATATCCATATCGAAGTGACCGAAATGGAGCACCTAACCCATATAAAGTAGGAGCTTACGGCGCCCATTCTCGAATCTCCTCATGGAAAATTAGAGCCCTTGGGAAGGAGTATTTGAGGGCTGGATGGTGGTTGAGGACGAGCCCTTGGGAAAGGAATTTGAGGGGGGGAGGTGGTTGGGATTTTTGGGGAAGTCGAGCCCTTGGGAAAGGGAGGGGGGTTTTGGGGTATGGGTTTATGACTTTTTGGGGAGGAGGTTGTGGAGCTTGAGGAGAGCCCTTAATTTGGGTTCAACGCGCTTTCGAAGCTCTTTGTTGGCGTAGGCGATCCAGGTGACTTTGGTGTTGAGATCGAGGGGTACATCGAGAGCTTCTCCTTCTTCGTTTGTGACTTCAATGCCGACTTGGCGGGCTAACATTTCCGTACAGATGTCATAAGGATGGCAAGTCGCTGCAAAGAGCTGTTTTCCCTCAGGTAAGTTTGCCAATAGAGGGCGAAGGTCTGCGACAAATCGATCGTGACCCATCATCAGCTCGTACATATGTCCTCCCGAGGAAATATACTGATCCTCAAAGCTGAACACCTTCCCAGGGGCGGGTTGATCGATAACGTCCTCATCGCCTAACAACCCCTCGTCAACTGAAGACAGCACATCTCTTCCCCCGGGGCAGTAGCGGCAAAAGGTGGCAAAGCCGTGTTCGAGTCTCGGATTTTGGGTTGGCTTAAGCGGTAAGGGCTCCGTTTCCTTGGTGATTCTGTTCCATCTCTCCCCCTGCGTTCCCTGACCCTGAATCCCCCAAATCACATCACTCAGGTGCTGTTTGGTGGTGGGGATCTCGGTTTGAATCGCCAATTCGATATCTCTAAGGGAAGTCGAATCCCCTTTGTTGGGAGCAATCCCGGTCAAGATCCAGGCACTCCTTTTTTGATACATCAAGCCTCGAGTCCCATCGATAGGATCGATGATGATTCTCCAATTGGCTTGGTTTCGGTCACTTCCTTTAGGGTAGGCAAAGCCCTCATCTTTGAATCCCTCAGCTATGATGATCGCACTTTCGTTCAGTCCCCAATGCTGATCGAAAACGGACACCAGCTGATCTTCCGAATACTTATCAATCCTGTAAGCGGTATCCTCATCGTTGTCCCGATCGAATTCTGACAAGATCTCGATCGGTTGACTTTCACAAACTTCGATCAAGTTGTCCCGAATCGTTGCGTGGATTGCTTTGAGAATGGGAAGTAAATGTTCCATGGAGCAGGGCCCGAGAAGTAAGTAAAAAAGGCTCATAGAGAGGATCTTCCTCCTTATGAGCCTTGAATTCAGCGAGGTTTATTACAGGTCAACTTATGAAGTCGCCTTGTAATTCTCAGCGACAGCATCCCAATCGACGACATTGAAAAATGCAGCGATGTAATCAGGACGACGGTTCTGATAATTTAGATAGTAAGCATGTTCCCAAACGTCCAGGCCAAGAATGGGCTTCTTGCCTTCCATGACTGGATTGTCTTGGTTGGGCGTGCTGCAGACGCTGACGGTTCCGCCATCGTTGACCAACCAAGCCCAACCGGAGCCAAATCGAGTCGCAGCTGCTTTAGAAAAGGCTTCTTTGAAGGCATCGAAGCTTCCAAAAGCGGCATCGATTGCTGCAGCTAAATCTCCGCTTGGAGCGCCACCTTTGCCGGGACCCATCGTCGTCCAGAAAAGTGAGTGGTTGTAGTGACCGCCACCGTTATTTCGTACCGCACCCTGGATGCCTTCGGGAAGTGCATCCAAATTACCAATCAACTCTTCGAGGCTTTTTCCTTCGTGTCCGGAGCCTTCGAGAGCGTTATTGAGGTTCGTGACGTAAGCGTTGTGATGCTTGCCATGGTGGATTTCCATGGTTTTGGTGTCGATATGGGGCTCTAAAGCATCGTGACTATACGGTAAAGCGGGTAACTCAAAAGCCATGATTCGGCTCTCCTTTCGGTTGGCAGATCGATTCGAATCGATTTTGATCTTCTGCCAAAGTGGTGATTAAGAATTTTGGTCGAAATTTATCACTTAGAAGGGCGGATTTTAACATTAGAGCTCCCCTTGGTCTACAGCTTGTAAACGATCGCTCGGAATCCCGTGAAAACTTAATGTTCCTACTCCGTTGCCCCCACGTGGGGACTCGTATATAATGCGCCCCCTCCTCAGATTCGAGGCGAGATAATTTAGAACGAGAATTTAAAGCTATAATTTAAAGCTTTGATAATTTCTTCTTGAAGTCTCTAAATTAAAAGAATAAACAGACAAGTCTAAAAAATAAGAATCGATGGGCTCCGGTGGCGGAATTGGCAGACGCGGCGGACTTAAAATCCTCTGACCGTAAGGTCGTGCGGGTTCGAATCCCGCCTGGAGCACCATTCGATTTTTCCCTCCGATTTCCCCTCACCATCTTTCCCCAATAAATCTCTGGCTTTACTCCCAGCATCCGTGAAATCTGAGTAATGGCCTGATTCTCTAAAGTTCCACTATATGCCCCTATCGATGAGTGGTATCTTGGTAGTGTCTTTTGGGTTGCGCACAAAATCATCATTTACATTCTAATCTTTATTACCGAATGGCTCGGGAGTGGTATTCGATGCGATTATTTTCGATTCGATGCGGTCAATTTCTAGGTATTGGGCTTTTCATTTTCACAATCATGAGCCCGACTAGCCTCCAAGCTCAAATTGTGATCAATGAGATCCTCGCCAGTAACCAAAAAGGCAAGGTGGATGAGGATGGAGATGCCTCCGATTGGGTCGAGATCCTGAATTTGCATGATGTCTCCATCAACCTCAGTGAACTCAGTTTGAGTGATGATCTCAACGAACCCATGAAGTGGAGATTTCCCGAGGCTCAGTTAGGTGCGGGTCAAAGAATCCTCGTCTGGTGTTCAGGTAAAGATCGTGCGGGGCTCTCTCGAGAGCAAATTGAAAGCACCAACATTCCCCTCGACTTCAAGCCCACCGTTTTCACCAAAGACATCGAATGGACTTACTTTTCTGGCAATGTCGATTCAGGTCCCATTCCTACTGATTGGTCGTCTCTAGAGTTTGATGATTCTCAGTGGTCCAAAGGTCAGGCCACTATCGGCTTTAGTCGGACTGAAGTCCCAACGGAAATTCCCACCGAACACACGGCGATTCTTGCGAGAGCTAAGTTTGACTTCACGGGCGATATTCCGAATCTCGTATTGAATGCTCAGTACGATGATGGCCTGGTGATCTTTTTAAATGGTCAGATGATCCGAGAGATCAACATGGATCCATTCGAGGTCCTTACTTTTGGAACAGAAGCCCGAAGATCACACTCCTTTAATCGTGAAGAACGTATCGATCTCAGTGATGCGAAAGACTTACTGAAACAAGGGGAGAATGTTCTCGGCTTGGCCGTATTCAATCAGCGAGCCAATAGCAATGATCTATTGATCTCAGCCGAACTCGGTCAGGTGGCTACAATATTTCACTCCAATTTCAAACTTGCCAGTGAAGGGGGAGTGGTCAGCTTAACGGGGGGCCACGGACAGACTGAAGACCTGCTTGAATATCCAGAGCAATCTGAAGATCAATCCTACGGTCGTTCGCCCGATGGGATCGGCGATTTTAAGTATCTCTTAAATCCTAGCCCTAGCGAAGAGAATCTTGGCCCGGCTTCAGACGTTCCTCTTTTGGTTAGAGATACTACTTTCAGTATCGATCGTGGTTTTTATACCGAAGCCTTTAAAGTAGAAATCACCACTTTAACTCCCGATGCTCAAATCTGGTTCACCTTAGATGGCACCGAGCCAAGTCCCGAAAACGGAACACTTTTCGAAGCTCCCATCTCCATCGAAAAAACAACCACGCTTCGGGCTCGGGCTTTTAAAGAAGACCATGTTCCCAGTAACACCGATACCCAAACCTATATTTTCTTAACGGATATTATCGTTCAATCTTTACAGACGGCGGTAGCTGCAGGTTTACCCAATCGTTGGGGAACTTTCACTGCCGATTACGCCATGGATCCTCAGGTCATCGGCCCTAACGACACCTTCGGAGGAATCTACCGAGAGACGATTCTCGATGATTTGAAATCCTTACCCACGATGTCGATCGTTATGGATCCCGTTGAGTTTTTTGGCCCACAAGGGATCTATACCAATTCATCTCAAGGCGGTATCAATTGGGAGCGAGCTTGTTCGGTCGAATATTTCTCTCCTGAGGGAGGGCCCGAAATTCAAGTCAACTGTGGAATTCGAATCCAAGGAGGTTACTTCCGATCGATGGGAGCTACTCGGAAGCACTCATTGAGATTATTGTTTAAAGGGATCTACGGACCTACAAAACTTGAGTTCCCACTCTTTAAAGAAGACACTGCCGTCGAACGCTTTGATACGATTACGTTGAGAGCTGGCTCCAATGACGGCTACTCCTGGAATGCAGCCAGATTAACTGAACAGTACACTCGGGATAATTTCGGTCGCGATTTACTCCGCGCAACCGGAAACGCCTCGTCACACGGTACCTTCGTTCATCTTTATATCAACGGCGTCTACTGGGGTCTCTATAATCCTGTCGAACGTCCCGACCATTCGTTCTCTGCCAGTTATCACGGTGGCGACAAAGATGACTGGGATGCCGTCCACGATGGTTCTCCAACGAATGGAAGCATCGCTGCTTGGAATCAAGCTCTCGGGCTTGCGGCTCAAGCTGGGAATTCACTCGATGCTTACATGCGGCTCCAAGGCATGAATCCGGATGGCACAAGAAATCCTGAATTTCCTCACCTTTTAGATGTTCAAAACTATGTCGATTATCTCATCGTCAATCTCTGGGGAGGGAATTGGGATTGGCCCTGGAAGAACTGGTGGGCTGGAAGACTGAATACTCCAGAGAGTACTGGCTTCAAGTTTTATTGCTGGGATTTTGAAAACACGATCGGAAATAATCGCAGTCGATCTCCATTAGGAAAGAACTCACTTCAAAATAACTTTTCTTCTGCAGGTGATTTCCATACTCGTCTTAGAAATAACCCCGAGTATCGCCAACTGTTTCAAGATCGCGCTTATAAATTTTTCAAGAAAGAGGGAATCCTCTCCCCTGAAGCGTTGATTCCACGGTACGAGATCTTAGCTGGGCGAGTTGAACGTGCGATGGTGGGGGAATCGGCTCGCTGGGGGGATCAAAACCATGCGCAGCCCCTCACGCTAAGAGAGTGGCGCAACGAGAGAGATTGGATCCTCAATAGTTATCTTCCACAGAGAACGGATGTGGTCATCGGTCAATTTGATTCGGCTGGTTTTTTTACTGAGTTAGATCCACCTACCCCTTCAGTGGAACCCGGAAGGGTCGAGCTCGGTACCA
>JANQLS010000121.1 GCA_028280485.1 Planctomycetota bacterium
CCTTTTTCCAACCACCGTTCGCAGACTTCTCGTCGAGCGATGGGATCACCGATCGCAACAAAGAAAGAGACGGGACTTTGAATTTGATTCAATGTCGCCTCTTCGTGCTCGATCTTGAAATTCAAAAAACTTTGACCCACCTTTTGTGCATCGCTATCTAAGACTTTCAAATCGGCTTCTCCCGATTGAATCAAAGCCTCGACAACGACCTTTGAGTGCCCTCCACTTCCGATGAGATAAATCATGGTGAACCTCCAAGACTCGTCACCAAAGACTCCTCCTGTGAACTGAGGCAGAGTCGGCCTTCAACTCGTTTGCCCCACCAGCTTTTTATCGTGTTAACGATCCGCTCACCCGCTTTGCCATCACCGTAAACACTCGACTGATTCCAAAAGGAGGTTTCGTTATTTAAAGTTCGTGCACAGTCGATCGCGTGAAGGATGTCAGAGACAACGAATTCCGATTCAAAGACATTTCGATCACGCTCCCGCCCCTGTTGACGATCACCTAAATCGACTGCGGGAATCCCCAAGGCCATCGATTCGATCACGCCCGATGAAGAGTTTCCCACTAATACAGAACTCGTACTGAGAAGATCGAGGTAATCATCGCGTACTAAATTTTTGATAACATGAAATCGCGGCTCTGTTGATAGCTTGACTAAGCGATCGATGATCGCTGTGTGACCAGCATCATTATTGGGGTAGATGATTACGACATCCTCATCGTGCTCGACCGCGGATCGATGAACGGCTTCCAAGGTAGCCTCAATTTCTTCTGCCGTAGATTCAGGATGAATAGGATTCGAATGTTGAACGAGAACCAGCCACGCATCCCTCTCTAAGCCTAAACTCTCTTTAACATTCTTTCGATGCTGGGGCTCACGGTTGTAAATGGCATCTAAGCCAGGAGCCCCCACCGTGTGAATGTCTCCCTCAACGGAAAGCGCTCGGAGTCGGCTCGCACTCTTTTCTGTAGCCGCGAAATGAAGTTGTGTCCACGCTGAAATCCCATCGCGTTGAGCGTCATCGATGCGATCTCCACTCACATCACCTCCATGGATATGGGCGATTGGAATTCCTTGATAATGAGCGGCTAAAGAAGCAGCGAAGGGTTCTGTTCGGTCTCCTAAGACCAAAACTAAATCGGGCTGAGTTTCTCGCCAAACGGTAGTGAATCCTTGAAGGCCTTGAGCGACGGCCAACGCCATTCCTGCGGGAGAATCATCGGGAGGGACCATCTCTACTTCGGAATTCACATCAAAACGCTGCTTCACCTCTTCTACCGTGAAGCCCAAGTTTTTATCGAGATGAAGACCCGCAACATGAAGAGAGAGCTGACACCAGGGGGCCTCGTGGAGTGCTTCGATAATGCCTTCCAGTAGGCCAAATTCAGCTCGGCTTCCGGTGACAACTGCTAAATGGATCTGGTGTGAATGTTCAATGGAGTTCAAAACGGCTCCTCATCCAAAAGTGTCGCTCAGAGCACTTGACTCCAAGCCAACGGTTTGCCCTTGGTAACCGCCTGGGCTGCTCGACGACCTAAGATGTGATCCCATTCTCGCGGCGGAATTCCCGTACCCGGCCTCAATACAGCCAGATTGTCTTCAGTAAAAACTTCACCCGCTTCAATATCTCGAAGCGCGACTAAACTTTTACGAACGAGTTCTCGGGCTTCTATTTCTTCAGGATGAAACTCTCGACTCCCATCACCGAGGATCATTTCAACTTCCCTTACCTTCGATACTAATGTTTTGAAAGTTTTTGGATCCGCTGAGCTCGAATGATCAGGACCTTCTAGAAGAGGATTCGAGGTGAAATGTTTCTCGATGAACGTGGCGCCGAGAGAACGTGCAACGAGAGCTGCTTCCCAGCCCATCGAATGATCAGAAAAACCCACCGGGCAGTTAAATCGCTCACGCAAATAAGTGAGTCGAGAAAGTTGAAGATCCTGAAGAGGAGTGGGATATCGACTGATACAGTGAAGAAGAGTGACAGTTCCCGAACCGGATGATCTCAGAGTTTCTAAAGCTTCTTCAATCTCATCATCTTTCGCCATCCCCGTGGAAAGGATGACGGGAAGACCGTGGGTTCCGATTTCTCTTAACAGAGGAAGGTTGTTGAGATCCCCGGATCCAACTTTGATCCGACGAACTCCCAGCCCAACTAAGAAGGGAACACTATCAGCATCGAAGGGAGTGGATAAGAATTCGATCCCTCTTTTTTCACAGTAACGGGCGATCCGTCGAAACTCTTGATCACTGAGCTCGAGTCCCTGAAGTAATTCAACTTGAGAGCTCGAAGTTCCTCCCGACTCTTTTTGATACTCCACTCTTTGAGCCGAGTCTGAAGCGAGTCGATCCGTTTTAAAGGTTTGAAATTTGACAGCAGTAGCTCCAGCCTCCAACGCAGCGTCGATGAGTTCGATCGCACGATCAAAAGAACCATCATGGTTCACTCCAATCTCTGCGATGATTTCACAGGAGGAACTCACAACTTCTGAGTGAGCTTGAGAGGAGTCCTGAAACAACAAATCGGTGGAAGGTAATTCAAATTCGTTCATACCATTTTTATCGGGATCCCCACTCGATAAGAACAGCAAATTCACGGAAGCAACCCACTCTAATTTGATTCACAAGCCTTTATATTTTAAGTGCTTGAGGGATTATCAGCCCTTGCGAGTTCAAGCCGTTCAGCGTCGAGCTTCGGAATCAGCCCTTTTAGCTATATAATAGAAGCTCTACACCTTCAGGTCTTCACATCAATATCATTTTATCAAAGGTCAAATCTGAGGAACTTGCGATGAGGACTCCAACTCAAAAACGCCTTCGCTACCTTCCGATCGGAATCCTTTCAGGACTCTTAGTTTTAACGAGCTTAGATTCTCCGAAAGCTGATACCGTCACCATGAAGCACGGTTACCAAATCCATGGTTCGATCGACGAGGCGATGTCGAATGATAAGCAATTAATCGTCAACGTCGGAAAACAGGGAAAGGTCATCTTAAAAAGAAGTCGCGTTCAAAAGATTGAGAAGAACCAAAAAACTGGCGTCACCCCAGCTCAACCTGCAGTACCGGTCCCAGCAGTCACCGAAGAGATGGTGACCATCAAACTTAAAGACAATCCGTATTACAGCTCGATTTCAAGCCAAGGACTTTCCGGAGTTCAAAAGCGAGATACCGACGGTCAAGCGACTGTTTTAGAGATTCCCGGCGTCGGTCAAATTCGTATTCCCGATGCGATCAAGGCAGAGACTGTCCCCTACCAAGCACCTCAAGTAGGAGTTGCTGCAGTAGCCGCTAGTGAGGGTAAAATTAAAACCACTCACCAAATTCGCATGAAATCAAATGCGATCATCAAAGGAAACATAGTTTCTGATCCGAAAAAATCTCCGGTCATCGTTCAAATCGGACACTTGGGAACCATCTCACTCAACCTCAACGATATCGCCGGATACGATGTCCTCGAGGGTGAATATGAACTGCCTCCTCCCCCAGCTCCGGATCCGGAACCACAGGAGCAAGAAGTTCAAAAGGAACCTGAGGTCGAGGAAACCCAACCTCAAGAGACCTCCAAGAAAACCGAAGAAGCCCCCGTTCCTCAGGCGATCGTTAAGCAGATCGAAACTCAACTTTATGAGATCACCCGCCATCGACACCAAAATCGGGCTCGGGGAGAACGCAAGTTGAAGGCCATGGGAAAAGTGGTCACCCCTTTCCTTGCTAAAACAGCAAACCATTCCTCCGAATGGACGCGAATCATCACCATGAGAGTCCTCAAGGAAGTAGGAGATGAGCGGGGCCTCCCGATGGCGATCGGCGCATTGACCGACTCTAACCATCACGTTCGCCAGGTGGCTCATGAAGCTCTCAAGAAAATCACGGGGAATCCCATCAAGGGTTACCACCACAAAGCTTCTCCTCTGCGACTCAAAATCGCCCAAAAGAAGCTCGTTCAACAGTTTCTTAAAAGCTAACAGTAATATTCCCTACCAGCGGGAAACTCCCCACCCATAAAATAAGCCTTGATATAGTCTTAAGACCTATATCAGGGCTTATTTTTTTATATATGCCTCCCCTCCTCCGCCCGGGATATGCGACCTTGATCTCTCTTTTGCCCCACTCCTCCTTTGCCTCATAAAATGGAATCCTCTCGAAATTAGAAGCCTTGAAATATCAGGCCGCTGGGGCACCGTTTCCGAGCCAAAAAAACTACTGATAAAATCTTCCGATTTCACTTTCCCTAAGCCCGCTCTCTACTTTATTTTATTGGACGGTTTAGAGGTCCACATCAACTCGCTAGACCCCAAAACCTTTCTTTAGATCGGGAACTTCCTGAAAGCTTCTAATTCCTCCATTCTGCCTCAGTTCAAGGCTAAGTCTGACAGGAACTCATACTGAGTAATCAGGAAGATTTAAAAGACCGCTCTGGGAAATCTCAGTGGCTTGAAGATTCGGAAACAATTTTCAACATTGGGATATAAAGTCTGCCGTAGTCTCCACTAAAAGCCGAAGATAGATGTTAGGTAATAAGGTTTGGAGACATGTTTCATTCGCTTAAATCCATCTACGGCTTAGAAAGCACGAGCCATGTCAGACGTAACTTCAACCGAGGAGAAGCTTCTTCCTTCTCACGATGAAGAAGCCTTGTTCAATGAGAAGCTTAGGTTTCTGATTCAATCTGATTGCCTCCAAGTTCCGAGTTCTACCCCGACGGCTGCGGTCGTTGAGAAGATGAAAATCGGAAAAACTGGAGGAGTCTTGGTTCTATCTGAAGAATCTGGCAACCAGCTCGTCGGAGTCTTTACAGAGCGGGATTATTTGGACAAGTTAGCAGGCGACGCCGACAACTTTTCCTCCCCCATTTCAGAGTTTATGACCCAAAACCCAAAGTGCCTCACCGCAGAAGACACCGTGGGAAAAGCCATCAAACTGATGACTGAAGGGGGCTATCGCCACCTACCCATCACCGACTCCGCCGGCAGCCCTTTAGGTTTGGTCTCCGTTAGAAACATCGTCAACTACATCTCGGAGCACTTTCCAGAAGAGGTATTCAATCACCCCCCAGAAATTCACCAGACCCCCTCGACTCAAGAGGGTGGTTAAAGCAAAATTCTCATTTAAGGTTAAGATAAACTAAATAGAGAAATCGTTGAACTCCTCCTTTCCCCGAGGAAAGGGCTTTTGAGACTTTGATCAGTTGGTACGAAAAGGTACACAACGTATTCGTAGAAGAACATTGAGGAATATAGGAATCACTGAAGGCTATGGGAACCCAGACCTCCGGCGAGCAAAGTAGAACGACTCCCCCTAAAATTCACGACGTCGATAACGTCATCATCCGATTTGCGGGTGACTCTGGAGATGGTATTCAAGTGACGGGAGCTATGTTTACCCATAACTCCGCGATCACAGGAAATGACATCAGTACACTACCTGACTTCCCTGCAGAAATTCGGGCTCCAGCCGGAACCCTCCCTGGGGTTAGTAGCTTCCAACTCAACTTCAGTTCATACGATATTCACACTCCGGGAGACCGACCCGAAGTCTTAGTTTCGATGAACCCCGCAGGATTGAAAGTTCACATCAACGACTTGATCGATGGTGGAACGATTCTCCTGAATGAAGATGCCTTCACCAAACTCAACTTCAAAAAAGCTGATATCGCGGAAGATCCACGAACGGACGGTAGCTTAAGTAACTACAATGTGATCTCGATTCCGATCACCAAGCTCACCCACGAAGCCGTCGCTCCAACGGAAATCGGCAAGAAGAAAGCTGATCTCTGTAAGAACATGTTCACCTTGGGGATCATTTGTTGGTTGTACAACCGCTCCCCTGAAGATGTTAAAAAACGAATTCAAAAAACATTCGCGAAGAAGAAACCCGAGATGGCGGAAGCTAACTGCTTAGCCGTTCAAGCGGGTTACAATTACGCTGACACATTAGAACTGTTCACCAGTCGATACCGCGTCAAAAAAGCTGAACTTCCTCCCGGTAGATACAGAAGAATCACTGGGAACACCGCAGCTGCACTCGGTTTTGTTGCCGCTTCCAAGCTCGCTAAACTGCCTCTTTTCTATGGCTCTTATCCTATTACTCCTGCGAGTGATATTTTGCATGAGCTCGCTCGTATGAGAAACTTTGGGGTAAAGACCTTCCAAGCTGAAGATGAAATCGCAGCGATGGGAACCACCATCGGTGCAGCTTTCGCTGGAGCTTTAGCCTTGACCGGAACCAGTGGACCTGGAGTCGCACTCAAAGGTGAAGCCATCGGCTTAGCCGTCATGATGGAACTTCCAGTGATCATCGCCAACGTTCAACGCGGTGGCCCCTCAACCGGACTTCCTACCAAGACAGAACAGGCGGACTTGCTCCAAGCAATGTACGGAAGAAATGGCGAATGTCCTGCAGTCGTCGTCGCGCCTCAAAGTCCCGGCGATTGTTTCGACATGGCGATCGAAGCTGCTCGCATTGCTCTCAAGTATATGGTTCCTGTTTTCTATCTTTCAGATGGTTACCTCGCCAATGGCTCAGAGCCCTGGTGCCTTCCTAAAGAAGAAGACCTCAAGCCCATCGATGTCAAGTTCCATACCGACGTCGACACCTACAAGCCTTACCTGCACGATCCCGAAACCCTCTCTCGCCCGTGGGCCATCCCCGGCACTCCTGGCTTAGAGCATCGTTTGGGTGGGATCGAAAAAGATGACATCACGGGTAACGTTAGCTACGACCCAGAAAACCATGAACACATGGTGAAGCTTCGAGCCGAAAAGATCGAAAAGGTCGCCCAAGACGTTCCCGATCTTAAAGTCCTCGGCCCCTCAGAAGGTGAACTCCTCGTTCTCGGTTGGGGAAGTACCGCAGGGGCCATTCGTTCTGCCGTCGAAAGAATTCAAGCTCGCGGTGGCTCAGTCGCTTGCGCCCATCTCCGTCACATTAATCCTTTCCCTCGAAACTTAGAGAAAGTCTTGAAGCGATACGAGAAAGTTTTAATTCCAGAAATGAACTGCGGTCAACTTCTACAATTGATTCGCGCTAAATATCTCGTCCCTGCAGTCGGCTTGAATAAGATCCAAGGTCAGCCCTTCAAGATCTCTGAAATCGAAGCCAAGATCGAGGAGCAAATTTCTCCTCAAGCCAGTAGCGAAATGGCAAACGTGTAAAACTGAAATCCATCCTCCCTCGCTCGATTCGTTTCGGAATCCAATTCGAGGAAGGAATAAATTAAAGAACAATCTAAAAGAAAAAATCTCCGGAGTTCCTCAAAGATGAGCCAGACTGAACAAGGTAGCGGCCAGACCTTAGAGATCCCGACCTACAAAAAACAAGACTTCACTTCCGACCAAACGGTTCGTTGGTGTCCCGGCTGTGGCGACTACTCGATCCTCGCACAAGTCCAAAAGACCATGCCGGAAATCTGCAAAGAGTTAAGCATTCCAAAAGAGAAGATTGTCTTCATCTCAGGAATTGGTTGCTCAAGTCGTTTCCCCTACTATATGGATACTTACGGCATGCACAGTATCCACGGAAGAGCCCCAACCTTCGCCTCAGGAGTTAAAGTTGCTAACCCTGACTTGATGCTTTGGGTGGTCACCGGAGACGGCGATGGCTTGAGTATCGGTGGAAACCACTTAATTCACTGCTTACGCCGTAACCTCGACATCAAAATCCTTCTCTTCAACAATAGAATTTATGGATTAACCAAAGGTCAATACTCTCCGACTTCTGAGATCGGTAAGACGACGAAGTCGAGCCCCTTTGGTAGCACCGAACGTCCTATCAATCCATTGACAACTGCTCTCGCCGCAGAAGCCTCCTTTGTTGCTCGAGCGATCGATACCGATTCTAAAGGGCTCCAAGACGTTTTGATGCAAGCCGCTAAACATAAGGGTTCAGCGTTCATCGAAATCTATCAAAACTGTAACGTTTTCAACGATGGAGCCTTCGAAGGCTTCGCGAAAAAAGCGGATCGAGATGAAAAAACCATGACCCTTCAGCACGGCGAAAAACTCATCTTCGGTAAAGAAAAAGACAAAGCCATCATCCTCAAAGGAGGCCAAAACGGTCTCATCCCTGAGATTGCTAATGTCGCCGACGTTTCTCCTGATGATATCCCCACCTTCGATGAGGCTGCGGATATTCCAGCTCTGGCTTATCTTCTTTCACAATTGAACGAATTAGAATTCCCAGTTCCCCTCGGAGTCTTCCGTAAAGTGAATCAACCCACTTACGAAGACCTCCTCAACAATCAAATCGATCAAGCTAAAGATCGCTTAGGCGAAGGGGAACTCAGCCAACTTCTCGACCAAGGGGATATTTGGGAAGTTCACTGATCGCTATTTCTGCCATCGTTCATTCATCGATTTAATGAGAGGGGTTCTCAATGACGACGAACGACCCTTACTACACCGAAGACGTCCTTCAAAGCCTTGAGTATTTGGATCTTCCCACTCCTAAGAAGGGAAGAATCCACAACATGATTTTGAAGGACCCCATCACTCAGCTGAATGCGCCTAAGCCCATCGTTTTAAAAGAGAGCGATTCGGTCAGTAAGGCCTCTCAACTCATGAAAAAGCACCGCTTCGGGAGCGTTCTCATCATCGGAGCCGATGAGAAGCTCAAAGGGATCTTCACCGAGAAAGACCTACTCGGGAAGACCTACGACCGAAACGATGAATTAGATTCGATCCCTTTGAGCGAGGTGATGACCCTCGACCCTCAAGCCGTAAATGAAGACGACACCATCGCGTTAGCTCTTCACCTCATGGCCGTAGGTGGCTATCGGCACGTTCCGATCGTCAAGGAGGGAACACCTGTGGGATTTTGTTCGATCCGAGGGATCTTGCGCTACTTGAGTGAAAACTCACTCTCCTAATTCTCCCCCACTGCGTCAAGACTACAAAAAATCGAATAGCTTTAAAGCAAGCCTCGTCTTACCTAATTCTTAAACGAAATTAAGAAAACCGGTAGCACGAGGCTTGTTTTTTAAAATCCCAAGTTAGAAGATGGATGTTTGTAGCCAATCTCGCCAGAGGTTGGGTGATTACGCCTAAAATATATGCTCCGCCCCAATCCCAAACTGTCAACCATGAGTCAACGCACCAGTTTCTTATCCACTCTCGCCGTGGTTTTGTTCTGTCTTTCCCTCCCTTCGCTCACGACGGCCGAACCCGCTCCCAAAAAGCTCAAGACGAAACCCTACAAGGTCGTCCCTCTCTCTCCTGAAGAAGCCCTGAAGGCCTTCAAAATACCTGAAGGGTATCGGTTAGAAATCGCGGCTGCGGAGCCAATCGTCAACGAGCCCGTTCTTTGTGTATGGGATGGCAACGGCAGGATGTACGTCGCCGAAATGTCGACTTACATGCAAGAGATCGATGGCAAAAATCAACACAACCCCATCTGCCAAGTCGTTCGAATCGATGATACCGATGGCGATGGACGTATGGATAAACGTACGGTCTTCGTGGATAAACTTTGCCTCCCCCGAATGATTCTTCCGCTTCAAGATGGAGTCGTTATCCGGGAGACGAACACCCTCGATCTTTGGTACTACCGGGATAACGATGGAGACAACGTCGCCGACGAAAAGAAGCTATGGCACGAAGGTGGAGGCCGCGGAGGAAATCTCGAACACCAACCGAGTGGCTTAGTTTGGAATATCGATAATTGGATCTACACCACCTACTCGAACCATCGCTATCGCTTTACCAATGGTAAAGTGATTCGAGAACCCATGCCGATGGGAAGTGGCCAGTGGGGACTCGGGCGTGACGATGTAGGAAAGCTTTACTTCTCGACGGCCGGCGGAGAACAACCCGCGATGGATTTTCAGCAAAATCCCATCTATGGTCGCATTCGTTTGAGTGGAGAATTAGCCCCGGGATTCAAAACCGTCTACCCCCTCGATGATGTCCCCGACGTTCAAGGGGGATTGGGACGCGTTCGAAGCGATGGTTCTTTGAATCACTTCACCGGCTGTGCGGGTCAATCCGTTTACCGCGGTGACCGTCTCCCTTCAGATCTCTACGGTGATTTGATTATCCCTGAACCCGTCGGGCGCTTGATTCGACGCGCCAAGATTCGCAATGTCAACGGGAAGACCGTTCTCGAAAACGCCTACGATAAAAAAGAATTTATCGCTACGGCCGATCCCAACTTTCGCCCGCTGAACTCTGCTACTGGACCCGATGGTTGTTTATATATCGTCGATATGTACCGCGGCATCATTCAAGAAGGAAATTGGGTTCGCCCCGGATCCTATCTAAGAAAAGTGGTTCAAGCTTACGAACTCGATAAAGTCATCGGGCGCGGAAGAATCTACCGCCTCGTTCATAAAGATCATCAACCCGGCCCTCAGCCTCGCCTTTTAGATACAAAAACTGAAGACCTCGTCCCCCACCTCGCGCATCCCAACGGTTGGTGGCGAGACAACGCACAAAAATTGATAATCCTCAGAGGGGATAAAAAGGTTGCTCCCCTTTTAGAAAAGATGGCTCGCGAGTCTCAATCCTGGCACGGACGCCTCCATGCGCTTTGGACTTTAGAGGGTTTAGGCGCTGCTAATATGAAACTTCTTTCTCAAGCGATGCTCAAAGATCAACACGAGCACGTTCGAGCTGCCGCCGTAAGAATTTCTGAACCCTTCTTAGAGAAAAACATTCCTCAGGCACTTCAAGCCATCGAAAAGGCAACCGAAGACTCCTCTCCTAATGTCAAAATTCAGACCTATCTCTCCCTAGGCCATACTCAAGTTCAAGGTTTTGAAGCTCTCACAAAGAAGATCGTTGCTTCAGAAGAGTCGAACTCGGCTATCACCGAAATCGCACGCCTCAGAGAGAACGAGATGAGACGCATCGTCGAAGAGAAAAAGAGACGTGAAGAACTTCGCAAGAAAAACGAGAAATTAGCCCGTTTGGTCGAGCACGGTCAAGTTATCTACAAAACTCTTTGTATCACCTGCCACGGGCCAGATGGAAAAGGCACTAAGAGCCCGGACGATCCCACTAAGACGATTGCTCCCACACTCGCGGGATCGCCCCGAGTACAAGGATCTAAACGTCGCTTAATTCGGATCTTACTCCATGGCTTGACGGGTCCCGTCGACGATAAAACTTACACCGAACTCATGGTACCGATGGGATCCAACAACGATGAGTGGATCGCAGCGGTCAGCAACTATATTCGTATCAACTTCGGTAACAAAGGCTCTTACATCGACCCCGATGATGTGGCGACGATTCGCGAAGTCAGTAAAGGGCGCCGTCGTCCCTGGACTTTGGCTGAGCTTCATGAATATGATCCGACGCTAAGTAATCAAAAGCAGTGGAAAGCCAAAGCGAGCCACAATTCAGGGAATGTGAGAAATGCTTTCAATGGGAATCTCAGCAACCGTTGGGATACCGGAAAGCCGCAGGAACCGGGTATGTGGTTTCAGCTGGAACTCCCGGAACCCCGAAAGATTCAGGGGATTCACCTCAACACGACGGGTTCGAACCGCGACATGCCAGTGGGCTATGAGGTTCGAGTGTCACTCGATGGGAAAAAATGGAGCGAGATTATCAAGAAGGGCTTAGGAGGATCCAAGCTCATTACGGAAATTGATTTTAAGCCCGTTAAGGCTAAGTTCCTCAAGATCACTCAGACCGGAACAAAACCTGGTTTATTCTGGTCGATCCACGATATGAAGGTTTTTGAGGCGCCTCATGAAAAACCCAAAGACCTTGAGGACGTTCCCGTATATGAAGAATTACCCCCGGTCGAAAAACTCCTCACGCTTAAAGGGAATCCGAGCCAAGGGAAGATGGTCTTCAAACGTCACTGCCGTCTCTGTCACCAAATTAAGGGAGAGGGCACGGTCTTCGGCCCTGATCTTACGGATGTTGGGAAACGCTTAGATAAGAAAGCGTTGATGGACTCCATTCTCAATCCCAACGCAAAGATCACGGAAGGTTTTAAAGGAGTCACTCTCTTGACGACGAAGGGCCAATTCATTTCAGGTTTCATCAGCAAGGAAAAGGGTAAGAAGCTTACTATCATCCAACCCGGAGGCACGAAGCAAACCCTGGGAACCGATGAAATCATTCAAAGAACCGAAAAAGCTGAGACCTTTATGCCTGAAGATCTCAAGAAGCAGATGACGAAGCAGAATTTTATAGACCTGGTGGAATATCTAGGAACATTAAAAATTTCAAGCCCGAAGCGTTAGCGAGGGATAGAAAGAACAGTCAACCTCAAACAGCTGGCCTTCAAAACGAAGCTTGTAATTTCAAAGCGTTGAATAGAAAAATAATACTCAATATTCCCTTAGTAAGCCCGGAGCGTCAGCGACGGGATCGAAGGATCGTTCAATTTCCAACGTTCAACATCGAACAATTAGTATCCACAACGAGGCCTTAAACCTCAGAGCTTTGAGTTAGCAACAAAAAAATTAACGGCACACAGCGTGTGCCTACTACCATCTTTTCTATCGGACCTCGCGTTTGCTGGATGTTAGGGTTGAAGGTACTCTTGAATACACTTGTAGATCATCCATTTGTATTTTATCGGAGTATCCTCGATGTCGGAGCAAATTAGCCTACCGGGAAAAACCATTTTATGTGTCGATGATGATCGAGTTTCTCTGAGGCTCCTTCGAGAAATATTAAAGCCGATGGGATACAAGGTCTTAACCGCAATCGATGGAAAAGAGTGCCTAGATCTAATAGAACTCATCCGCCCAGACCTGATTCTTTTAGATATTAGAATGCCCCGGGTTAATGGAATTGAAGCTCTAGAGCAACTAAAAAAACAGGGCCACGAAACCATCCCAGTCATTCTACTTACTGCGGATTCAGAACCAGAGAGTATCAAGAAAGGTTACGCCAACGGCTGTGCTTCTTACATCACGAAACCTTACAATCCTCAACACATCAGAAATACCGTCAACTACCTCATCGGTGAGATCAATAATGCGGAGCGAGAAAAAATTGAACTTAAGCTTTAATTCGTGAATAGTTTCCCCGGAAAAACGCAGGTGAGTTAAAATCGTTAAGCCATCTACTGATTCTAAAGCTCATTCCCCAACTCACCTTTTGATTCATGAAATTAGAAATTCTTAAATTCCATAGAATCCCTCGAACTTATTCTGCCCTCCATTTAACCTTCCTCTCTACCACCCTTCTTTATATATGCTTAAGCTTCACCCATCTCAGCGCAAACGAAGAACCTACAAGCAAATCTAAGCTTTCATCGGCTGAAAACATAAAAATCTATGTTCAAAGACTCCACGATGAGAATCAATTCAATGGGATCGTCTTATACGCTGAAGAGGGGAAAATAAAATACCATGAAGCTTTAGGCTTCAATGGATTCAAGGGGTCTAAAAAACTAAGTAAAAAGTCGGTCTTTCGTTTGGCCTCTGTCGCCAAAGCTTTTACTGCAATGGTGACCCATCTTCTTGAATTGGAAAACCGGCTATCCCTGGATGATCCCATCGAAAAATACTTAAAGCCTTTCCCTTATTCAGGAGTCACCCTTCAGCATCTCATCCATCACACCTCAGGATTACCCGATTATGTATCCCTCTTGGATCAGAAGTGGGATGTCGAAAACAAAGGAAAGCCCAATCGAAAGTACGCGACGAATCGAGACGCCTTAAGGTTACTTCGGAAACACCAACCCAAGATTCGTTTTAAACCTGGTATGAAGTACGAATACAGTAATACCGGCTATATTTTATTAGCTCTTATCGCTGAAAAGATTACGGGAAAGGAGTTCAAAGACATCCTGAATCAAAAAATATTCAAACCGTGCAATATGAAACATACGACTTTATTTACTCCCTTAAAGCCCCCCAAAATCGAGAACCGAACTTACGGTTATAGAATTGAAGAAAACCAACGCATCCCCAATGACAATAATTACCTCAACGCTATGTATGGCGATGGAGAAGTTTATTCGAATGCCGAAGATCTATTGAAATGGGATCGAGCACTTCGTTCCGACCTCTTCGGGACTGCAAAAAGTTTGGAGAGACTTTATAAACCGGCAAGTTTAAACAACGGCAAGAAATCCCAATACGGATTTGGTTGGGGAATTGGTAGGCAAGGAAAAGATCGTTTCGTCCATCACTCAGGCGGCTGGGTAGGATACCGAACTCATATCTTTAGAAATTTAGATGCAGATCGAACACTCATCGTCTTAACCAATAATACAAATCCAAAGTTCAGACAAATAATTAAAAAGCTCACTTTTCTTTGCCGAAAATGATCCGATGAAAATCGAGTGTGAAGGGATATATACTGTAAATAATACTTCACAGGAGTTTCGAGATTTTTGATTAAGGTATTTTTATCGTTCGTGGGTTTCGAAGGGTTATCAGATCTTTATTATTCCCAATACCCCACAATGAAGAACAAGACTTAAAATCAAGCCCTACAAGATCGATATAAACATTAAGACCTAAATCCCTATTTTTTAAAATTCTTGAAGCGAACAATCCTATGTACAGCTTAATTTATGCTAGCCGTTGCACGAATCCTTTGAGCTCAGAAGAGGTAGAACTCATCCTCAATGCTTCCAGACAAAACAATGATGCGATGGCGATTACTGGCGTCTTGTTTTTTAATTCAACTCAATTCCTTCAATGCTTGGAAGGACCGCGTAATACCGTTGAAAACTTATACAATAAAATCATTCAAGATCCTCGCCATCATGACGTAACTACGCTCACCGTTCGGGAAATCACCACTCGAGAGTTTGGGGGCTGGAGCATGGGTTACTTCGGCCTGACCTCTGAAACGAAGGAACTCTTCAAAGAGTATTCAGAAGATCCTGATTTTGATTTATTTACACTCTCCTCAAATCAAGCATGTCAATTCACTTTAAGTTTAACCGATTTGATTCCTTCGGTTCACTGAAGGAATCAAATCTAAAATAATCCAACCTTCGAAGGGGATCACTCCCCATTCAATCGCTTCTCGATTTCATTCGCGCGTTTTTGAGCTTCGTCGCGGGCGTTTTTCGAGGTCCCTTGATTTCGAGCGTACTCCTCAACTTCCCGGTAAGCTTGAAGGCCGGGATTATCGCCATCTCGAGTGTGGATCAGATAAGCTCGATAGAACATCCGATTGGCGCGCTCAGTGGGAGTAGCCGACAACTCAACCGACTCATTCATCAATTCGATCGCTTTATCTAATTTCTTTTGCCTCCGAACCATCATGGCGAGATTGTATAAATCTCGCCCTCGTTGTTTCGGAAACTTTTTCATCATCTCTTCGTGCACCCAGATGGCCTTTTCCGAATAACCCGCTGAAAAGTAAGCTTGACGAGCTTTTCCCATCAGGTCTCGAGCATCGGGATGATCAGGAAATTCATCTAAAAACTCCATGATCCCGTTCGCACCTACCGCGAACTTTTTCTCCGCGATCAACTCATCGGCATAGGTAAAACCACTTTCGGTTCGAAATTGCTGATTACGGGTTTCTCGGAGCTTGGCCAAGGAAACTTCATCGTTGAGTTCCTTCATCGATTTGAGAGTCGACTCAAATTGATCAAAGCGCTGGGCGAGGTTATCCAGCTTCTCACTCAAAGGACTGTTGTTTGGGTTTTGAATCCCAGCAATCGAAAGGGATGGATCAGAAGATTCTTCAGAGTTAGAAGAAATCAAGCTCGACTGAGTTGCCAGGTCGCTCGAGAGTCGTTGCACTTCTTTTCTCAAATCAGCCAGTGCTTGAGAAAATTCGTTCAACTGAGAATCGGATCCTGAGACAACTTCGAAATTCGAATCACCCGTGGGTCCTTGACGATCTAATAATAAAAAAATGGTTACAAAGTTGCCCGCTACAACCGATGCGATCAACAACCCCAAAGAGACTTTAATAAATGAACTGTTCATGAGGTACTCCTTCATATAAATGGTCTAAGAGACAAATTATGGCTCAAAAATCGATAGGATGGAACTTTTTTATAGTAGTCAGCTCACTCCATAGTAGTCGGCTCACCCTGTGAGCCGGAGTTAAAGAGAAATATCGTCTTAAGCCCTTAGCGAGGCATAACTCGCCGTCAGTTATTTATCTAAGCGTATAAGAACTCATTCAAATGCCAAATTCCGGCTCACGGGGAGGCTGTGAATTTTTAATTCCTATGGAATCAATATTCAAAACAAAGATTTAAGCATCAATATTAATTAGTTCCTGTTGATTAAACAGGAACTAAGCCGAGTTGGGATCAACTCGGCCATGAATAAAGACCCTAGGTCT